>NZ_CP022187.1:2743248-3048054 GCF_003111645.1 Parazoarcus communis
GCGCCAGCCAGCGCATGATGACGCGGTTCGGCCCCAGCACCTGCTGCCGGTAAATGCCGAGATTCTGACGCTTCTTGTGCGGACCGCGGGTCACCACCAGTCCCCAGGTGATCAGCGGTGCGGCGTCGCCCGGCCAGCAGTGCTGAATCGGCAGCCGACCGAGGTCGACGTCCTTGCCCTCCCACACCACTTCCTGGCACGGCGCGGAGCGCACTTCCTTGGGCGACATGTTCATGACCTGCTTGAGCACCGGCCACTTCTCCCACGCGTCCTTCAGGCCCTTCGGTGGCTCCGGTTCCTTGAGGAAGGCCAGCAGCTTGCCAACTTCACGCAAGGGCGTCTGCCAGTCCCCGGCGTCGAGGTCTTCGCCCATGCCGTAAGCCACCCGCTCGGGCGTGCCGAACAGGTTGGCGAGTACCGGCATGTCCTGGGGTACGCCGCGGGTCACCGGTTTCTCGAACAGCAGCGCCGGCCCGCCGGCGCGCAGCACACGGTCGGCGATCTCGGTCATTTCGAGATGGGTGTCGACCGGGATGCTGATGCGCTTAAGCTCTCCGCGCGCCTCGAGCTGGGTGATGAAGTCGCGCAAGTCGTGGTATTTCATGCCATGTCCGTATCAGCGCTGCGCGTTGATGGCGTCGCGCGTTTCGAGCGCCACCCTGCGTGCTTCGGCAGCGAAGTCCTCGCCCTTGCCCGCATACAGGATCGCGCGCGAGGAGTTGATCATCAGTCCGCAACCATCTGCAGTGCGCCCGGCCTGCATGGTGGCAGCAATGTCGCCGCCCTGGGCACCGATGCCTGGCACCAGCAGGGGCATGTCGCCCGTCAGTTCGCGCACGCGCGCGATCTCGGCCGGGAAGGTCGCGCCGACCACCAGACCGCAGTTGCCGCTCGCGTTCCAGTCTTCTGCAACCAGACGCGCCACGCGTTCGTAAAGCTTTTCGCCACCGACATCGAGAAACTGCAGGTCGGAGCCACCCGGATTCGAGGTGCGGCACAGCAGGATCACGCCCTTGTCAGGGTAGGCAAGGTAGGGATCGACCGAGTCGCGCCCCATGTAGGGATTGACCGTGATCGCATCCGCACGGAAGCGCTCGAAGGCCTCGACTGCATATTGCTCGGCGGTACTGCCGATGTCGCCGCGCTTGGCATCGAGCACCACGGGGGTGTCCGGGTGACGCGCGTGAATGTGGTCGATCAGCGCTTCGAGCTGATCCTCGGCACGGCGCGCGGCGAAGTAGGCGATCTGCGGCTTGAAGCAGCACGCGAGGTCGGCGGTGGCATCGACGATCTGCTTGCAGAACTCGAAGATCGCATCCGGCTTGTCCTGCAGGTGCGCGGGAAACCGGGCGGGATCGGGGTCGAGGCCGACGCACAGCAGGCTGTTGCGCTGCTGCCAGGCGCCCTTGAGGGCGGTCATGAAGTGCATGGTGAGTTCCGGGTCAGGGCTGCCGGGTCAGAGCCGGCGCAGCAGGTCGTCGACAAGGACTCCGCAAAAAATCGCGGCGCCCAGCCAGTTGTTGTGGCGAAAGGCCTTGAAGCAGTCGGCACGTTCGCGATGACGGATGAGGGTGAAGTGGTAGAGCGCAATGCCAGCCGCAGCCAGCAGGCCAAGGTAGAACGCCGGCCCGCGCGCCATCGCCACGCCTACCCAGGCCAGCAGGCACAGGGCGATGGCGTAGCACAGCATCACCGCGGCCACATCGAAGCGACCGAAGGTGATGGCGGAGGTCTTGATACCGATCTTGAGGTCGTCCGGGCGGTCGACCATTGCATATTCGGTGTCGTAGGCCACGGCCCAGAAAATGTTGGCCAGCAGCATCACCCAGGCCACCACCGGCACTTCGCCAAGAATCGCAGCAAACCCCATCGGGATGCCGAAGCCGAAGGCAATCCCGAGATAGGCCTGCGGGATGGCGAGAAAGCGCTTGGTATAGGGATAGCTGCCGGCGAGAAACAGCGCCGGCACCGACAACCAGATCACCAGTGGCTGCAGGGGCAGGACCAGCATGAAGGCGAGGAGCGCCAGTCCGCCGGCAAGCAGCAGCGCCTCGCGGGTGCTGACCGCACCGGTGGCGAGCGGTCGCATGCGGGTGCGCTCGACATGGCCATCGAAATCGCGGTCGGCGTAATCGTTGATCACGCAACCGGCCGAGCGCATCAGCAAGGTGCCGAGCGCGAAGATCAGCAGGATGTGCAGCGGCGGCACGCCGTCGGCTGCGAGCCACAGGGCCCACAGTGTGGGCCACAGCAGCAGCAGGGTGCCGATGGGCTTGTCGAGCCGCATCAGGCGAACGTAGTGGGGGAGTCGGTCGGCTAGCGTCATCGGTTGAAAGCGGGTTCGCGCAGCGCGCATTTTACCCGGATCAGGCCCGCAGCAGGCCTTCGCGTCCGCCCACCCAGCGCGTGAGCAGGCGCTCGGCGAGCTTCGGTTCGCGTGCCAGCATGCGTTCGGCCAGCGCACGTGCCGGCTCGATCAGGTCGTCGTCCTCTTCGAGACTGGCGAAGCGCAACAGCGGCACGCCGCTCTGGCGCGCGCCGACGAACTCGCCCGGGCCGCGAATGTGCAAGTCCTCACTGGCGATCGCGAAGCCGTCCGTCTGCTCGTAGATCACCTTCAGCCGTGCCCGCGCGGTTTCAGACAGCGGCTGGGCGTAGATCAGGATACATACCGACTCCGCCGTCCCGCGCCCGACGCGGCCGCGCAACTGGTGCAACTGCGCAAGGCCGAAACGCTCCGCATGCTCGATCACCATCAGGCTGGCATTGGGCACGTCGACACCAACCTCGATCACCGTGGTCGCCACCAGCACCTGCAGATCGCCGGCGGCAAAGGCGGCCATCGTGGCCGCCTTCTCGTCGGCTTTCAGACGCCCGTGAATTAGACCGACATTCAGTTCGGGCAGGTCGGCGGACAGCATCTCGAAGGTATCCACCGCGGTCTGCAACTGCAGCGCCTCGGACTCCTCGATCAGCGGGCACACCCAGTAGGCCTGACGCCCCCCGAGGCAAGCATCGCGGACACGGCCCACCACTTCGTCACGCCTGCCGTCGGAGACCAGACGCGTGCGTATCGGCGTGCGCCCCGGCGGCAGTTCATCGAGCACCGAGACATCGAGATCGGCATAGTGGGTCATCGCCAACGTGCGCGGGATCGGCGTGGCGGACATCATCAGCATGTGCGGACGCTGCCCGGCCTGCCCCTTCTCGCGCAAGGCCAGACGCTGGCGCACACCAAAGCGATGCTGTTCGTCTACAACGGCCAGCGCCAGCTTGGGCATTGCCACCGGGTCTTCGATCAAAGCATGGGTGCCGACTGCGAGCAGCAGCTCGCCGCCGTGCAGACGCGCAAGCTCCGCCTCGCGCTCGCGCTTCTTGCGACTGCCCGACAACCAGGCCACTTCGATGCCCAGCGGCGCCAGCCAGTCGTGCAGTTTGCGGTAGTGCTGCTCGGCAAGGATCTCGGTGGGCGCCATCAGCGCGGCCTGCCAGCCGTTTTCGGCTGCCTGCAGCATCGCCAGCGCGGCAACGACCGTCTTCCCGCTGCCGACGTCGCCCTGCAGCAGCCGCTGCATCGGGTGCGCTGCGGCAAGATCGGCGGAGATCTCGGCAACCGCACGCTGCTGCGCACCGGTCAGGCTGAATGCGAGCTGGCTGAGCAAGGCCTGCGTCAGCTGCCGGCGTGGCGGCAGACTTGCGGCGCCCAGCGCCCGGCGTGCGTTATAGGCCCGCCGCAGCGACAACTGCTGAACCAGCAACTCCTCGAACTTGATCCGCCGCCAGGCCGGGTGCTCCCGGTTTTCCAGTGCGGCGGGGTCGGCATCGGGCGCGGGGTGATGCAGGGCACGCACCGCCTCTGCAAAGCCCGGCAAACCGAGGCGGCTGCAAACCGCCGGTGGAATCGGATCGTCCAGCGCAACGGTGCGGAGCGCCAGGTCGATCAGCTTGCGCAGTGTCGCCTGCCCGACGCCGGCAGTGGTCGGATAGACCGGCGTCAGCGCATCCGGCAGCGCCTCGCCCGGCTCCACCGGACGCAGACGCGGATGCACCATCTCGTCGCCAAAGAAGCCGCCGCGCACTTCTCCGAACAGGCGCACGCTGCGCCCGACGGACAGCTGCTTCTGCTGCGAAGGGTAAAAGTTGAGCCAGCGCGCCACCAGCGTCCCGGACGCGTCGCGCACGCGGGCAACCAGTTGCCGGCGCGGACGGAGCGTGACTTCGCAGGAGACGACCTCGCCCTCGATCTGGGCCGGGAAGCCGTGACGTGCGTCGGCAATGGGTGTCAGCCGGGTCTCGTCTTCATAACGCAAGGGCAGATGCAGGATGAGATCTTCCTGCCGATAGAGATCGAGCCTTGCCAACCGCCCCGCCAACTGCCCGCCAACGCCCGGCCAACCCTGCGCGGGAGAGCGCCCGCCCGGTTCTCGCGAACCCACGTGCGCTGCTGTCGCTCAGCCCAGCACGAGGATGGCGTCGGCCTCGACCACCGCACCGCGCGGCAATTCCTTGACGCCGACGGCTGCGCGCGCCGGATAGGGCTCGGCAAAGTAGCGCGACATGACTTCGTTTACGGTGGCGAAGTTGGACAGGTCGGTCAGATAGATCGTGAGCTTGACCGCGTCGGCGAGCGAACCGCCCGCAGCCTCGGCAACCGCCTTGAGGTTCTCGAACACACGCACGGTTTGAGCCTCGAAGCCCTCGACCATCTGCATCGTCGTCGGGTCCAGCCCGATCTGACCGGAGCAGTAAACGGTGCTGCCGGTCTTGACCGCTTGCGAGTAGGTACCGATGGCAGCGGGTGCGCTGGGCGTGGAAACGATGGAACGGCTCATGACTGAATCCCTGAAAAGATGAGTGTAGGCGGATTCTAACCTGTGCAGAGCAGGTGAAGCCCCGGTTCGGCGTGGGCGCTGGCGGCAGCGGGCATCGCAACGCGAAGCCCGCGCTCACGCGACGGCCAGTGCCTGGGTCTTAACGGTGACAGCGCCCCCGAGGGTGGGCGCTGCCTGCCGTTCGACACTTACGCCTGTGCGCGCAGCAGAATATCGCAACCCAGCTTGTTGATGACCTTCTGCATGCCGCGGCGCGCGCCGACGTTGATCACCAGCGGCGCCATGAAGTTTGCACGCAAGCCGGCCGTCGCGGGGTCGTCCCCATCCTTGCGCACGATGATGGCAACAAGGGCGTCCTCCGGCCGGTCGAGCTTCAGGATGGCCAGTTCTTCGTCAGACAGGGGGAATTCGTAATTGATACCGAACTGCTCCGGCCCGGTCAGGGAAAACGCCACTTCGGGGTCGTCCGCACTTTGCAGCATGAACACGGTTGCCTCGGCGCCCTCCTCATGCACGAGCACGAAACGGTGACACCCCTCGAAGCCGGGCAAACCCTGCGGAAACTCGATCAGTTTGTCGTCGGATACTTCAAACACGCCCAACACCGGGCTCTCGATCTTCATGTGTCTCTCCTCCCTTGTTTCGATATATTTGCCGGCCGCAATCAGCGCTGTTGCCGGCTTCACTTGCTCTTGCGCGGGGGCACCACGATGCCGCTTGCCAGCCCCTCACGTTTCAGCCGCGCGCGCGCCGCTTCCGCAGCCGCCTTGTCGGGAAACGGTCCGACCACGACCCGGCCCTCGACGTGCGCTGGCAGCCCTCTTGCCGCCACATCGGCGCGGAGTCCGTCAGCATTGTCCATGGAGCCGAAGACGCCCAGTTGCACCAGGTAGCCATTTGCCAGCGGAACGGATGCCTTCTTCTCGGCAGGTGGCGGCGCTGACGCTGCCTCGACCTGCGTCAGCGGCAATGGCTCGCCTTCCGGCTTGACGTCGGCGGCTGCGGGATCTGCCGCTCCGGCGTCCGGCACGACGGCTGTGTTTTCGACCGGCGCGTCAGGCTCGATGGCCTGCGCGACCGGCGGAGGCTGCACCGCCATCGTGGGCGGGGCGGACTCAGGCGTGCGACCATCCTCGAACATCAGCACGACAAGCAGCAGCGCCACAGCGACCCCGCTCGCCAGCCCGGCGCGCTTCAATGCACGGTTACGCTGCACGCGGATCTGATCTGCAGTCATTGTGCTCATGCGCCCCCCTCAGGCTCACCGCGCGCAGCCAGCGACACGACCAGTTCCGCCTCCGCCCGGGTGATGCCGCAGCGCGCAGCCACCTCCTCCACCGACAAGCCCCGGCGCGCCAGCACCAGCGCCTCGCTGTACTCCGGCGAGGCATTCTGGCCGGAGCTGTCTTCCAGGGAGCTTGAATCCGCCGGCGGCGCATCAACGAGGCGCTGCACGGTTTCGTGCAGCGCGCCGATCTCGCCCTGCTGCACGTCAAGCGCCGCACGCAAGGCGCCAACTTCGCGCCGCAGGCGCTGCAACTCAAGTTCCAGCGCAAAGGTATCGGGCCGCTCTGCGGCGGGCGCCTCGGGGGCCGGCGGCGCTGCAGGCGCAGCAGGCGCCACGACGTCTGACGGCAAGGGTGCGTAGTTGAAATCCGCATCGTCGTCGTCCGCATCTTCTGCAGCCATCGAATCGGCCTTCAAGGCAGCGGCCGCCGGCGGCGACGCAGCTTCGGCGCGGCCGCGTCCGGCAACCAGGGCGCGCAGCAGTTGCCAGGCGCCGTAGATCAGCAGTGCGGCAATCAGCGCCCAGACGAGTTGGCGAAATCCCATGATGATTCAGGGAAACAGGAGAACGGAGACAGGAAGGACGGAGACCGCCAGCCGGCACTGCATGGGCATGAGCTTGAAACCGCGGGAATGGAATTGCCCTGATAATACTGGGCACGACACCAGAGGACAAACCCGAATGGATTTCGACACCGCGATTGCCCTGTTCTGGCTCAAGAAGCTGATCTCGGTACTGATTCTGCCCCCGCTGATGCCCTTTGCACTGATCCTGATCGGGCTGCTGATGGGCCGCCGGCGACCGCGCAGCGGACGAATGCTGGTATGGACAGGACTGGTCAGCGGTCTGTTGCTGATCACGCCGGCGCCGGTCGGCCTGCTGCTTGAACCACTCGAGCCGCGGCAGCCCCTGTCGCTGTCAGCAGCCACCGACGCCCAGGCGATCGTCATTCTGGGTGGCGGGCGCATGAGCAATGCACCGGAATACGGTGGTGACACCGTCAATCGCATTACCCTCGAACGTCTGCGTTACGGCGCCAGGCTTTCACGTCAGACCGGTTTGCCGATTCTGGTGAGCGGGGGCGCACCGAGCGGTGAGATTCCCGAAGCGATCCTGATGAAAAGCAGCCTCGAGGAGGACTTCGACGTTCGGGTCCGGTGGACCGAACCCTCCTCGCTCGACACCCGGCAGAATGCCCGTTACTCGGCCGGGCAGCTCAAGGCTTCCGGCGTAACTCGCATCGTGCTGGTCACTCACGCCGCGCACATGCGCCGTGCGCGCGCCGAATTCGAAGCGGCCGGGATGCAGGTCAGCATTGCTCCGACGGCATGGCTGGGACCACGCCCCATCGGCAAGCCTGTCGACGACGAAGTCCTGCCGAACCTGCCCAGTGCCGGCTCGGCTTACGCGGCCTGGTTTGCAGTGCACGAGTGGGTGGGACTGCTGGCCTATCGCCTGTCACGCTGAAACACCGCCGGCGGGGGCGGCGGGTCCGCTGGCTGCAGCCGTCCCTGCCAGGGGCGCTCAGGCGCCCTTGAACACCGGCTTGCGCTTTTCGAGGAAAGCCGTCACACCCTCGGCAAAGTCATCACTGCCACCACACCGACCGAAGGCCAGCGCCTCACTGTGCAACTGGGACTCGAGCTGGCTGTCGTGGGACATCGCAAGCAGGCGCTTGATCTCGCCATAGGTCTGCAGCGGGCCTGACCTGAGACGCGCGCACAGCTTGGCGGTTTCCGCATCGAGGAGGTCGGCAGGCACGCTGCGCGTCACCAGGCCAAGGCGGAGCGCCTCGGCGGCGTCGAAGCGCTCCCCCAGCAACAGCAGTTCGGCCGCCTTCCTCCTGCCGACGATACGCGGCAGGAAGTACGACGCGCCGCCGTCGCCGGACAAGCCGATCGCAGCATAGGCGGTGGTAAACACCGCGCTGTCCGCACTCACGACGAGGTCGCATCCCATCATCAGGGTCAGGCCAAAGCCAGCGCAGGCGCCACGTACCTTGGCAACCACCGGCTGGTCGAGTCCTTGCAGCACCTCTACCGTGGGGTTGATGTACTGCTCGATCATGGCCCGGAACGTGGCGCGCCGCGCTTCCGGAGAGAGGTGCAGGTGGCTGGCGAAATCCTTCAGGTCGCCGCCTGCCATGAAGTGGTCGCCCGCACCCGTAATCACGACAACGGCAACATCCTTGCGTCCTGCCAGATCATGGGCTGCGGCCGCCAGATCCTGCATCATTTCCACCGACAACGCATTCAGTGCTGCAGGACGGTTAAGGGTCAGGGTAGCGACGCCATCGGCGACGTCGAGCAATACGGTTCCGGCCATGCTGTCTTCCTCTTGTATTTCGGGCAACCATTCTGCACCGTATGTTGGAACCGACAGGTTAGCGCGGAATGCCGGAATAGAAAAACCCCCGCGTCCGGACCTGGCCGAAGACGGGGGCTCTGCAGATGCGCCGGGCCACTGCGGGCCCGGATACGCGCAGCGATCAGCCGCCGAAATCATCGAGCATGATGTTCTCGCGCTCGACACCGAGATCGAGCAGGGTCTTGATCACCGCTGCGTTCATCATCGGAGGTCCGCACATGTAGAACTCGCAATCCTCAGGCGCCGGATGATCCTTGAGGTAGTTCTCGAACAACACGTTGTGAATGAAGCCGGTGTATCCGGTCCAGTTGTCTTCCGGCAAGGGATCGGACAGCGCCAGATGCCACGTGAAGTTGGGGTTGTCTTCCGCGAGCTTGTCGAATTCTTCAACGTAGAACGCCTCGCGCATCGAACGCGCGCCGTACCAGAAACTGATCTTGCGCTGGCTCGACAGCCGCTTGAGCTGGTCGAAGATGTGCGAGCGCATCGGCGCCATGCCTGCGCCACCACCCACGAACACCATCTCGTTGTCCGTTTCACGCGCAAAGAACTCGCCAAACGGGCCGTAAACGGTGACCTTGTCGCCCTCCTTGAGGTTGAACACCCAGGACGACATCTTGCCCGGCGGAATATCGTCGCGCCCCGGCGGAGGCGACGCAACACGGATGTTGAACTTCACCACGCCCTTCTCTTCCGGGTAGTTCGCCATCGAGTA
Source organism: Parazoarcus communis (assembly GCF_003111645.1). Lineage (NCBI taxonomy): Bacteria > Pseudomonadati > Pseudomonadota > Betaproteobacteria > Rhodocyclales > Zoogloeaceae > Parazoarcus > Parazoarcus communis. The sequence continues at coordinate 2,752,451 of NZ_CP022187.1, forward strand.
GGCACGGATCACGGTCTCGTCGACCTTTGACACGAAGCGCCACATGTTGAACTTGTCCCAGTCACCGCGGTACTCGGGCTGGATGTCGAAGTCGGCGTACTTCACCACGTGGGGCGGGCACTCGAGCTGAACATAACCGCCGGCACGAAACTCGACGTTCTCGCCTTCGGGCAGACGCAGGGTGAGCTCCTTGATGAACGTGGCGACGTTGGGGTTGGACTCCACCGTGCATTCCCACTTCTTCACCCCGAACACTTCCTCGGGCACCTCAACCTTCATGTCCTGCTTGACCGGGGTCTGGCAAGACAGGCGCCAGCCTTCCTTGGCGTCGCGCTTGGTGAAGTGTGACTCCTCGGTCGGCAGCATCGAACCGCCGCCTTCCTTGACCACGCACTTGCACTGCGCACAGGTACCGCCTCCACCGCAGGCAGAAGGCAGAAACAGACCGCTTTCGGCCAAGGTCTGCAGCAATTTGCCACCGGCCGGCACGGTGATTTTCTTCTCGCCATTGACGTCGATGGTGACATCGCCGCTGGCAACCAGTTTGGAGCGGGCAAAGATGATGAACATGGCCAGCGCAAGCACGATGCCAGTGAACATGCCGATGCCGAGGATGATTTCGGTATTCATGCGTTCATTCCGTCCTTAGAGCTGCACACCGGAGAAAGACATGAAGCCCAGCGACATCAATCCAATGGTGATGAAGGTGATACCCAGGCCCTGAAGACCCTCGGGCACATCGCTGTACTTCAGCTTTTCGCGGATGCCGGCGAGCAATGCGATGGCCAGCGCCCACGAGAAACCCGAACCGAGGCCATAGACCACGCTTTCGGGCAGGTTGTAGTCACGTTCGACCATGAACAGTGCGCCACCCATGATCGCGCAGTTGACGGTGATCAGCGGCAGGAACACGCCCAGGGCGTTGTAGAGGCTGGGCACGTACTTGTCGAGCAGCATTTCGATCACCTGCACGATCGCCGCGATGATGCCGATGAAGGACAGCAGGATCAGGAAGGACAGATCGACGTCTGGCAAGCCCGCCCAGGCAAGTGCTCCGTCACGCAGCAGATAGGTCAGAACCAGGTTGTTCGCCGGCACGGTGATCACCTGCACCACGATCACCGCAATACCAAGACCGATGGCGGTTTCGACCTTCTTCGAGATGGCAATGAAGGTACACATGCCAAGGAAGAAGGACAGCGCCATGTTCTCGATGAACACCGCCCGCACGAAGAGGCTGATGTAATGCTCCATATCAGTAAGCCTCCTTGTTGATCACTTGCGGCGCCATCTTGAACGCCGTCTCCTCGACCTGATCCTTCTTCCACGAACGCAGGGCCCAGATGAACAGTCCGATCAGGAAGAAGGCCGACGGCGGCAACAGCAGCAAGCCATTAGGCAGATACCAGCCACCATCCTTGATCAGGGGAAGAATCTCGATACCGAACAGCTTTCCGGCACCGAAGAGCTCCCGCACAATGCCGAGCGCGATCAGCATGGCGCTGTAACCGAGGCCATTGCCGATACCATCGAGAAAGGACATGAAGGGCGGGTTCTGCATGGCGAACGCTTCCGCACGGCCCATCACGATACAGTTGGTGATAATCAGACCGACGAACACCGACAGCTGCTTGGACAGACTGAAGGCGTAAGCCTTCAGGATCTGGTCCACCAGAATCACCAGCGAAGCGATGATCACCATCTGCACGATCATGCGAATCGAGCTCGGGATCTGGTTGCGGATCATCGAGATGAACAGGTTGGAGAAAGCGGTCACCAGCGTAAGCGCGATTGACATCACCAACGCCGTCTGCAAATTCGAAGTCACCGCGAGGGCCGAGCAGATCCCGAGGATCTGCAGCCCGATCGGGTTGTTGTTGAAGATCGGGTTAAGCAGGACTTCCTTGGCCGTATGCTTGGACATGTTCAGACCCCCTGGTTACGCAGCTTGGCAAGATAAGGACCGAAGCCCTGCTCGCCCAGCCAGAATTGAAGCAGACGATCAACGCCGTTGCTGGTCAGCGTGGCGCCAGCCAAGGCATCGACCTGATGGTCGGCAGACGGACTGGCCGGATCAACACCGCCCTTGACGATCTGGATGATCGGCTTGCCAGCATCGTCAAACAGCGTTTTCCCCGGCCACAGTGCCTTCCAGTTCGGGTTATCGACCTCGCCTCCCAGGCCAGGCGTTTCGGCATGCTGATAGAAGCCGAAACCGACCACGGTGTTCAGATCGGCCTTCACCGCCATGAAACCGTGCAGCGTCGACCACAGGCCGTATCCGCGCACTGGCAGAATCAGCGACTCGAGCTTGCCGTCCTGCTCCACCATATAAACGGTGGTGTAACGCTCGCGGCGCTTGATCAGTGCAATGTCTTCGTTACCAGGCAGTGCATCCGAGAGCTTTGGGTCTCGCGCAGCCTTCAGCGGGTCGAATATCGCAGGATTGAACTCGGTGGAATACTCACCACTTTCGAGATCCACGACCTTCGCACTGACCCGGCTGGCAAAGAGTTCCTTGACCTCGCGCCCGGACAGATTCGGATCACCCAAACCGGCAATCGCCAGAATGCTCCGCTGCTTGTCGAGCAAGCGGTTTTCGATTTGCACCGGCTTCAGCGACACGGCCGCGCCCGCCACGAACACCGAACTCACCAGACTTACCGCCAACGCCACGAACAGCGTGCGGCCTGTCGATTCTTTCTTACTGGACATTGCGCGCCAACCTCCGCTTGATATTGGCCGAGACCACGAAGTGATCGATCAGCGGGGCACACAGGTTGGCGAAAAGGATCGCCAGCATGATGCCCTCGGGGAAGGCCGGGTTAACCACCCGGATGAGCACGGTCATGATCCCGATGAATGCACCGAAAATCCACTTCCCGGTGTTGGTCATCGACGCCGACACCGGATCGGTTGCCATGAAGATCATGCCGAAGGCGAAGCCGCCAACCACCAGATGCCAGTACCACGGCAGGCCGAACATCGGGTTGCTTGTGGAGCCGATGCCGTTGAACAGCAGGCTCATGCCGATCATGCCGATCATCACGCCGGCGACGATGCGCCACGACGCGATCTTCATGATCAGCAGCACCGCACCGCCAATAAGGATGGCGAGCGTGCTGGTTTCGCCCACCGAACCGTGGATCAGCCCGAGGAAGGCGTCCATCCAGGTAATGCCGCCGGCCACGATCTGGTCCAGCCCGCCTGCAGCGCCGAGCGACAGCGGGGTCGCGCCGGTGTAGCCATCGACGGCCGTCCATACCGCATCGCCGGACAGCTGTGCCGGGTAGGCAAAGTACAGGAAGGCACGGCCGGTCAGTGCGGGGTTGAGGAAGTTCTTGCCCGTTCCGCCGAACACTTCCTTGCCGATCACGACGCCGAAGCTGATGCCGAGTGCAACCTGCCACAGCGGCACGGTCGGCGGGCAGATCAGCGCGAACAGCACCGAGGTGACGAAGAAGCCTTCATTCACCTCATGGCGGCGGATCGAAGCGAACAGCACTTCCCAGAAACCGCCGACAACGAAGGTCACCAGGTAGATGGGCAGGAAATACGCTGCGCCATGCACCATGTTGTCCCATACGCTGCCCGGGTCAAAACTGGCAAAAGCGGCGATCAGCGCCATCCGCCAGCCGTCCTGAGCTGCGAGCAGATCGGGATTGGCGGCATAGATGGTATTGGCCTGGAAGCCGATATTCCACATGCCGAAGAACAGCGCCGGAAAGGTGCACATCCAAACCGTGATCATCATGCGCTTGAGGTCGAGACCGTCGCGCACGTGAGCGGTGGTGCGGGTGACGCTGGACGGGCGGTAGAGCGCGGTATCCACTGCCTCGTAAAGGGCATACCACTTCTCGTGCTTGCCACCCTTTTCGAAGTGGTGCTCGATACTGTCGAGATATGAACGCAGACCCATGCTCAGCCTTCCTTTTCGATGCGTGTCAGATTATCCCGCAGGATTGGGCCGTACTCGTACTTGCCGGCACACACGTAGGTACACAGCGCGAGGTCTTCCTCGTCGAGCTCGAGCGCACCGAGTTTCTGCGCCATGTCGGTGTCGCCGACAATGAGGTAACGCAGCAGCTGCGTCGGCAGAATGTCGAGCGGCATCACGGCTTCGTAGTTGCCGACCGGCACCATGGCGCGCGGGCTGCCATTGGTGGTAGTTGTGAAGTCGAGCTTGCGATCGCCGAACAGCTTCGAGGCAAAGATGTTGAGCACCGAATGCTTGTTGGTGCCCGCACGCAGGTAGTGCATGAACTCGCGTTCGGTCCCTTCCTTGAGGCAAGACACCTGCAGGTGATAGCGGCCGAGGTAGGCACAGGCGCCGCGCGCCGTGCGCCCACCGAAAACCGAGCCCGAAATCACGCGATTGCGCCCGACGGACATCTCGCCAGCGGTCAGCTCGTCAAGGTTGGCGCCCAGACGGGTACGCACCAGACGCGGCTTTTCCACCACCGGACCAGCCAGCGCCACGACGCGCTCTTCCCACAGACGACCGGTGGCAAACAGCTTGCCCATCGCGATCACGTCCTGGTAGTTCAGATACCACACTGACTTGTGCGCATCGACCGGGTCGAGGAAGTGAATGTGCGTACCGGGCAGGCCGGCCGGATGCGGACCGGAGAATGATTCTGCGGTCACGTTGTTCAAATCGGAACCGGGCAGCTTCGCATTTTCGGCGTGGCACAGAAATACCCGCGCCAGCCGGCCAAGCACCTTGAGCCCGCGATTGAAGTCTTCAGCGTACTCGCCGATGACCACGGTGGGGTCGGCTGCCAGCGGATGCGTGTCGATCGCGGTGACGAAGATCGAGCTCGGCGTGGCGTCGATCGCAGGCACCTTGCTCAGGGGCCGGGTGCGCAGCGCAGTCCAGAGCCCGGACTGCTGCAGGTTCTCGCGCACGGCTTCGGGTGCGAGTGCGTCGATCTCGGCGTCGCTGTAGCGCGCGAAGTCGATGGCCTCATCACCTTCGACATCGATGGCCACGGATTGCAGCACACGCTGCTCGCCGCGATGGATGGCGCTGACCACCCCTGCGGCAGGCGCAGTGAAATGCACCCCTTCCGTCTTCTTGTCGGAGAACAACACCTGCCCCAGCTTCACCCGGTCGCCCACCTGCACCGCCATCGTCGGCTTCATGCCGTGATAGTCGAAGCCGATGACGGCCACACTGCGCACCGGCCGTCCGGCTTCAATGCGCTGCGCCGGCGCGCCGGTGACAGGAAGGTCAAGTCCGCGTTTGATTTGTATCATGCGTCTATCGCCCAATCACTCATGAGAATGGTGGAGTCCTGCACGCCGTAGAGCCGCGTTTTACGGCTCACGGGCAACGACCCCGCGTAAACAAACCCGAGAATTATAAGAGATTGTTACCCACCAATCACTTAGGATGATCCGATATAAGACACATTTCTTCAATATAAGCTTTCGTTGAAATGCGAATCGGGCAGCCCGAAGCGGGAACTGCCCGATCCATCAAGGGTTTGCCGCACCGGATGCGATGCGTGCCCTGGCGGCTACATTCGCTCGAAAATGCCCGCCGCCCCCATGCCGGTTCCGATACACATGCTGATCAGGCCGAAGCGCAACTTCGGGTCGCGCTGCATCGCCGCCATCAGGGTGGCCGTACGAATTGCACCGGTGGCACCAAGCGGATGGCCAAGCGCAATCGCGCCGCCAAGCGGATTGACCTTTTCCGGATCGAGTCCGAGCTGGCGCGTCACCGCCAGCGCCTGCGCCGCAAAAGCCTCGTTGAGCTCGATCCAGCCCACGCTGTCCTGTGCCACGTCGGCCATCTTCAGCGCGCGCGGGATGGCTTCGACCGGGCCGATACCCATTACCTGCGGCGGCACCCCGGCCACAGCGTAGCTGCGAAACCGTGCAATCGGGGTCGCGTTGAAGCGTTTCAGTGCCGCTTCGCTCATCAGGAGTACCGCGCCCGCCCCGTCCGACATCTGCGAACTGTTGCCCGCCGTGACCGAGCCGCGCGCGGCAAACACGGGCTTCAGCTTGGCAAGGCGTTCCATCGCAGCATCGGGTCGCGGGCCTTCGTCGTTCTCGAGCACGCGTTCGGCGATACGCACGCTGCCACCTTCGCCTGGCAGATAGGACTGCACCGCATAGGGGGATATCTCGCCGGCGAACTGCCCGGCCGAAATCGCAGCGCAGGCACGGCGGTGCGATTCGACGGCAAAGGCGTCCTGATCCTCACGGCTGACTTTCCACTGCTCGGCCACTTTCTCCGCGGTCAGCCCCATGCCGTAGGCGATCCCGATATTCTCGGCCTTGCTGAAGATTTCCGGGTTGAGACTGACCTTGTTGCCCATGATCTGCGGCATCGCGCTCATGCTCTCGGTACCGGCGGCGATCATCACATCGGCTTCGCCGAGGCGGATGCGGTTGGCGGCATCGGCCACCGCCTGCAGGCCTGAAGCGCAGAAGCGGTTGATGGTGATGCCCGGCACCGTGTCCGGAAGCCCTGCGAGCAGCAGACCGATACGCGACACGTTCATGCCCTGCTCGGCTTCCGGCATGGCACATCCGGTGATCACATCACCGATCTCGGCCGGATCAAGCCCGGGCACCCTGGCGACGACCTCGCGCAGCACCTTGGCCAGCATGTCGTCCGGGCGTACATGGCGGAAAGCGCCGTTACGTCGCGCCACAGGGGTACGCACTGCGGCGACGATGTAGGCGTCCTGAATCTGTTTGTTCATTTGTTCTGTCTCCGAAAGAACTGCTTGTCGGCGTTTCTTCAACACATTTCGCGGTGGTCGGGCTCGTGGTCAGTTGTCGGTTGTCGTGGCGGTTCTGCGCGTTTGTGTTCGTGGCAGATCTCCGCACCGGAAGTGAGTGTTTGTTCTGCGGGCTGCGGAACTCGCCCTTCGGGCTCAGACAGTCCTCGCCCGCGCCACAAACACTCACCCCCGTCACGGCACATCACGGTTGCTCTAGGGCAGGTAAAAGCAAAGACGAAGGCAAAGACTGAGCCGAAAAATAAAAACTACGCTCTGCGTGCGCGAACCTCAAATTTGCAGCCCACGGCCCTGACGCCTGCAAAAACTGCCCTCAAAGCATCGAAACCCGACTCACCCCCCGCCTTTCCCTTAAATAACAACCCCGATCAACCGCAGTGGGGTGTCGGTCATTTGAGCAAGGGGCGAGGACTGTCCGAGCCCGCAGGGCGAGTTCCGCAGCCCCTTGAGCAAATGACCGATGCCCCGCGCAGCGCCCCCGAACCCCAACGCCCGGAAATCCAACCCAACAACCTCAATTCCGCAACGGCTTCCCCGTCTCCAGCATGTACTGAATCCGCTTCTGCGTTTTCTCGGTCTTCAGCAACTCGACAAACTGCGCGCGCTCGACATCCAGAATCCACTGCTCGCTCACCCGTGCATTGGTATCCACCTCCCCACCGCACAGTGCCGTCGCAGCCGCCTTCGCCACCTTGTAGTCATGCTCGGAGATGAAGCCCCCCTCGGCCATGTTCACCAGCATCAGCTCGCAGGTCGCAATACCGTTGCGGCCTGCGACCTTCACCGCAGAACCGGGCAAGGACGACCGCCAGCCCGCCTCTGCCATCGCCCGCGCACGCCGAATCGCCACGTAAAGCAGTTCGTGGGCGTTGAACACGATGTCGTCAGCTGCGCGACCGAAGCCCAGCTGCACCGCCTCGATGCCACTCTTGGCGACCGTCGCCATGGCAATGGTCTGGAACGCATTCTGGATGTAGGGAAACACGTCGCCGCCCGCCGCCCGCTGCGCCATCACATGCGCCTGCAGCGCAAACTCCTTGCTGCCGCCGCCGGCCGGAATCAGCCCCACGCCCGCCTCGACCAGGCCGACATAGCTCTCCAGCGCCAACACCCGATGGGCAGCATGCATCACGAACTCGCAACCGCCGCCCAGCGCCATGCCCTGCACCGCAGCCACGACCGGCACCTGAGCGTGCTTGATCGCCATCGAAGTGCGCTGAAACTTCGCCACCACCTGCTCCAGCATGTCGAACTGTCCCGCGCGGCAGGCCTCGCCGACCTGCTGCAGGTTGGCCCCCACCGCGAACGGCGCATCGTTCCACAGCACCAGACCATCGAGATCGGCTTCGGCACGCTCAATCGCCTCCAGCATGCCGTCCAGCACCTCGTCGCCGATCGCATGCTTCTTCGATGTCAGCGACACAATGCCGATGCGCCCGTCCTGATCCGGACGCCGCCACAGCCGCAAGCCCGCGTTCTCCCACAGGGTCTCTCCCCTGTCATCGGGCGCCTCGCCCAGCACACGGTCGGGGTAGAGTTGACGCTGGTACACCCCGAGCGTCGAACGCGGCTTGAGCACCGACGCTTCGGCGCTGAACGAGCCCTCCGCCGCATGCACACCCTCGCGCTCGAACACCCAGGCAGGCAGGGGCACATCCGACATCGCCCGGCCGTGCTCGATGTCCTCCTTCACCATCGTGGCGATATCGGCCCATCCAGCGGCCTGCCAGGTTTCGAACGGCCCCTGTGCCCAGCCGAATCCCCAGCGCATGGCCAGATCGACATCGCGTGCGTTGTCGGCGATGGCGCCCAGATGCACCGCGCAGTAATGGAAGACATCACGGAAGATCGACCACAGGAACTGCGCCTGCGGGTGGGGGTGTGCGGCCAGACGGGCAAACTTCTCGGCCGGATTCCGGAGGCTGAGGATGTCGTCCACATCGGGGAACATCTCCGCCCCGCTCTCGCGATAGTCCTGATGGGCCAGATCGAGCACCATGATCTTCCGCCCTTCCTTGCGGTAGATCCCGGCGCGCGTCTTCTGCCCCAGCGCGCCCTTTGCAATCAATGCCTGCAACCAGTCCGGCGTCCTGAAGTGCGCATGCCAGGGATCGTCCGCCAGCGTCGCCTGCATGGTGCCGACGACGTGCGCCAGCGTATCCAGCCCGACCACGTCAGCGGTGCGGAAGGTCGCACTCCTGGGGCGGCCGATGCGCGGACCGGTGAGCAGATCGACCTCGTCGAATGTCAGCCCGAGCCGCGCGGTGTGATGCATCACCGCCAGAATCGAGAACACGCCGACGCGGTTGGCGACGAAGTTCGGGGTGTCCTTGGCTCGGACAATGCTCTTGCCCAGTCGGGACGTCAGCCACGTTTCGAGATTGTCAAGCGTCACCGGGTCGGTATCCGCGGTGGCGATCAGCTCCACCAGCGGCATGTAGCGTGGTGGATTGAAAAAATGGATGCCGCAGAAACGGCTGCGCCGCGCATCCGGCATGCCCGCGGCCAGCGCGTTGATGGGCAGGCCGGACGTGTTCGATGCAAACACCGCGCCGGCCTTAAGGTGCGGTGCAACCTTGGCATACAGGTCGAGCTTCCACTCCATCTTCTCGGCAATCGCCTCGATCACCAGATCGCACTCGCCGAGACGGGCGAGATCGCTGTCGTAGTTGGCTGCTTCAATATGCTGCGCCCGATCCCTTGCCGCCAGCGGGGCAGGATCGAGCTTCTTCAGGCCTGCCAGCGCCTTGTTGATGACCGCATTGGCATCGCCGTCCTTTGCCGCCAGATCAAACAGAATCACGGGCACATCGGCATTGGCGCAGTGGGCCGCAATCTGCGCCCCCATCACGCCGGCACCCAGCACAGCGACCTTGCGGATGATGAATTTGCTCACGTGGATCTCCCCAGATTTCCTTGCAGTACCGGGCTAGCCGGTGTGCATGACTTGAACCCGACTTCCGGGCAAACGCAGGCTTCGCCCGCGCGCCCGGAAAATCCGCTTTGCGTCAGAACGCCAGCGAATACTGAGCGCCCAGGATCCATACACTGGAGTCGTACTCGCCCGTGACCCGGCCACGACCGTCTGCGGCCTGATCGTTGTCGATCTTGGTCTTGGGTACGTAGAGATACGCAGCAGCAAGATCCAGCCTCGATGCCTTGGACATATTCCACTGAGCACCGACGGTAAACCACGTCCGGTCGTTGTCAGGCAGCGAAACCAGGCGACGCTCCTTGTCCTTCACCGGCGTCTGGTCGTAGGCAAAACCGAATTTCAGTTTCCAGGCATCGTTCATCTGGTAGTTGGCACCCACTGCAACCCGCCAGGTGTCCTTAAACTCTGTCTCTAGCGTTTGCACAGTCGTCCCTGAAAGCGAGCCCGAGGTGCGAACGATGTCCACCTCCTTGATCGAGCTCCAGCCCGTAAAGGAAACGTCACCAAGCAGCTCCCAGCGGCTGTCCAGTTTGTGAGTCGCGCTCAGGATGAAGGTGTCCGGCAATTCGACATCAGCCTCTGCCTTGCCGGTTGTCAATGCTGCACTGGCGCCGGCAGCAAGACCCTTGACCTTCAGATCCCCTTCGAGCTTGTGCTTGATGGACGAACGGTAGGAAAGCCCGACTTTCGTGGCATCCGACACGTTGAACAGCGCACCGACGTTCCAGCCCCATGCATCGGAACTCGCATCCAGCGTCGCGTAGGTCTGCGTGAGCGCAGGCGACACGACCGCTGCTGCGCGCAGATACTCAGCCTCCATCCGCTGCCAGCTCACGCCGGCACCAATGGAGACCTTGTCATTCACCCGGTACGCAATCGACGGATTGATGTTGTAGGTCTTGATGTCGAACTTGATCGAGTGCGCAGCGCCTACCCAATCATCGTCGTACTCGGTCACCAGTCCGAACGGCGCACCCATGCCCACGCCGACGTACAGATCCTTGTTCAGAGCCCACGACAGGTAGCCGTTCGGCAGCGCTGCCCAGTCGCCCGCATCGGATGTATCACCGGTCAGAAAGCCGCTCGACGACCCTTTGTCCTTGAACTTGAAACTGGGCCTGACTGCCGCCAGACCGACTGAGAGCTCCCGCTCCTGCAGCTGCGTCATACCAGCGGGATTGAAATAGATCGTACTTGCATCTTCGGCCACTGCGGCTGATCCAGCATATGCATTGCCAAGGCCGCTCGCGTTCTGTTCAAGTAACTGGAACCCTGCGGCCGATGCCGCACCCGACGCCAGCGAAAACGTCCCAAGGGACAACAGCAACGCAATTCTGTTCTTTCTCATACGTGTCTCCTCCAGTCATGTATGACTATATATGCCATTGCACTTCCTCCCTGGCGTCGGCTGCGCGAGGGGCACTTCAGACTCATTCGGTCGGCATCGGCCGCTTCCGGCCCTTGTCGTCGAGCGCAACGTACGTCAACCGCGCTTCGGTCACTTTCACGACCACCGGATTCTCGGGGTCGCGCTCGGCGAACACTTCTACGTCGACGGTGACCGAGGTCCGGCCGGTAGACACCACCTCGGCGTAAAAGCTGACCAGATCGCCCACTGAAACCGGCTGCTTGAAGATGAAGGAGTTCACCGCCACGGTCGCGACTCGCGATTTGGCACGACGGCGGGCGGGAATGGCGCCCGCGATGTCGACCATGGCCATGATCCAGCCACCGAAGACATCGCCAGCCGGATTGAGGTCGGCGGGCATGGGCATCACCCGCAGAGCGGGCTGACGACCATCGGGCAAGGCGGTGTAGATATCGTTGGAACTCATGTCGCGTCCTGTTGAATAGCCGGTGCACTACGATCGACGACGGTGGAATCGGTGCCGACCGGGAGATTCCCGCGGGTCTGCTGGTAATTCATCGGGCCGCCGCTCCAGGGTGCAAAGCCGGTGCCGAAGATCACGCCAGCGTCTGCCAGGTCGGCATCATCGACCACCCCCTCTTCCACGCAGCGCCGGGTAGCGGCAAGCAGCGGCGCAAGAATGCGATCGGCGAGGCCTGCTGGCGCAGTACCGGCCTTGCCGCGCTTCGGCTTGCCATCGCTCCAGCGGTAGTAGCCTTCCCCGGTCTTCTTCCCGAGCTTGCCGGCGGACACCAGCGCGAGGAGCTTTTGCGGCGGCGCTGCACCATCGCCGGCAAGTGCCTTGCCTGCCGCGACAGCAATGTCGAGGCCGACCGTATCCACCAACTCGACCGGCCCCATCGGCATGCCGAACTCGACCAGCGCGGCGTCTACGGCCTCGGGCGCAATGCCCTCTTCGACACAACGCAAGGCCTCGAGCATGTAGGGCCCGAGCACCGCATTGACGAGGAAGCCGGGCGCGCTTTTCACCGGCAGCGGCAGCTTGTCGATCCTGCGCGCAAAGGCCGCCGCGCGCTGCAAGGCAAGCGCATCCGAGTGCTCACCCGCCACCACCTCGACCAGCGGCATCATCGCCACCGGGTTGAAGAAATGAATGCCAATGAGACGACCGGGATCGGTCAGGCAGCCGGCGATGTCTTCCAGCCTCAGACTGGAGGTATTGCTGGCCAGAATCGCATCCGGCCGCGCCTTGCGCTCAAGATCTGAGAACAGTGCACGCTTCGCCTCAAGGTTCTCGAAGATGGCCTCGATGATGACATCGGCCCGCACCGCGCCGTGGCCCTGAGGGTCGGGAATCATGCGGTCGAGCGCAAAACGCACCTGGCGGCGGTCGCCCTTGAAGCGGCGCTCGAACAGCTTTGCCGCCCGCGCAATTGCAGGCGCGATGCGCTCAACGGTCTGGTCCTGCAGGGTCACCGTCAGGCCGCGCTGTGCGCACACGGCGGCGATGTCGCCGCCCATCACGCCGGCACCGATCACATGCACATGCCGCGGCGCAAAATCGACACCCTTGCCAAAACCCTTGAGGCGCTCCTGCAGGTGATACACCCGCAGGAGGTTGCGCGTGGTCGGCGAGGCGAAAATCGTCTCCAGCGAAGCCGGATCACCTGCCGGCACCGCCAGCGCATTGCCCTCGAAGCGCGACCACATGTCGATGATTGCGTAGGGCGCGGGATAGTGTTCGCGGCGCGCGCGACCCGCCACCTGCTTGCGCGCCTTGTCGGCCACCTTTGACCTCAGCGGCCCGTTCATCAGACGCGCCATCCAGGGCAGAGGCGAATTGGCACTGCCGGAACGCACCCGCATGCGCGCTGCGTTTTCCATCACCCGCGGCGGTACGCAATCGTCGGCGAGGCCGATACGCTTCGCCTTCTTCGCATCGACAGACTTCCCGGTGAGCATCAGATCGAGCGCCAGTGCCGGGCCGATACGGTCCGGCAGACGCTTCATCCCGCCCCAGCCTGGCACGATGCCGAGCATCACTTCGGGGAGCGCGAGCTTTGTACCCGGCTCGTCGACCACGATCCGGTAACGACAGGCCAGTGCAAGCTCAAGCCCGCCACCCAGACAGTGGCCGCGAATCAACGCCAGCGTCGGGTAGTCGACGTCCGCGAGGCGCTCGAACAGGGTCCACCCGCGTGCGACCAGTACACGTGCATCTGCGGCCGAGGCGAGTTGCGAGAATTCTTCAATGTCGGCGCCGGCGATGAAACCCGCCGGTTTGGCCGACGCGATCACCAGTGCGGCAGGCGGCTCGGCGTCGAGCACATCCAGCACGCTGCCAAGCTCTTCCATCACCGCGGCCGAGAGCGCGTTGGTCGTGCTGTCGGCCTTGTCGAGTTCGAGCCAGGCAAGGCCGTCCGCCTCGCGGCGCAGTGTCCAGTGCTGCCAGTTGTTTCCGGGCTGATTCATTGCATCGCCTCCACCAGCATGGCGCCACCCTGTCCGCCACCGATGCAGATGCTGGCCATGCCGCGGCGCCCCCCGGTGCGACGCAGTACCTGCAGCAGATGCAGCACAATGCGCGCGCCGCTCGCCCCCACCGGATGGCCCTGCGCGACCGCGCCGCCATCGATGTTGAGCCGTGCCAGATCGGGCGCGCCCGGCGCTGCCTCGATGCCGAAGTGCTCGTTGAAATAGGCGTCATCGCCGAACGCACGCAGACAGGCAATGACCTGCGCGGCGAAAGCCTCGTTGAGCTCCCACGCATCGAGATGGGTCGGGCGCAAACCATGACGATCGAGGATGGGCTGAGCTGCATGCACCGGCCCCAGGCCCATCTGCTCGGGCGCCAGCGCCGCCCATTCGCTGTCGATGATGCGCCCCATCGGCTGCAGCCCGAAGCGCTCGACCGCCTCGGCCGAGGCCAGCACCAGCCAGGCCGCGCCATCGGTGATCTGCGAACTGTTGCCGGCAGTCACCTGACCATAGCGCTTGTCGAAGAACGGCTTGAGCTTTGCCAGCGCGGCCATCGACGCATCCCGGCGCAGGCCGTCATCGGCCTTGTACACCGTGCCGTCACGATCGATCAGCGGCACGATCTCGGCATCGAAATGGCCGGCATCCTGCGCCAGCGCGACGCGCTGGTGGCTCTCCACCGCAAACGCGTCCATCTCGTCACGCGTGATGCCGAACTTCCACGCCAGATTCTCGGCGGTCTGCCCCATCAGCTGGCCCACCACCGGATCGGTCAGGCCTTTCATGATGCCGATCACCGGGGCGAGATTGCCAAGGCGGAACTTCCGTGCGACGGCAAAGCGCTCGCCGAGTGACCTCGCCGCGTACCAGGACGACAGCCAGCGCACCATCGCATCCGACAGCAGCAGCGGCGCACGCGACAGCGCATCCACGCCACCGGCGAGCACCAGATGCGAACGCCCGGCCTGGATATTGACCATCGCAGAATCGATTGCCTGCATGCCACTGGCGCAGTTGCGCATCACCGTCCATCCCGGCACCTTCAGCCCGCACCCCATGCGCAGCGCCACCACGCGGCCAATATTCACCTCGTCCGGCGCCGGACTGGCACAGCCCAGGATGACCTCGTTCAGCTGGTCAGGTGCAAAGGGCTGACGCGCCAGCAGGGCGCTGCCGGCGGCAGTTGCCAGGTCGGACGCGGCGAACGGCCCCGGTGTGTTGCGCGACTTGAGAAAGGGCGTGCGCGCACCGTCAATGATGAATACCTCTCGACTCACGCGGCCTCCTTGAGCACTGGCGTGTCACACAAGGCGGCACGCAGTCCGAAATCAAAGGGAAAGTCATCGACCCGGATCACCTTGTCGCGCAGCTCGCCACGGCGCTGCAGCAGGGCATATTCCTCCGCACTGATCACACCGGCTTCACGCGCGCGCTGCCACAAGGCATCCACCCCGCCACCCACCAGCAGTCCGGGCTTGAAGCTGCCCGAGCGCAACGCCTGCTTCACCTTGGCATCGACCGGCTCGGCCTGAACCGTCGCCAGCAGCGCGGCTTCGAGCGCGCCCACCGGTTCCTCGAGATCGGTCGGCAGATAGACGTCAGCGGTCAGGCGGTCGCGGGTGGCACACGGCTCGATCATCGACTGCGCCACTTCATGGCCCAGGCGGTCGGACGGCACCACGTAGGGACGGCCGAGCGGGAACACCACCAGTCTGCGCAGCAGCGTGGCAGCAATACGGTTGGGGAAGTTCGCGATCACGCCTTCGAAGGCATTCTGCGCGCGGAACATGCAGTCCCAGATCGCCCAGTGCATCAGCGGTGCATCGGCCTGCTGCCGACCTTCGGCCTCGAAGCGCTTGAGCGTGGCCGACGCCAGGTACATCAGCGACAGGATGTCGCCCAGGCGCGCGGACAGTTTTTCCTTGCGCTTGAGCGCGCCGCCCATGGTGCCCATGGACAGATCGGAGATGAAGGCGAAAGCGGCCGAGAAGCGCGTGAGCTGCTGATAGTAGCGACGCGTCTCGGGTGCGACGTCAGCATCGATCCTGACGAAATGCGACCCGGTAAGCCCCATTACCAGCGCCCGTGCGCCATTGGTGACCGTGTAGGCAACGTGCGACCACAAGGCCTTGTCGAAGGCATCGAGATCACCCTTCTGCGCCGCCTTCATCTCGTCCATCACATGCGGATGGCAGCGCACCGCGCCCTGGCCGAACAGGATCAGGCTGCGGGTCAGGATGTTCGCCCCTTCCACCGTGATGCCGACCGGAATCTGCTGATAGGCGCGCCCGAGGAAGTTCTGCGGCCCGAGACAGATGCCCTTGCCGCCGATCACATCCATGCCGTCATTGACCGTCTGCCGTGCACGCTCGGTAACGTGATACTTGACGATGGCCGACACCACCGAGGGCTTCTCGCCGAGATCGATCGCCCCTGCGGTCATGATGCGGGTCGCGTCGCTCAGATAGGTGTTGGCACCAATCCGGGTGAGCGCTTCCTCCACCCCCTCGAAGCGGCCGATCGCGGTCTTGAACTGATAGCGCACCCGGGCATAGGCGCCGACGGCACGCGCGGTGAGCTTCTGCATCCCGGTATTGGAGCCCGGCAGCGAGATGCTGCGGCCGGCAGCCAGGCACTCCATCAGCATGCGCCAGCCCTGCCCCGCCATCGCCGGGCCGCCGATGATGAACTCCAGTGGCATGAAGACATCCTTGCCGCGAATCGGCCCGTTCATCCACACCGCGTTGAGCGGGAAGTGACGGCGGCCGATATCCACCCCCGGATGATCATGCGGCACCAGCGCGCAGGTGATGCCGAGATCGGCCTCCTCGCCCAGCAGGTGTTCGGGGTCGTACAGGCGGAAGGCCAGGCCGAACACGGTGCACACTGGCGCCAGCGTGATGTAGCGCTTGTCGAAGGACACCCGCATGCCGAGCACTTCCTCGCCTTGCCACATGCCCTTGCACACCACGCCGGCATCGGGGATGGACGCAGCGTCCGACCCCGCCCACGGGCTGGTCAGTGCAAACGCCGGGATCTCCTTGCCCTGCGCCAGACGCGGCAGATAATGGGCCTTCTGTTCTTCGGTGCCGTAGTGGAGCAGCAGTTCGGCGGGGCCGAGCGAGTTGGGCACCATCACCGTCACCGCCGGCGTCGACGAGCGCGTCGACAGCTTGGTGACCACCTGAGAGTGCGCAAAGGCCGAGAAGCCCTTGCCGCCGAATTCCTTGGGAATGATCATGCCGAGGAAGCCCGCGGACCGGATGTACGCCCAGGCCTCGGCGGGCATGTCCTGCTGCTGCGTCACATCCCAGTCCTTGATCAGCCGGCACAGCTCCTCGGTTTCGTTGTCGAGGAAGGCCTGCTCCTCGTCGCTGAGCCTGGGCCACGGATAGGCTGCAAGCTTCTTCCAGTCCGGGTCGCCGGCGAACAGATCGCCCTCCCACCATACCGTGCCCGCCTCAAGCGCATCGCGCTCGGTCTGCGACATCGACGGCAGTGCGCGGCGGAAGGCCTTGAAGATCGGCGCCGTCACGAAGTCGCGCCGCAACGCGCGGCTGAGGAAAACGCCCATGACTGCGGCAAATGCCAGCATCACGAGCAGGGCCGTCCAGAACGACCATCCCGCCACCGCGGCAAAGCCTGCGATCCACGCCAGACCAACCCCCAGCCAGGCAAAAAGTGGCGCTCGCCCGTAGGCGAGCGCACCAGCCAAGGGAGGGAGGGAAAACAGAATCAGCCAGATCATCAAGGTCTCCTTTCACCGGCGATAGCAGTCTTGCTGCTGCGTTTCGCCATGGGGTTCAGTCATTCGTCAGGCAACGTCCGGGCCGGGTCGTTCATCGGGCTGAGCAAACTCCGGCAGCGGTGCACGCAGGCCACCCAGCAGGAAAGACATCAGCCGCGGCATCAGCCGCTGTGGGTCGGCATCGTCGAAGGTGCCAGCAAAAAGCTGCAGCGCATCGGTGCCGGCAATCGCGTACGACATCGCCCCCATCATGAAATGGAAGCGCCACAGGATTTCCTCCCGTGGCACACCGGGCAGCGAGCGATACAGCGCACCGAGGAAGCGCTCGAGCACTTCCGCGTACTCCTCGGCGAGGAACTGGCGCACAAATGCATTCGGCTCGGCATAGGTTCGCCCGAGCAGGCGCATGAAGGTGTTTCCGCCATGCACGGTATCGGCCGCAAGCTCGAGCGAGGTGCCGAAGAAGGCCTCGACGATCTGACTTGGCTTGGGCTGCCCCTGTGCAGCCGCCTCGACCCGATCGAGTGCAGCAAGGCGCTGGCGATTGAGTTCCGTGAGGCGGCGACGGAACACCTCCTGGATCAGCGCATCCTTGGTACCGAAGTGATAATTGACCGCAGCAAGGTTGGCGCCCGCCTGGCTGGTGATCATGCGCATCGATGTCGCCTCGAGGCCATGCTCGACAAACAGGGCCTCCGCCGCATCAAGAATGCGGTCGCGGGTTTCCGGAGCGGGCGAACGGCTGTCTGCTGTGGTCACTTGAAACATCCGATTAAAACAGTTGTTTTAATCATACGTTTCACTGATGGCATGTCAAGCGATATTTATGGGAGGCTCAATTCCGGGATTGCGCTTCGACTGAAGCTGCGGGACCGCCCGCAAGCGCGGCGCACGTGCGCCGCGGCTCTCCATCGGTGACGTCTTGTCGGGTATCAAGGCAGTTGTTCCGCCACCGATTAACATGAGTCACCCGACCGCCCTGCATGCTGGACACGAGATGGCCAAGCGATTCCCATTGCAACCTAAGCACCCCGAGCGCATCTGCTGGGGCTGCGACAAGTATTGCGCTGCGAATGAGTTGCGCTGTGGAAACGGCGCGGGGAGGACGCTTCACCCGTCCGAAATGCTCGGAGACGACTGGTTCGATTACGGCGACTGGGGCATCGAGGATGCGGAGGACCCGACGGCTGGCGACAGCGACAACGGAAAAGGCGCCCCGTAAAAAGAAAAAAGCCCGGACGCTTTCGGGCCCGGGCTGAAATCCACATCTTGGAGGAGAGTGGAGGAGACAGCTGCAGAATAGCCAAAATCATGCTGCACTGCAACAAGCGTTGAGATGATTGTGTTCATCCACCAATAACGCCTCCTGATCTCACCCTCCCCGCCTGCCAATTGCGGTCGTTTCAGTCAGGGCGCTCAACATCGTTAGCGGTATCCGGCGTCCGTGCCGATCACTGCGCGGGCGCGGCATTGAAGTGATACCGCGCTGCGAGTTCATTGCCCGCAACGCGGGTGAGCGGCATGCCGCGCCAGAACACCCCTCCTTTTCCGGCCATCACGCCCAGCAAGGCTTCGTCGTCTGCCACGCCGCCATTCGCCAGACGACAGCCCGCGAGAAAAGCGGGAAGATCGCGGTCGCTCAGCAAGCCAAGACCGACTGCCGTTGCCAGCAGGACATTGCCCTCATCGTCGAGATGGACCGCCTCGACTTCACCGACAAGGCGGCCGGTATGCGTGTGCAGCGTGCCATCCGCATCCAGCCGCATGACCCAGGGCGTGTAGTCGAGCGTGACGAAGACCTTCTGCGGACCGTTGTTGACCAGCCAGTTGCCGTGCTCATCCGCTTCGTAGTTGGCACTGATGAAGCCGCTCAGCCCGGGATGGACGACCGGCTCACCGCGCAGTCGCCACACCCCGCGACGATCGAGTGACAGCCAGCCGTAGCAGGCGGGAACAACAGGCCATTCGGGCGGAAGGTCGGTCTGTGCTGGCATCAGTGCTCCGTTCGCGTTTGCATGTGGGGGCGATCTCGTCATTGATCGCGCTGAGATGTCCGGCAGTCGCCGAGCGTCCTGCCGGGCACATTGTCCCACGTTGAACGGCGTGCCTGCGCCCACTCAGCGCGGCAGAAAGCGCAGATCCCCGAAGCGCGTCACCACCGCCTCGCCGGTGTTGTCGGTATCGGCGCTGACGGCGATACCGACAACGCGCGGCGCCTCGTCCCCGAAGACCGCTCGGAAGTCGGCGGCCAGATCGCGCTCGACCTCGCGCCACTGCCCGGCCTGCCCGCCACCGCTGTCGACCACGATCATCTGTACCCGGTCGGTGTAGGGGTTCGGACCTGTTTCACCGGGTTTCTGGGCCGTACCCCAGACATAGGCGATCGCGGCCGTCGGCAGTTCGGCGCCATACAGGGTACGCCCGAGCGACATCTTGACGCGGTCGCCCAGCGACAGCCTCTCCACCGGGTAGTCGAACAGCACATAGACTCGCGCAGCATAGTCATCACCCGATTTGCGTGAGAAATCAGACCCGGTGAGCGCCCGCGACACCTTCCAGCGCCACTGCAGCCGCGGCGACTGCGCGGGATCGATCGCCAGCGCATGCGTCAGCGTGGATGCGGCGGCATCCGAGCGCACCTCGAGTACGGTGCGTCCGGCATCTGCCACGAGTTCGAAGGTGTTCTGGCGTTCCACACCAGGCAGGGACTGCCGCAGCCAGGGCGCGGGCACCGGCGCGGCCGGCGTTGCGCCCGAAAAAGGCGAAACCTGCTGCGGCGGACGAAGCTCTGCCCCCGATGCGCCGGCAGCGAGACCAAGGCCGAGCACTAGCAGCACGGCACGAAAGCGGGATTGCGGCATCAGACACGCGTACATCGGGAACGTCCTCCAGGTGCCCGGAATGCGCTGCAGCAGCGCAGCGTTCGCAGGCGGTTCTTCGAGCCCTTTGGTCGGCACAAAGCCCCGTTTGCTTACAGCGTCAGCGCCGGAAGGCCGCGAAAGCGCTGCGCTGAGGCCTTCGCCAACGCTGCCGGGCGCTCGCCGGCGACTCAAGCCGCAGTGCGAGGCTCCGGCTCGGCCGCAATACCGCCGATGCTGAACAGCATGTCGGCCACGTCGTCCCGCCCGAGGTCGCGCACGATGAACACCAGCCGGCTCTTGCGGTCGTTGCAGGGCGGCGTATCCGGCCAGGCCGCCAGGCTGGTGGGCGGATAAACCGAATGTTGCACGCACTGCAGGATGCGGGGTTGCGGATCGCCGACGACGTTGAGCATGCCCTTGATACGCAGAATGCGCTCGCCATACACCTGCAGCAGCAAGCCGAGCGCATCGGAAAAGCTGAACCAGCTGAGTGGCTCGGCAAAGCACAGCACGAAACTGCTTACACCCGCATCGTGGCGCGGTATCGCAGGCGCAGTGGCGACGCGCCCCGGTTTGCGCCATGCAGCGGGCCCTGAAGTAGCGGGCGCAAGGGCGCGCTGGCGCTGCACGCGCTCTTCGCCCAGCCATGCGGCGACATCCGGCGCCTTGCCGCTGGCGTCATACAGGCCACAGCCGAACACCACATCGGGCGCGACAACACCGCCCGACACGGAAACCTGCTGCGCCCCCGGGTTGAGCACCGACAATCGGGCTGCCACCTCTGCCCGCACAGCCTCGTCTGCCAGATCCGTCTTGGTCAGCAGCAGGCGGTCGGCCATCGCCACCTGACGCACGGCCTCGCGGTGCGCGCCGAGCTGCGCCAGCGCATGCGTGACGTCGACCGCGGTGATCACCCCGTCACAGCGGTAACGCTCGGCGATGAAGGGCTCTTCCATGAGGGTATGCACAACCGGCACCGGATCGGCCAGGCCGGTGGTCTCGATCAGCACCCGCCGCACTGGCGGGATCTCCTTGCGCAGGGCACGCATGAAGATGCCCTTGAGCGCCTTCACCAGATCGCCCTGCACGCTGCAGCAGATGCAGCCCGAGTCGAGCAGGACGATGGATTCGTCGACCTTCTCCACCAGATGATGATCGACGCCAATCTCGCCAAACTCGTTGATCAGCACCGCGGCACCGTCCATCTCGGGCTGGCGCAGCAGGTGGTTGAGCAAGGTGGTCTTGCCTGCACCGAGAAAGCCGGTGAGCACGGTCACCGGTATCCGGCGGTCGCCAGTGTCACTCGGGTCAGCAGCCGGTACGCTCGCACTTTGGGAGTTCATCATCAGAGTCGCCTGAATGGGGCCGTTATTTAAGCATCGATTCGGTCGCAGCACAGCACGCAAAGCCAGATCCGGCAGCTTCAGATCGGCCGTGAGGATTTGATTGAGGCGCACAAAAGCCGATAATCAGGGGCTGACTGTCAGCGAGACGAACATGAACGCGCCCCACACCTTTCGCAAGCCACTTCCGCAAGCCTTCATCGACACCCTGACCGAGCGCTTCGGCACCCGCTTCAGCACCTCCGAAGGCGTGCGCGCCCACCACGGCCACGACGAATCGCATTTCCCCGACGCCCTGCCCGACGCAGTGGTGTTTGCGCACAGCACCGAAGACGTCGTCGCCATCGTCGAGGCCTGTCGCGAGCACGCCGTGCCGATCATTCCCTTTGGCGTCGGCAGTTCGCTCGAAGGCCACATCCTCGCCATCCACGGCGGCATCTGCATCGACTTCTCGGAGATGAACCGCGTTCTCGCCATCAACACCGAAGACATGGACGTCCTCGTCCAGCCCGGCGTCACCCGCAAGCAGCTCAATGCCGAGCTTCACGGCACGGGCCTGTTCTTCCCCATCGATCCGGGCGCCGACGCCAGCATCGGCGGCATGGCCGCCACCCGCGCCTCGGGCACCAATGCCGTGCGCTACGGCACCATGCGCGAAAACGTGCTCGGCATGACCGCCGTCATGGCCGACGGTCGCGTGATCCGCACCGGGAGCCGCGCACGCAAGTCGTCCGCCGGCTACGACCTTACCCATCTGCTGGTTGGCTCCGAAGGCACGCTGGCGATCACCACCGAACTCACCGTGCGCCTGCATCCGCTGCCGGAAGCGGTGTCGGCGGCCACCTGCGCCTTCCCCGACATCGTCAGCGCCGTCAACACCGTGATCCAGACCATTCAGCTCGGGGTGCCGGTGGCGCGTATCGAACTGGTGGATGCCCTCACCGTGCAGGCGATCAACCGCTACAGCAAGACCACGCTGCACGAATCGCCGATGCTGTTCTTCGAATTCCACGGCTCACCGGCAAGCGTGGAGGAGCAGGCACAGACGGTGCAGGAAATCGCCAATGACAACGGCGGTCTCGCCTTCGACTGGGCCAGCCGTCCGGAAGACCGCACCCGCCTGTGGGCCGCCCGCCACGACGTGTATTTCGCCAGCCTGAACCTGCGCCCCGGCAGTCGCGGCGTAACCACCGACGTGTGCGTGCCGATCTCGAAGCTGGCCGAATGCATCGCCGGCACCCGCGACGACATCGAAGCCTCGGGCTTCATCGCCCCCATCGTCGGTCACGTCGGCGACGGCAATTTCCACACCATCATCCTTGTCGACCCGGCTGACGAGGTCGAAATCGCGCGTGCAGAGGCGCTCAACAACAAGATCGTGCAGCGCGCCCTCGCGCTCGGCGGCACCTGCACCGGCGAGCACGGCATCGGCATCGGCAAGCAGGCCTTCCTGCTCGAAGAGCACGGCAGCGCCGCCATCGACGCCATGCGCATGGTCAAGCAGGCGCTCGACCCCGACAACCTGCTCAACCCGGGCAAGATCCTGCCACCGGCCTGAACTGCCTGGCCGGTTAGGGTATCCAAGGATTGAGTCGCCCATTGCGGGCGACTAACCTGAAGTCTCCTCCCCCCCATCCGCCCACAAGGCGGACGGGCGAAGTGAGGTGCAGTACTCCAGGAATACGATTTTTGGCGGGAGTCCCTCATGGCCGAAGCAGATCCGCTGGGCAGTACGCACAAACCCAGCCTGGAAGACAAATACACCCTCGTTTCCGGCCGCGTCTATCTGACCGGCTACCAGGCGCTGGTGCGCCTGCTGATGATCCAGAAGGAACGCGACCGCGCCGCCGGACTCAACACCGCCGGCTTCGTGTCCGGCTACCGCGGATCGCCGCTGGGCGGCCTCGACCAGACCCTGTGGAAAGCGAAGAAGCACCTCGCCAGCCACGACATCGTGTTCCAGCCCGGCGTCAACGAAGACCTTGCAGCCACCGCAGTGTGGGGATCGCAGCAGGTCAACCTGTCGCCACAGGCGAAGTACGAAGGCGTGTTCGCGATGTGGTACGGCAAGGGGCCAGGCGTGGATCGCAGCGGCGACGTGTTTCGCCATGGCAATGCGGCAGGTTCGTCCAGGCACGGTGGGGTGCTGGCCATTGCCGGCGACGACCATGCGGCCAAGTCGTCCACGCTGCCGCATCAGACCGACCACTTCTTCAAGTCGATGATGATGCCGGTGCTCGCGCCGGCCGGCGTGCAGGAATACATCGACTTCGGCGTGCATGGCTATGCGCTGTCGCGCTACTCGGGTTGCTGGGTGGCGTTCAAGGCCCTGGCCGACACGGTTGAAACCTCGGCCTCGGTCGACGTTGATCCGGGCCGGGTGCAGGTGGTGATTCCGGAAGATTTCGCCCTTCCGGCCGACGGGCTCAACATCCGCTGGCCCGACCCCCCGCTGGTGCAGGAAAAACGCCTGCTCAACCAGAAGCTCTACGCTGCACTGGCCTACGCCAGAGCCAACCGGCTGAACCGGGTCATCATCGACAGCCCCGACGCACGGCTCGGCATCATCACCAGCGGCAAGAGCTATCTTGATGTGCGCCAAGCCTTCGACGACCTCGGCATCGACGAAGCGCTGGCAGCCGAAATTGGCATCCGCCTGTACAAGGTGGGCATGGTGTGGCCGCTCGAGGCCGATGGCGTGCGTCAGTTCGCGGCCGGCCTGGAAGAGATCCTGGTGATCGAGGAGAAGCGCCAGCTGCTCGAGTACCAGCTCAAGGAAGAGCTCTACAACTGGCGCGAAGACGTCCGCCCGCGCGTGATCGGCAAGTTCGACGAGAAAGGCGAATGGGCGCACATCGGCCGCAGCGACGGCACGGTCGATC
This sequence comes from Parazoarcus communis, assembly GCF_003111645.1. Taxonomy (NCBI): domain Bacteria; kingdom Pseudomonadati; phylum Pseudomonadota; class Betaproteobacteria; order Rhodocyclales; family Zoogloeaceae; genus Parazoarcus; species Parazoarcus communis. Next base: position 2,776,828 of record NZ_CP022187.1, read on the forward strand.
ACGGCGACTGGCTGCTGCCGGCCGCTGGCGAGCTGACCCCGGCGATGATCGCGCGCGTCATTGCAGGGCGCATCGAGCGCTTCTTCACCTCGGACCGGATTCAGGCCCGGCTCGCCTTTCTCCAGGCCAAGGAAAAGTCGCTGTCCGAGCGGCTGTTCTCGATCGACCGCGTACCGACCTTCTGCTCCGGCTGCCCGCACAACACCTCGACCCATGTGCCGGAAGGCAGCCGCGCGCTGGCCGGCATCGGCTGTCACTACATGGTGACCTGGATGCCCGAGCGCCGCACCGGGACCTTCACCCAGATGGGTGGCGAAGGCGTGCCCTGGGTGGGCCAGGCGCCCTTCACCAGCGAGCAGCACATCTTTGCCAATCTGGGCGACGGCACCTATTTCCACTCCGGCCTGCTCGCCATCCGCCAGGCGGTCGCGGCGAAGGTGAACATCACCTACAAGATTCTTTACAACGACGCGGTCGCCATGACCGGCGGACAGCCGCACGACGGCGAACTGTCGGTGCCGAGAATCGTCAGCCAGCTGCAGGCCGAAGGGGTGCACAACATCGTCGTCGTCACCGACGGCACGGCGCGCGCATACGGCCCGTCCGACATCCCGCATGTGCCGATTCGCCACCGCGACGAGCTCGACGCCATTCAGCGCGAGCTGCGCGCATCCGGCGGGGTCACCGCGCTGATCTACGATCAGACCTGTGCCGCCGAGAAGCGCCGGCGCAGGAAGCGCGGCACCTTCCCCGACCCCGCGCGCAGGGTGTTCATCAACGAGGCGGTGTGCGAGGGCTGCGGCGACTGCGGCGAGCAATCGAACTGCATGTCCATCGTCCCGGTCGAGACCGAGTTCGGGCGCAAGCGCGCGATCGATCAGTCCTCGTGCAACAAGGACTACTCCTGTCTCAACGGCTTCTGTCCGAGCTTCATCACCATAGAAGGCGGCAAGGTGCGCAAGGGCAGCGCCCTGCAGGCCGATGAATCGCACTTCGCCGCGCTGCCCGCGCCCGTTCTGCCGGACACCGCCCGCCCCTTCGGCATCATGGTGACCGGCGTGGGCGGCACCGGCGTGGTCACCATCGGCGCCCTGATCGGCATGGCCGCCCATCTCGACGGCAAGGGTGTGACCGTGCTCGACATGACCGGGCTGGCGCAGAAAGGCGGCTCGGTCTTCAGCCACATCCGCCTTGCCGATCATCCTGACGACCTGCATGCGGTGCGGATCGCGGCTGGCGAGGCGAGCGCGGTGATTGGCGGCGACATGGTGGTCAGCGCCAGCGTCGAGGCGCTGGCAAAGATGTCGAACCAGCGCACCCGTGCGGTGGTCAATGTGTCCGAGACCCCGACATCGGATTTCACCCACAACCCGGACTGGCAGTTCCCGCTCGAGAAAATGCAGGCGGCGATACGCGAAGCGGTCGGCGACGCGAACGTCGACTTCCTGGACGCACAAGGCCTGGCCACCGCCCTGATGGGTGACGCCATCGCCACCAACCTATTCCTGCTCGGCTTTGCCTGGCAGAAGGGCATGGTCCCGGTATCGCATGCGGCCCTGATGAGCGCGATCGAACTCAACGGCGTGGCGCTCGACATGAACCGCAAGGCCTTCCTGTGGGGCCGCCGCGCTGCCCACGACCTTGCCGCAGTTCAGCGCTTCGCCCACCCCGAGCCCGCGATCCCGATCCGTCCCCCCGGTCTGGATGCGCTGATCGAACGCCGCACCGAATTCCTGACCGCCTATCAGGACGCAGCCTACGCAGCGCGCTATCGCCTGCTGGTCGAGCGCGTGCGCGAAACCGAGGAGAGACGCGCAGGCCGTGGCAGCACCCGGCTGGCAGAAACCGTCGCCCACAACTACTTCAAGCTGCTGGCCTACAAGGATGAATACGAGGTTGCCCGCCTGTTCACCGAGCCGGCGTTCTGGGACAAGGTCAACGCCAGCTTCGAAGGTGATTTCGAGGTCCGCTTCCACCTCGCCCCGCCACTCGTGTCGCGCCTCGACCCGCTCACCGGACGCATTCCGAAGAAGGCTTTCGGCGCGGGCATGATGCGCGTGTTCGGCATGGTGACAAAGCTCAAGGGGCTGCGCGGCACGCGCTGGGACGTGTTCGGCCACACCGCAGAACGTCGCGCCGAGCGCGCGCTCATCACCCAGTACGAGCAGGACATCGGAGAGCTGCTCGACACCCTGAGCTACAGCCGGCTTGCGCTGGCGCAGGAGATCGCCGCCTTGCCGCAGAGCATCCGCGGCTATGGCCACGTCAAGATGCGCAACATGGAAGCTGCGGCACTGAAGCGCGAGCAGTTGCTCGCACGCTGGCGCAGCACGACCGGCACAGCCCGCGTGGCCTGAACGCAGGCCGTGCCGGCGTGGCTCATCCCGAGGGGCGAGCCACGCCGGCGAGGGCGGCACACCGGACACCGGCAGGCAGGATTTCGCGCATCCCCGGCCTCTTCGCTATGATGCCAGCCACCCTTCATCGCGCAGCGCCCAATGCCTCCTGCCCTCAAAGCCCTTGTCGCCCAGATCGCGGGCTGGTTGATCGCCTACCTGCTGGGTCGCGCAGGTGTCCTGCCACCGGGCCTGTGGCCACTGCTCATCGCGCAGGCACTTGGCGCCACGCTGGGCGCGGCCTTGCTGCGCAGTGCGCGCTGGTGGCTGCCCATCCATCTCGCGTTCACTCCACTGGCCGTCATCGCGCTGCGCATCGACCTCGCTCCGGCCTGGTACCTGGCCGCATTCACCTTGCTGGCGCTGATCTACTGGAGCAGCTTCCGCACCCAGGTGCCGCTATACCTGAGCAACAGAAAGACCGCGGCTGCGTTTGCAGCCTTGCTGTCTGCGGAGCGCCCGCTGCAGGTGCTGGACATTGGCAGCGGTACCGGGTCGCTGCTGCGGGTACTCGCGCGACTGCGCCCGGACTGCCATTTCACCGGGATCGAGAGCGCGCCCGCGCCCTGGGCGCTCGGCTGGCTGCTGGGCCGGGGCATTGCCAATCTCGACTGGTGCCGCGGCGACTTCTTCGCTCGCTCGTGGCGGGGGCAGGACGTGGTGTATGCTTTCCTCTCCCCGGTGCCGATGTCCGCGGTGTGGCAGAAGGCGAGCCGGGAGATGCCTGCGGGCAGCATGCTGGTCAGCAACAGCTTTGCGATTCCGGGCCAGGAACCCGAACGCATCATCGAAGTAGACGATCGCCGCGGAACCCGTCTGCTCGTCTATCGCATCAAGCCGGCGAAAGCGCGGAATTAGCCTGACGAATCGCCGCTTATTCACGCCTGCCTCTGCTTGCAAAAGCGAAATAATGCAAGCGTACGGCAACCCCTTGCCTTGAGCTGAGGAATGGATTCATGGCTGAGATCATCTGCGTGATCGGCAACAAGGGCGGCACCGGCAAGACGACGCTCTCACACATGCTGTGTCAGGGACTCGGACTGCTGGGGCATCGCTCCGCCTGCGTGCTGACCGACACATCCCGCGAACCGCTCTCCCCCGAAGGGAGGCGCTACATCACGGCCGACGCCCGCACCCGCGACGCACTGACCAAGGTGGTCGACAAACTGCGCATGCTCGACGACTGGATCGGCATCATCGACGGCGGCGGCAACCGCACCGAGATGGACCGCAAGCTATATGCGCTTTCCGACATCGTGCTGCTGCCCTTTCGCGAATCGCATGAGGACATCCGTACCGTGATCCGGGATCTGGAAATGTTTCCGCGCGCCTACGCCGTGCCGTCACAGTGGCCGAGCAACGCCTGGCAACGCGACGCCGCCGACCGCAATGTGGCACACCTGATGAATACCTATCGCCACCGCATCCTGAATCCGGTGGGCGCGCTGTCCGCATCCAAGCTGCTGCTGCAGAAGCAGGTGCCCGACCAGCTTCCGACGCCGCTGGCAAACGCCTGTCGCGCGGTTGCACGTCAGGTACTTGAAGTCCTTGAGATCGACGTTGGCGACGCCTGCGAAATGCGGGGTGAAACCGGGACGGCGGACCGGCTGCCCCCCGCCGAGATGCCGATGCGGCTCAATGTGACATCACGTCGCCCCCACTGACGCACGGAATTCGCGCCTGATCTGCTGAAATCCGCGATGCTCCGCTCCCTTCCCGCGCGGGGGAGCGTCGGGCGGGAAAGTCGCATCTGCGCTGCGGCAGAACGGGGAGGCTTAGAGCCGGGTGCCGTGGCGCGAAATCACGACCAGCGCCTGGGCACGGTTGGAGACACCCAATGCACGAAAAATCGCTGACATATGCACCTTGACCGTGCCTTCGGAAAGACCGAGGAGATCAGCGATCTCGCGGTTGGTCTTGCCCTGGGCAAGCAGTTCGAGCACGCGGGTCTGCGCGGCGGTCAGTCCGAAACGCTCGCTGACCGGCGCTCCTGAACGGCGCCCGGGGGCGCGATCGGTCGTGTCCGGCGTATGCACGCCACCGGCGAGCACCACCCTGACAGCCTGCAGCATTTCTTCGCCGGAACTGGACTTGGACACGAAGCCGGAAGCGCCGCCCTTGATGGCACGCCGCACCGAGGCCTCGTCATCCATCGCCGAAACCACGATGGCCGGCACATCGGGGAAGCGCTTGGCGAGAACGGCCAGCAGGGAAAAGCCGTTCATGTCGGGCAGCATCAGATCGATGACCGCCAGATCCCAGTCGGACGAAGCTTCCAGCTTCGCCAGTGCATCGTCCGCACCCTTGGCTTCAACGCACTCGACACCCTCCTGAAGACGCGACAACGTCTGCGCTACGGCCTCACGCACAAGCGCGTGATCCTCAACGATGAGTATCTTGATCACAAGGGGCTCCATAAATCACTTTCATCGAGGCGTAGAATGCGCAGAGCATATCACAGCGGCGTTGCCATTGGTTTTTCCTCTGTCTCTGCAGCAAAAAAACCGGCGAGACGCGATGCCGGATACGCTGCGCAGTATTCCGATCTTCATGATGCCCGGGCAATGAAAGTGCAAAACGTTCTGAAATCGGTGCGGGCGTACTGACCGGTCCCGTCAATGATGCCTGCTCACACGACTGAAGGCGAGATCTCCGGCGCGAACTTCCTCGACGCGCCTCCGATCGACCTGTCCGCCGCCCGCCTGCCCTGGACGGCGCGGAACGTACCGTGCGCGGCGGTCTTCATCGATCGCGACATGGTCCACGCCTCGCGCAGGCGCGCCATCCGTAAACAGGTCCGTCGCGTGCCCGGCCTCCGGTGCGGCACCATCAGCGGCCGCCAGGCAGTCACTCGCGATCATTGCCACGGCGGCAAACAACATTGGCAAACGTGCAGCTGCCAGTCTATTCCCGGCTTCTGCCCATGCTGATAACATCTATGACACAGATATCGCACGGGATGGCAAGGCACTTGAGCACCCTGCAAACCTGACGCACGGCAGACCTCCCCTGTAGGACGGCTTTCCGTGAAGAAAAGGCTCTCATCGCCGCCGTTCTTTGCCCGCAACAAGGCACTGGCGTACCGCTCGACCCGACTTTCTGGATACATCCAATGGCGCCTCACCCCGGAACTTCTCGCAAGCATTGGTGCAATTGCAAAACGCAGCCGCGCGGATGATGCACTGGAACGACCACGCGTTGGCCTCACCACCCCTCTCGGAGACGGCCGGACCTTGTGCGCTGCCAAAGACAAGCCCCGCCGCAATCTGCTACCGTTCGAGCGCCATATCGACATGCGTCGCAACGAAGCGGTGACGAACACATTGCCACGCTACACTTTTCAGCCTGGGCCCGATCCCGAGGCCGAACGCATGCGGGCTCGCGAACCCGGCCATGCAGGAGCGTTCAACGCGATGACACCCGCCGGACTCCGATCCGCCAGCCGCTTCCAGCCCGATCAAGCGTGCAATGCGCTTGCGTTCACCGGCCCGGCAGCCGGATCTCACGACACAGGCGATCTGCGACACCAGAAACCCGGGCCCGTCTCACACGCAAGCCTGCGCATGGCGCACTGAGTCCCGATGCGACCGTCTGGCGCACTGCTCTGGCCGCTTGCCGCCGCGCTGATACTGGCAGGAGGCCATGCACGTGCAGGAGGGCAGATCGTCGTCGTCATGCGCACGACCGATGACACGCATCACGAGACCCTTGCAGCGATCAGGAGCGGCCTGCAGACCCCCCTGCCCGGCCTGCAGGTCAACGCGATCGATATTTCAGCCACCTCAACGACCCGCTTCGCCGACGCCAGCGTCGTCGTCAGTCTTGGCTCGAGCGCAGCGCATGTCGTGGCCGACAGCCAGCTAACCCAGCCGGTCGTTCACAGCCTTTTGTCGGAGAGTGCGTGGCAAGGGCTCCCGACTCAGCCGGACCGCGCTGGTCGTCCGCCGGCGGTCGTGCTGGATCAACCCGCAGCGCGTCAGGTGGCACTGCTAGAATTGGCCCTGCCGGACTGGCGGCGTGTCGCGCTGCTTGCCGGGCCAGAGTCCGGGCCGGCGCAACGGCAGCTGACGACTGCGGCAAAAGCCGCGCACTTCGAGGTGAGAGAAGCCACCGTCAGTACCGAACGCGAGCTCTTCCCTGCGCTGCAAAGTGTGCTGCGAGAACCGGCAGTGCTGATCGTCACACCAGACTCACGAATTTTCAACGGCTATACCGTGCAGAACGTGCTCCTGACCGCCTACCGCCATCGTTCTCCCGTCCTTGGCTTTTCCGCAGCCTACGTGCGCGCCGGCGCATTGCTGGGCCTGTATTCGACGCCGGCCCAGATTGGTCAGCAGACCGCCGACATGATCCTGCGTCTGCTGGACGGGCAATCGCTGCCCCCGAAGCAGGCGCCGAAGGCGTTCGAGGTCGCGGTCAATACCAACGTCGCCCGCTCCCTTGGCATCGCGCTCGACAGTGCCCCGTCGCTGACCGCTGCGCTCGCCCGTCAGGAGGCCGGAGGCAGATGACCAGGCACTGGGGCATCCGCGCACGGGTAATGCTGGCAGCCGTGCTGCCGGTACTCGTACTGGCGGTGGTACTGACCGTGTACTCGACGCGCTCCCGTCTGTCCGACCTCGACGACGCCCTGAGCGCGCGGGGCCGGGCCGTCGCCCGTCAGCTGGCGGCGGCGAGCGAGTACGCGGTTTTCTCCGGCAACCGCGATGCGCTGCAGCAGATTACCGGTGCCGTGCTGTCCGAAGACGACATCGCCGGCATCAGTATCGTTAATAACGCGGGCGAAATTCTCGCCCGCAGCGGCATACTCGATGGTCAGCTTCCGCCCTTGCCGGCGGGCCCGGTAAGCGCCCCCATGCGCCTGGTCAAGGGGCCGACCCTGCGTCTGATCGAGCCAATCCGTCCCAGCCGCCTTGAGCTCGACGACGGCTTTGCGGCCATCACCCCTGGCGTGGCCGCACAGTTGGGCGAAGAGCCAATGGGCAGCGTCGTGGTGGAGATCTCGCTGCGCCGCCTGCAGCGTCAGCGCGACGATCTGCTCTGGACCACAGCAGGCTCGGCGCTGCTGGTGATGATCGGCAGCATCCTGCTGGCGACACGACTCAGCCGGGGCGTCAGCGTGCCCATCCGCGAGGTGGCAGAGACCGTGGCGCGGATCGGACAGGGGCAACTGCATGAACGCGTCCCCGTCCTCGGCGGCGGCAGCCTCGCCACGCTGGCCGAAGGCGTAAACGAGATGGCTGAACGCCTGGCCGGCGCGCATGACGAACTGGTGCGCAAGGTCGAAGAGGCCACTTCCGAGATGCGCGCACGCAAGGACGAAGCGGAACGCGCCAATCTGGCCAAGTCACGCTTTCTGGCAGCAGCCAGTCACGACCTGCGTCAGCCGATGCACGCACTGGGCCTGTTCGTGTCGGAGCTTGCGCAGCACACGCATGCGCCCGAGAGTCGCCGTCTCGTGCAGCGCATTGCCGCTTCCGCGGAAGCCATGGACAACCTGCTCGACAGTCTGCTCGACATCTCCAAGCTCGACGCCGGGGTGCTCCAACCCAATCCGCGACCGTTTGCGCTTCAGCCAGTCATCGAACGCATTGCCGCCGAGCAACGACCGGCAGCCGAAGAGCGCGAACTGCGCCTGAAGGCACGCCCGACGAGTTACTGGACCTACACCGACCCGGTGCTGTTCGAGCGCATCATCACCAACCTCGTGAGCAATGCCATCCGTTACACGGCCAGCGGCAGCATTCTGATCGCCTGCCGCAAACGCGGCGACAAGGTGCGCGTCGAGGTACGCGACAGTGGGGTTGGTATCCCGAAAGAGTCTCAGGACATCATCTTTCAGGAGTTCATCCAGCTCGACAATGCGGAGCGTGCGCGGGTCAAGGGACTCGGGCTGGGACTCGCAATCGTACGCCGCCTTGCAGCACTGCTGGGTCACGCCCTCAAACTGAACTCGGCCCCTGGCCGCGGATCGGTGTTTGCAATCGAAATGCAGTCCGCAGCCCCGGAGCATGAACCTGAACTTTCCGCTCACGCCCGCGCGCCGGGGGATCTGAAGGGACTGCACGTCGCGCTCGTCGACGACGACCCCCTCGCGCGCGCCGGCATGGAAAGCCTGCTGCGCTCCTGGGGATGCCGGATGATGTCCGCCGAATCACCCGACGTCCTGCTCAAGATGATGACGCTCAGCACCTCTCCCCTCGACCTGATGATCAGCGATTTCCGCCTGCACGGCGAGCACCACGGCATCGACGTCATCCATGCTGCACGCGGCAAACTCGGACCGGGACTGCCCGCCATTCTCATCAGCGGCGACACCGGCACCGAAACCCTGCGGCTCGCGCAGCAGGCCGGTATCCCCCTGCTGCACAAGCCCGTGCGACCGGCTCGCCTGCGCGCGCTCATTCACCGGCTCATCGGCAACAACTAAGCTGCGTTAATACCGATGCTGCTGTGCGCCATGCGCTAATGCATAAGCATCGGTTACCATGAAAAAGTGGCTCAACCGGGAGAACAAGAAATGTCAAACGATCAGGCAGCACGAGACCCGCTCGAATTCGTGCGCGGCATGTGGAGCAACATGGGTTTCAACCTGCCCGGCATGGTGACGCCGACGCTGGACGTTGACGAACTCGACAAACGCATCGCCGACATGCGGGCGGTCGAGGGTTGGCTGAAGATGAACCTGAACATGCTGCAGATCTCGATCCAGGGTCTGGACATGCAGCGCGCAACACTCGCCGCAGTGAAGGCCATGAGCCAGCAGGCGCGCGAAAGCAGCGATCAGGCATCCAGCGGGGAGAACCCCTTTGCCTCCGCCGCCGCAATGTGGCCGTGGAGCATGATGTCCCAGGCCGCTACGCCGGCAAGCACCGAGACCGAGGACGACAAGCCGACCGAAAGCAAGCCTCGCCCACGGCGCAAGGCGGCTGAAAAGTAAGCTGCTCGCTGCAGGCCGTTTCAGGCTTCAGATCACGCCTGCGTCTCGCAGGCGGCGGATTTCCTCGATATCCAGCCCCAGACCCGACAGCAGCGCGTCGGTATCTGCACCGGCGCCCGGTGCGGGCGACGGAGTGGGCGGCACATGGCCGGACAACTTCACCGGCGGGCCGAACTGGCGCACGCCACCAACCTCCACCACCATGCCGCGCGCCTGCACCTGCGGGTTCGCCATACTCTCCTCGAGGCGCAGCACCGGGGTCACGCAGCAATCGATCCTGTCGAACAGAGCCGCCCAGTCGCACTGTCTGCGACTGCGAAAGATCGCCGACAGCGCCTTGCGTGCAGCAGCGCCGGCAGCCCCGGTATCGAGATGGGCCGGCTTGAGATCTGGCCTGTCGAGTGCATCGCACAGCAAGTGCCAGAACTTTTCCTCCAGCGCACCGACCGCCATATGGCGGCCATCTGCGGTTTCATACACGCCGTAGCACGGCACACCCCCGGTGAGCAGATCCTCTCCGCGCGGACGGACTGCGCCCCGCGCCAACACCTCGACCAGCGGAAAGATTGCGTGCGCGAGCGCGGCATCGGTCATTGCCACATCGACGTGACGGCCACGCCCGCTGTTGCGCGCTTCGAGCAGCGCGACCAGCATGCCGACCACGGCCGCCATCGTCCCGCCCAGCAGATCGCCGATCTGCAGATTTGAGATCGCCGGCGCGCCCCCGGCCGCACCAGTCTGGTCGAGCACGCCGGCGTAGCCGATATAGTTGATGTCGTGCCCCGCCCTGAGCGCATAGGGCCCGGTCTGCCCGTAACCGGTGATGCTGCAGAACACCAGGCGCGGATTGATTGCGGCCAGTTGCGCATAGCCGAGTCCGAGCTTGTCCATGACCCCGGGCCGAAAGCCTTCGACCACCGCATCGGCCGTCTCCACCAGACGCAGGAACAGCGCCCGGCCAGCCTCCTGTTTGAGGTCGAGGCGCAAGCTCTGCTTGTTGCGATTGACCACTTGGTAGAAATAGCTGCTGTCGCCGGCCATCGCCCCCATCGTGCGGGCGTAATCGCCCGCACCAGTATCCTCGATCTTGATGACCTCGGCGCCGTAGTCAGCCAGATGCTGGGTTGCCAGCGGGCCGGGCAGAAGCCGGGTGAGGTCGAGGATGCGCAGACCGGACAGCGGTTGAGTTTGCATGGCGGAACTCGGCTAAAGCGAAAACGGGAAGGGCCGGGCCAAGCGCCCGGGCGCCAAAAAAATCGGCCCGGCATCGCCGGGCCGAAGCTGCCCACACACAACATCGGGTGCAGTACTAGTCGTACTTGCGAATATCGTCGATGAGCTTGCCATCATTGGCCAGACTGCCGGGCGCACAGAAGCTCACCTCGCCGCGCAGCTTGGTCAGTTCGCGAATGCTCGCAGCAATGCTCGCAGCAAGCGTATCACCGCCGACCGAGCTCTCACAGTGCAGGGTCATGCGGTCGTTGAGCCCCGGGTTGTCGACCACCAGCCGCCCCCGGCCGATCTCAGGATGGCGCCGGACGACGTCGGCAATCTGCCCTGGATGGACGAACATGCCCTTCACCTTGGTGGTCTGATCCGCCCGCCCCATCCAGCCCCTGATGCGGACGTTGGTGCGGCCACAGGCGGACATGCCGGGCATGATTGCCGACAGGTCGCCGGTGCCGAAACGGATCAGCGGATAGTCCGGATTCAGGGTCGTCACCACCACCTCGCCGACTTCGCCGTCAGGCACCGGATCGCCGGTGCCGGGTCGAACGACCTCGAGCACGATGTCCTCACCGACCACCATGCCCTCACCACCCGGCGTCTCGTACGCGATCAGGCCGATGTCGGCGGTGGCATAGGCCTGGCTGGCGCGAACGCCGCGCGCGGCAAAGGCATCGCGAATGCTCGGCGGAAAAGCTTCTCCCGAGACGAAGGCCTTGGTGAATGTGGGCTTGACCCCGACCTCATCGGCCTTGTCGAGCAGGATGCGCAGGAACGACGGTGTCCCGACGTAGGCATTCGGCTGCAGGTCGGCCATTGCAGCAAGCTGCAGTTCCGTCTGCCCGACGCCGGCGGGAAACACGGTGCAGCCAAGCGCATGGGCCGCCGTTTCCATCATCGACCCCGCCGGGGTGAAGTGGTAGGCGAACGTGTTGTGCACCAGGTCGCCTTCGCGAAAGCCCGCCGCATACAGTGCGCGTGCCAGCCTGTAATAGTCGGGGCGTGCGCCCTCCGGTTCGTACAGCGGCCCGGGTGACGAAAACACGCGCTTGCAGGCCGAACCCCAGCGCACCGCGGAAAAACCGCCGAAGGGCCTGGCGCACTTCTGCTGCTCGAGCAGTTCGGACTTGCGGATCACCGGCAGCCGGGCGAGCGCCTCGCGACTCGTCACCGTTGCCGGGTCGATCCCCTTGAGGCTCGCCGCGAAAGCGGGAGCACCGGATTGTGCGTGAGCGATCTGCGCAGGCAGCCGCGCGAACAGGTCGCGCTCGCGCTCTGCCGGATCGCGAATCTCTCTGTCATCGTAATGGCTCATGCGTGGATCCTGAATATGAGTAAACCCGGCGGCCTGACAAGGCTCGGCCGCAAGCGGGCGAAGGCGTATGGTCGGGTCTGGATGGGTTCAGCTGAGCCAGCGCTTGCGGCGGCGATAGTGTTTGACGTCACGGAAACTCTTGCGCCCCTCGCCTGCGAGGCCGAGATAGAACTCTTTCACGTCCTCGTTGGTGGCGAGCTCGCTGGCAGCGCCTTCCATCACGATGCGGCCGTTCTCCATGATGTAACCGAAGTCGGCATACCTCAGTGCGACCATGGTGTTCTGCTCGGCGAGCAGAAAGCTGACCTGCTCCTTGCTGTTGAGGTCCTTCACGATCTCGAAGATCTCTTCGACGATCTGCGGCGCCAGGCCCATCGACGGCTCGTCGAGCAGGATCATTTCCGGCTTGGCCATCAGTGCGCGACCGATGGCACACATCTGCTGCTCTCCGCCCGAGGTGTAGCCGGCCTGCGACGAACGCCGGGTCTTGAGGCGGGGGAAGTAGTGATAGACCTTCTCCAGGCTGTCCTTGAGTTCGGCGCGCGAGATGCTCCGGGTGTAGGCACCGGTCAGCAGGTTCTCCTCGATGGTCAGATGGCCGAAGCAGTGACGGCCCTCCATCACCTGGATCACGCCACGCTTGACCAGATCGTTCGGTGTCATCTGGTCGACGCGCTGGCCCTTGAACTCGATGCTGCCCTTGGTGACATCTCCGCGCTCTGCACCGAGCAGGTTCGAGATCGACTTCAGCGTGGTCGACTTGCCCGCGCCGTTGGCACCGAGCAGGGCCACGATGCTGCCCTTCTCGACCTGCAGGGACACGCCCTTGAGCACGAGAATGACGTGATCGTAGATCACCTCGACGTTGTTGATGCTGAGGTAGGGCGCCGCGCTGGCGGCGTTTGCGGTGGCTGCATTAGTCATGGTTTTTGCCTTGTGTCTCCGTCCCACCTCCCCGGTCTTGCCGGCAGAGGGTCTGCAGGATGCTCGTACGGACCATACAAGCGCCCTGCAGACCCCCGCTTGCGCGGGGAGCCTGCACCGCCAGGCGGCTGCCGGGCGGCTTGTCTGCCTTCCAGGCCGCCAGGCGGCCTGGAAGCGTGCGCGACTTACATCTCCTTGGAGCAGTCGCGCGGGGTGATGCCCTTTTCCTTGGCGTAGGCCGCAGCCGACTCTTCGATCATGCCGCGCACCAGAGGCTTGTCGGCTTCGACCCAGTCGGTCACGACGTTCCACTTGGCGCCGTCCCACTGCTGGAACTTGACCTTGCCTGCGCCCTCGTGATCCTTGCAGCTGATCTTGAGGTCAGGCATGAAGCCGGCGGCACCCAGAGCGGCGAGGCGCTTGGTATCGAGGTTGAGGTTCTCGAAGCCCCAGCGCATCTGCTCACCGGTCATCGGCTTGCCCTTGCCGAATTTCTCCTGGGCAGTGCGGATGGCCTCGACGGTGATGATGCCGTGCACCACACCACGGTTGTAGAGCACACTGCCGACGCGCTCCTTGTCTTCCATGTTGCCGGCGTTCTTGGCGTAGACGTTGGTCTGGATGTCCTTGATCACGGGATAGTTGGCGCCTGCCACGTTGAAACCGGCAGCCACGAAGCCCTTGGCGGCATCGCCCGCCGGGATCGCGTCTTCTTCCGAGCCCGCCCACCACACACCGATGACCTTGTCGCGCGAATAGCCGGTCTTGGCAGCGGTGCGCAGTGCGGTCGCGTTCATCACGCCCCAGCCCCACAGGATCACGTAGTCGGGCTTCTGCTGGCGAATCTGCAGCCACTGGGCCTGCTGCTCGTTACCCGGGTGGGCAACGGCCACCTTCTGCACTTCGAAGCCATGCTTTTCGGCGAGCTTGTCCATGATGGCGTGCGACTCCTTGCCATAGGCCGAGTCGTGATACAGCAGGCCGATCTTCTTGCCCTTGAGCTTGTCCATGCCACCGGCCTTGGTGCCGATGTAGTTCACGATGGCCGAAGCCTGCGACCAGTAGGTCGTGACCATCGGGAACACCCACGGGAACACGCTGCCGTCGGCAGCGTCGGTGCGGCCGTAGCCGATGGTGACCATCGGAATCTTGTCCTGCTCGACCTTCTCCAGCACCGAGTACGTGATGCCGGTCGACAGCGGCTGGAACACCGAGTTACCGGTCGGCCCCTTGTTCTTCAGGCGCTCGTAGCACTCGACGCCACGGGCGTTGTTGTATTCGGTTTCGCATTCTTCCCAGGTCAGCTTGACGCCGTTTACACCGCCGTCACGGGCGTTGACCATGGCCATGTAATCGATCCAGCCGCCATACAGCGAGGCGCCGTTGGAACCATAGGGGCCGACGCGATAGCTCGGCAGACCGATGAACTGTTCCTGCGCGGCGGCATAGCCGCTCACGAGCAGACCTGCGATGGCGGCGCCGATGAGTGCGGATTGCTTCAGTTTCATGAGTGTCTCCTCTCTTATGTGTGTGGTGCTGCTTGGTACTGCCTTGAAACCGGCCGACGCGGCAGCGTCGGCCTGATGCTCGAATATGCTCAGTGCGGGAACGGCCACAGGCGCAACTTGTCCTTGGCCAGGGTCCACAAACGCGCCAGGCCGTGCGGTTCGACGATCAGGAAGAAGATGATCAGTCCGCCGAAGACGATCAGCTCAAGGTTCGAGCCGAGGCCGGCAGGCAGGTTTCCCGCAAAGATCGTGTGCATGAAGACGTTCAGGAAAATCGGCAGCAGCACGATGAACGCGGCGCCCAGGAAAGAACCCAGAATCGAGCCCACGCCTCCGATGATGATCATGAACAGGATCTTGAACGACAGGTCGAGGTTAAAGCCTTCGGGCTCCACCGTCCCCAGATAGGTGTAGGCGTAGAGAGCGCCGGCCACACCGCAGTAGAACGACGACACGGCAAAGGCACTGAGCTTGGCGCGCATCGGACGGATGCCGATCACTTCGGCAGCCACGTCCATGTCGCGCACCGCCATCCAGCGCCGGCCCGTCGCAGACCTCACCAGATTCTTGGCCAGCAGCGCCAGCACGACGACGATGGAAAGCGTCAGCAGATACTTGAGGATCGGTGTATTGAAGGCGACGCCGAGGATATTCACTTCCTGTGCGGAGATCACGCCCGAGGACGAGTAGTTGGAGAACCACGAGAACTTCACCAGCGCCCAGACGATGAAGAACTGCGCAGCAAGCGTCGCCACTGCCAGGTAGAAGCCCTTGATGCGCAGACTGGGCAGGCCGAACGCGACGCCGACCAGTGCCGCACACAGACCACCGAGGATAAGTGCCACGATGAAGGGCATGCCGTCGATACGCAGCATGAAGTTGTACGCACCGAACGCCCCTACCGCCATGAACGCAGCCGAGCCCAGCGACAGCTGCCCGGCATAGCCGGTGAGGATGTTGAGACCGATCGCGGCAAGCGAGAAGATCAGCACCGGGATCAGGATGGCCTGCAACCAGTACTCGCTGGCGAACATCGGCACTGCGAGAAAGAAGATGGCGAGGATCACCGCCATGCCGATCCTGTCCTGACGGATCGGCAGGATCTGCTGATCTTCCTTGTAACTGGCCTTGAACTGGCCGGCTTCACGATAAAGCATGTGTTGTCTCCGAAAACCTTGTCGTTATGACAGCCTGCCTGGGCGCTCGCGGGCGCCGGCAGGCTTTCGCGGTCAGACCCTGTCGATGTGCTTCTCGCCGAACAGACCTTCCGGGCGCACCAGCAGGAAGAACAGCGCAAGCATGTAAGGGAACCAGCCCTCGATACCGCCGCCGACGAAGGGGCCGATATAGACTTCGGCCAGTTTCTCCGACGCGCCGATGATCAGACCGCCGACGATCGCACCCGGCACCGACGTGAAGCCGCCCAGGATCAGCACCGGCAAGGCCTTGAGCGCGGTGAAGGTCAGTGCGAACTGAACCCCGCTGCGAGCGCCCCAGATCAGGCCGGCGACCAGGGCGACGAAGCCCGCCACACCCCAGACGATCGCCCAGATGTGCTGCAGCGGAATGCCGATCGACAATGCCGCCTGGTGATCATCGGCCACGGCACGCAGGGCGCGTCCGACCTTGGTGTATTGGAAGAACAGGGCCAGCGCCGCCACCAGGATGCCCGCCAGCGCTGCCGCGAACACGTCGAACTTGGACACGATCATGTCCGCGCTGTCGAGAATCCATTCAATCGGCTCATCGGTGATGCCGAGGTCCAGGGCACGGACGTTGGCACCCCAGATCGCCTGGGCGATGCCCTCGACGAGAAAGGTGAGGCCGATGGTGGCCATGAACAGCGTGATGTGCGGCTGGTTGACCAACGGCCGCAGCACCACTTTCTCGGTCAGGATGCCGAGCACGATCATCGAGGCCAGGGCAAGGATGAAGGCGAGCCAGAACACCACCGCGCTGCCCTCTTCCAGCCCAGTCCAGCCGGGCAGCAGCTCCTGAAAGCCGACAAACGTGAGTGCGGCAAAGAACACCATCGCCCCCTGGGCGAAGTTGAACACGCCCGAGGCCTTGTAGATCAGCACGAAGCCGAGGGCGACGAGGGCGTAGAGCACCCCCGAGAGCAGTCCGCCGATCAGCACTTCGAAAAAGAAACCCATTGTTGTCTCCTTGTCCTTCTTGTTCTGGCGGGCTCAGTGCGAGGTGCCGAGGTAGGCCGCGATCACATCCGCGTTGTTCTTGACTTCGTCCGGAGGCCCATCGCCGATCTTCTTGCCGTAATCGAGCACCACGACGCGGTCGGAGATGTCCATCACCACGCCCATGTCGTGCTCGATCAGCACGATGGTGGTACCGAACTGGTCGTTTACATCGAGAATGAAGCGGCACATGTCCTGCTTTTCCTCGACGTTCATGCCGGCCATCGGCTCATCGAGCAGCAGCAGCGTGGGCTCGGCTGCCAGTGCGCGGCCCAGCTCGACCCGCTTCTGCAGGCCATAGGGGAGGCGCCCAACCGGCGTCTTGCGGATGCTCTGGATTTCGAGGAAGTCGATGACTTCCTCGACCTTCCTGCGGTGCTCGATCTCTTCGCGCTGGGCCCGGCCCCAGAACAGCGCATGTTCGAGCAGGCTGCACTTCATCTTCAGATTGCGCCCGGTCATGATGTTGTCGAGCACACTCATGCCCTTGAACAGCGCGATGTTCTGGAAGGTGCGGGCAATGCCCTGTGCCGCAGCGGTGTGCGGGTCCATCTTCTGCCGCGGCTCGCCGCGGAACAGGATGTTGCCCTTCTGCGGATGGTAGACGCCGTTCATCACGTTCAGCATCGAGCTCTTGCCAGCCCCGTTGGGGCCGATGATCGAGCGGATTTCGTGCTCGCGCACATCGAAACTGATATCGGTCAGCGCGTTCACCCCGCCGAAGCTCAGCGAGATGTGCTGCAGATCGAGAATCACCTCTCCGATCCGGCGACCGTCCCCGGTCGCAGCGTCCTGCGCCATGTCATTCATCATCATCCCTGTCTCCTCAAGCGGCCTGCTTCGCGGCCTGCGGCGTGAAAGTCTTCACGTCCTCGATGCGCAGGTCGGCACTGACCTTGCCGGTGCGGCCGTCTTCGTACTTCACCTGGGTCTCGATGTACTGCGACTTCTTGCCGGCATAGAGCCCATCGATCAGCACCTCATAGCGCTCCGCCACGAAATTGCGGCGTACCTTGCGCGTGCGCGTCAGCTCGCCATCGTCGGCATCGAGTTCCTTGTGCAGGATGAGGAAGCGCTTGATCTGCGAGCCGCTCATCTTGGGGTCGGCCGCGAGGTCGGCATTCACCGCTTCAATGCCCTCCCTGATCAGCTCGTACACAGCGTCCTGTGCGGCCAGGTCGGTATAGCCCGAATAGCCCATGCCTTTTCTTTCGGCCCAGTTGCCCACCGCTTCGAGGTCGATGTTGATGAAGGCAGTGACGAAATCGCGACCGTTGCCGAAGGTGACGGCTTCCTTGATGTGCTGGAAGAACTTGAGCTTGTTCTCGACATAGTTCGGCGCAAACATCGAACCATCGTTGAGCTTGCCCACATCCTTGGCGCGATCGATGATCTTCAGGTGGCCGTCTTCATCGAAGAAGCCCGCATCGCCGGTCATGAAGTAGCCGTCGGCGTTGATCGACTCGGCCGTGGCATCCGGACGCTTGTAATAGGTCTTGAGCAGCATCGGCCCCTTGACCAGAATCTCGCCGTTGTCGGCGAGCTTGACCTCGACGAAGGGTGCCGGCTTGCCGACGGAGTCGAGCTTGATCTCGCCATCGGGCTGCAGGCAGACATAGGCGCAGGTTTCGGTCTGGCCGTAGAGCTGCTTCAGGTTCACTCCGATCGAGCGATAGAAGCGGAAAAGGTCGGGCCCGATGGCCGCGCCTGCGGTATAGGCCACGCGGATGCGGCTGAAGCCGAGTACGTTCTTCAACGGACCGTACACCAGCAGATTGCCGAGCCAGTACTGAAAGCGGTCGCCTGCGGAGACCTGCTTGCCGTCGAGGATGTCGGCGCCGCAGCGGCGGGAAACGTCCATGAAGTGATGGAAGATCCTGCGCTTGAAAGCGCCCGCATCCTCCATCCGGATCATGACCTGGGTGAGCAGGTTCTCGAACACGCGCGGCGGCGCAAAGTAGTAAGTCGGCCCGATCTCGCGCAAGTCGGTCATCACCGTTTCGCCCGACTCCGGGCAGTTGATGGTGAAGCCAGCCAGCATGGCCTGGGCAAACGAGAACAGGTGGTCGCCCACCCACGCCATCGGCAGGTAGGACAGGATGTCTTCCTGATCCGTCAGCTTGTCGAACTGCACCCCGCCACGGGCGGCCGCGATGAAGGCGCCGTGTGTCTGGCACACGCCCTTGGGCTTGCCGGTGGTCCCTGAGGTGTAGAGCATGATGGAGATGTCGTCCGACGCCCCCTTGGCGACTTCACCGTCGAGGAAGTCGCCCTGGTTGCGGTCATGGATGCGACCCATTTCCTGCAACTCGTCCAGGCCCATCAGCAGGGTCTGGGTGTAGTGACGCATGCCGCGCGCATCGTCGTAGATCACACGCTCGAGCAGCGGCACCTCGGACTGGATCTCGAGCATCTTGTCGACCTGCTCCTGATCCTCGACCACCGCAAAGCGGATCTCGGCATCCTGCAGCACATAGGCCATTTCCTGTGCCACCGCATCCTGGTAAAGCATCACGGGAATGCCGCCGAGGCACTGGCAGGCTGCGACCGACCAGTACAGGCGGGGGCGGTTGTCGCCGATGATGGCAAGACGGTCGCCACGCTTGAAGCCGAGTTCGGCGAGACCGCAGGCAATGGCCCTCACACTCTCGGCCACCTGCGCCCAGGTATAGGTTTGCCAGATGCCGTACGCCTTTTCCCGCATCGCCGGCCGGTTCGGCCTCAGCTTTGCGTGCTGCATCAGCAGCCGTGGAAACGTGTCGAGCCCCGTCTGCCCGTGAGTATCGGACATGCCCATCCTCCTTCGGTTGATCCTGCCTGTCTCCGCACCCGGAATTCGCAGCGTTTCCGCTTGTCCGGATGTGGCGCACTGTTGGCGCCTTGGTCTTTTGTCAGGTCTTAGTGTCGCAGGGCATGTTTGCGCAACTGTTTGCGCAATGTACTGAATTGTTGCAACAGGCGGAATTCCGCATTGGCAGCCAGTCATGGCAAAGAAAAACGGCGCCGAAGCGCCGTTTCACTGTTACCCCTTCGTGCGAAGGCGCACCGTGGCTTACATGCTGCGCCGGTACTGGCCGCCCACCTTGTACAGGGCTTCGGTGATCTGCCCCAGCGAGCAGTAGCGCACGGCATCGACCAGCACCGCGAACACGTTGCCGTTTTCGATCACGGTCTGCTGCAGCTTGGCCTGCCACTTCGGCGCCTCGGCCTTGTTGCGGGCATGGAAGTCCTGCAGGCGCTTGAGCTGGCCCTGCTTCTCGTCCTCGGTCGAGCGCGCAAGTTCGATTTCCTGCTGCGCCTGACCCTTGGGGTTGAGAAAGGTATTCACGCCGATGATCGGGTAGGAGCCGTCGTGCTTCTTGTGCTCGTAGTACAGCGACTCTTCCTGGATCTTGCCGCGCTGGTAGCCGGTTTCCATGGCACCAAGCACGCCGCCACGCGAGGCGATGGCCTCGAACTCCTTGAGCACGGCTTCTTCGACGAGATCGGTGAGTTCGTCGATGATGAAGGCGCCCTGGTTGGGGTTTTCGTTCTTGGCCAGGCCCCACTCGCGGTTGATGATGAGCTGGATCGCCATCGCACGACGTACCGAATCGTCGGTCGGCGTGGTGATCGCCTCGTCGTAGGCGTTGGTGTGCAGGCTGTTGCAGTTGTCGTAGATCGCGATCAGTGCCTGCAGCGTGGTGCGGATGTCGTTGAAGTCCATCTCCTGCGCATGCAGCGAACGGCCCGAGGTCTGCACGTGGTACTTCAGCTTCTGGCTGCGCTCGTTGGCACCGTACTTGTTCTTCATCGCCACCGCCCAGATGCGGCGGGCGACGCGGCCGATCACCGAGTATTCCGGATCCATGCCGTTGCTGAAGAAGAAGGACAGGTTGGGCGCAAAGTCGTCGATCTGCATGCCGCGCGCCAGATAGCTCTCGACGTAGGTGAAGCCGTTCGACAGCGTGAAGGCGAGCTGGCTGATCGGGTTCGCACCAGCCTCGGCAATGTGATAGCCGGAGATCGACACCGAGTAGAAGTTCTGCACCTGGTGATGAACGAAGTACTCCTGGATGTCGCCCATCATCTTGAGTGCGAACTCGGTGGAGAAGATGCAGGTGTTCTGACCCTGATCTTCCTTCAGGATGTCGGCCTGCACCGTGCCGCGCACCGACGACAGCGTCCATGCACGGATCTTGGCGTACTCGTCTTCGGTCGGCTCGCGGCCGTTATCGACCTTGAACTTGGCAATCTGCTGATCGAGCGCGGTATTGAAGAAGAAGGCCAGAATGATCGGCGCCGGACCGTTGATCGTCATCGACACCGAGGTGGTCGGCGCGCACAGGTCGAAGCCGTCGTACAACACCTTCATGTCGTCGAGCGTGGCAATGGACACGCCGGAGTTGCCGATCTTGCCGTAGATGTCGGGGCGCAGGTCGGGGTCGCAGCCGTACAGGGTGACCGAGTCAAAAGCGGTCGACAGCCGGTGCGCCGGCATGCCTTCGGACACGCGCTTGAAGCGGCGGTTGGTGCGGAAGGCATCGCCTTCGCCGGCAAACATCCGGGTCGGATCCTCGCCCTCGCGCTTGAACGCAAACACGCCAGCGGTGAAGGGGAAGGAGCCGGGAACATTCTCCTTCATCAGGAATTTCAGCGTCTCGCCTTCGTCGTCGAAGCTCGGCAGGGCGACCTTGCGGATCTTGCTGCCCGACAACGATTGCGACGTGAGCTGGGTGCGGATCTCCTTGTCGCGGATCTTCACCACGTATTCGTCGGCCGCATACAGCGCCTTGGTGGTCGGCCACTGTTCGAGCAGCTTCTGCGCAGCCGGCGTGAGTTCGCCGTTCTTCCAGTTGATCAGCTCGTCAAAGTGCTCACCCGGTTTGCCGCATTCCGCGAACAGTGACTTGGCAATCTTCAGCGACTGGCGCTCGCGGGCGACACGTGCCTGCTGCTCGACATGCTTGTGGTAGCCGCGCACGGTATCGGCGATCTCGGCCAGATAACGGATGCGCTCAGCCGGCACGATTGCACGCCCCTGGCTGGAGGCGCGGATGGTGACCACCGGCAGCTTGCCTGGCTTGGCCTTGAGGCCGGCCTTGATCAGCTCGGGCAGCATCGCCTGATACAGCGCGGTCACGCCGTCATCGTTGAAGCGCGCGGCCATGGTGCCGAATACCGGCATCTCTTCGGTCGGGCTGGTGAACAGTTCGCGGTTGCGCTGGTACTGCTTGCGCACATCGCGCAGCGCGTCTTCGGAACCCTTGCGGTCGAACTTGTTGATGGCGACAAAATCGGCGAAGTCGAGCATGTCGATCTTCTCGAGCTGGCTGGCGGCACCGAACTCCGGCGTCATCACGTACAGCGACTTGTCGACAAAGGGCACGATCGCAGCATTGCCCTGGCCGATACCCGAGGTTTCGACGACAACGAGATCGAAGCCGGCGAGCTTGCACGCGGCGATCACTTCGGGCAGCGCCGCGGACACTTCAGAGCCGGTGTCGCGGGTGGCGAGCGAGCGCATGAAGATGTTCTCGTGCTCGATCGCGTTCATGCGGATGCGGTCTCCCAGCAGCGCGCCGCCGGTGCGCTTGCGCGAGGGGTCGATGGAGACGATGGCGAGCTTGAGCCTGTCGTCCTGGTCGAGACGGAAGCGGCGCACGAGTTCGTCGGTGAGCGAGGACTTGCCCGCACCGCCGGTACCGGTGATGCCAAGCGTGGGCACCTTGGTCTTCGCCGCCGCGTCGACGATCGCCTTGCGAACGTCGTCGCCGTAGCCGCCGTTCTCGAGCGCGGTGATGATCTGGGCCAGCGCACGGCGGTCACCCTTGGCCAGCGCCTTGAGCACCTCGTCCGCCTTCTTCGGCGCAGCGTTCGTCAGATCGACATCCGAGCGCTCGACCACGCTGTTGATCATGCCCTGCAGACCGAACTTGGCGCCGTCCTCGGGCGAGAACACATGGGTCACGCCGTAGTCGTGCAGTTCCTTGATCTCGGACGGAACGATCACCCCGCCGCCGCCGCCGAAGACCTTGATGTTCTCGCCACCGTTGGCCTTGAGCAGGTCGATCATGTACTTGAAGAATTCGACGTGACCGCCCTGGTAGCTGGTGATCGCGATGCCCTGCACATCCTCCTGCAGCGCCGCATTGACGATCTCGCCGACCGAGCGGTTATGACCCATGTGGATCACTTCGGCACCGGTCGATTGCAGAATGCGCCGCATGATGTTGATCGAGGCGTCATGGCCGTCGAACAAGGCCGCCGCCGTCACGAAACGCACCTTGTTTTTCGGCTTGTAGGGCTGCAGCTTCTGGGCCACGCTCAGATCGGTCATGTTGGTCTCCCCCGCTTATAGAGTCTGATGATGGCATCTTAGAAGCCAGCTGGCCGGAATGCCATTGCCGCAGCCGACGTCCATCGTGCAAAATCCGCCAATCATCCGAATGCACTCCGAACCCACGGTGAGGCCATGAACGAAGCCCCCCCAAACCCTGCCCACGCATCCCCGCGCCGCAGTCGGGCCAGAGCATCCGTCGCAATGGGCTTTGTGACCGGCATGCTTTCCGGGCTGCGTCAGCGCGGCCGCGACGAGACCCCCTTGTTGAGTGCGGCAGGAATCGATCTTGCAGATGCCGCCAGTCGCATCCCGGTCGAGCGCTACGCGCGGCTGTACAACCTGATCGTGACCGAACTCGACGACGAAGGCTTCGGCCTGTTCTCGCGCGCAATGGCGCCAGGGAGCTTCGAGTTCCTGTGCCGCGGCATGATGGGGGCGACCGACCTCGCCGAAGCGCTGGCGCGCGCGCGACGCTTTCTTCATATCGTCCTGCCCGACCTGGACATCCGCATCGAGCGCGACGGACAGCGCGCCGAACTGCGCATCATCGAAGTCACGCCGGTCTCGACCGAACGCGATGCCCCGGCGCGGGTGTTCGCGCTTGAATGGCTGCTGCGCCTGCTGCACGGCGTGGCGTGCTGGTTCGTCGGCCGCGGCATCGCGCTCGACGAAGTGAGTTTCCCCTACGCCCGTCCGGCACACGCAGACGACTACGCCCTGGTCTATACCGAGCACTCCAGCTTTGATGCGACGGCGCTCTGCGCCCGATTTCAGGCCAACCTGCTCGACCTGCCGATCCGCCGTGACGAGGCCGCGCTGGAAAGCTTCCTCGAAGGTGCGCCGGGCAAGATCAGCATGCTCTACCGCCGTGACCGCGAGATGGTGTTCCGGGTTCGCGACCTGGTGCGCGATGCCTTGCCGGACAACCTCTCGCTCGAAGCGGTCTCCGCGCGCCTGCACGTGTCGCCCCGCACCCTCGCCCGCCGACTCGAGGAGGAAGGCTCGAGCTTTCGCGCGATCAAGGACGCGACCCGGCGCGACATCGCATTCGCCCGCCTGACCAAGACGCGACAGCCGATTGCCCGGCTAGCCGCAGACCTTGGCTATGCCGACCCGTCGGCCTTTTACCGCGCTTTCGTCGCCTGGTCCGGCATCTCACCCGAACAGTTTCGCAACCGCCTCGCTGCGGGCGCAGCGCGAAAAGCGGCCCGCGACCACACGGTGCGCGGCAGCGCAAACTGAGCACAAATTCTCGTTTTCGGACCGGATTGGTTAACGTCGACGTCAACTTCGGGCACACTATTATGCTCAAAAGGAAGCAGCCCCTGATTCCGTTCACGTGTCGGGAGTGCTCGCCCTCCGCACAATAAGTACCGACTCGCAAGAGGAGACAGGCCGCACATGGTGCAAGCCGGCAACACCTCACTGACGCCGGAACAACGCCGGCGCTACGACCTGCTGCTGGCCGGGCTGGATCTGCTCGACCAGGCAATCGCCGTGTTCGACGCCACCCCCAAGCTGGTGACCTGGAACAAGGCCATGCTGCGCCTGCTCGACTTCCCCGAGTCCATGGTGCGGGTCGGCACGCCCTTCGAGGACTTCGTCCGCTTCAACGCAGAGCGCGGCGAGTACGGTACCGGCGACATCGAGACCCTGGTGCTTGAGCGCGTTGCCTCCGCCCGCGCCTTCCAGCCCCACTACATTGAGCGCGCACGCCCCAACGGCAAAGTGCTGGCGGTACGCGGCGTGCCCATCCCCAACCTCGGCTTTGTCACGCTGTGGACCGACATCACCGAGCAGCGCCGCTACGAGTCGGTCATCCAGCAGCAGAACGCGCAGCTCGAAGCGCGGGTGCAGGCACGTACCGCCGAACTGGAACGCGCAAACCACGAGGTGGATCAGATCGCGGGCGCACTGCGTCAGAGCGAAGAGCGCCTGCGCCTCATCCTCGACGCCATCCCCGCGCTCATCGCCCATGTCGATGCAGGGCAGCGCTACCGCTTCGCCAACCGCAGCTACGCCGAATGGTTCGGCCTGAGCAAGGAGAGCATCGTCGGGCGCAGCGTCGAGGAGGTGTTCGGCCCCGACGCCTACGCGGCGGTCAGCCCCTACCTCGACGAAGCCGCTGGCGGCGAGCGCGTCAGCTACGAATATTCGCGCACCACCGCGGACGGACGCACAGTGCATGCCCGCAGTGTCGTGGTGCCCGACGTCTCGGTGGAGGGCGGCTTCCAGGGCTACTTCGTGCTGTCCATCGACATCACCGAACAGAAGGCCAACCAGGCGGCGCTGATCCAGGCCCAGAAGATGGAAGCGGTCGGCCAGCTCACCGGTGGCCTGGCCCACGACTTCAACAACCTGCTCACCATCATCATCGGCAACCTGTCGGCGCTGCAGACCCAGCTCGGCCCGGCGCAATCGGCCGATCATGTCGACCCGGCGATGCAGGCTGCGCGTCGTGGCGCCGAACTGATCCGGCGCCTGCTCACCTACTCCCGCCGGCAACCGCTCGAACCCACCAGTGTCGAGGTTGGCGCACTGGTGCACAACATGACGCACCTGCTGGTGCGCTCGCTCACGGAAGCCATCAAGGTCCGCCTGCGTCTGCCCGGCGAGCCCCTGTTCGCGCTCGTCGATCCGCATCAGCTCGAAAACGCGCTGCTCAACCTCGCCCTCAACGCACGCGACGCGATGCCCGAAGGCGGCGAACTGACCATCACCGTCTCCGAACGCGACCTCGATAGCTACGTCTCGCGCCTGGTGGAGGTGCCGCCCGGCAAGTACGTGCAGATCGACGTCACCGACACCGGGAGCGGCATCGAGCCGGAACTGCTGCAGCGTGTGTTCGAGCCTTTCTTCACCACCAAGCCCTTCGGCAGCGGCAGCGGTCTCGGCCTGTCGATGGTCTACGGTTTTGTCCGCCAGTCCGGCGGCAACATCCGGGTGGTGAGCACTCAGGGCAAGGGCACCAATGTGCGCTTCGTGCTGCCGCGCTCGGCACCGCCCGACACGAGCGCGGTACAGGTGGAACGCACCGTGGTGTCACCGCGGCTGAGTCAGGGGCCGGTGCTGCTGGTCGAAGACGAGCCCGACGTGCGCAAGATCATCCGTCTTCAGCTGACCGCGCTCGGGCATGTCGTAATCGAAGCCGAGAACGGCATGGAAGCCCTGCCGCTGCTGGAAAACGTCGAGGACATCGCACTGCTGATCAGCGACACGGTGATGCCAGGCGGCCTGGGCGGGCGCGCACTCGCCGCGCGGGCGCTGGCCTTGCGCCCCAACCTGCCCGTTCTGCTGATCACCGGCTACGCCAGCGCTGAAGACGAAGACGAATCGCTCGGTGCCGGCATTCCGGTGCTGCGCAAACCTTTCGACCAGACGGCGCTTGCCGCCGCACTGAACGAACTTGATCCGCCCGAGGAGACCCGCTGAGATGAGCAGCCCCCACCCCGAGTCTGGCCCCCCCCGCATCTTCGTCCTTGAAGACGAGGCCGAGATTGCCCGCCTGATCTGTGCCAGCCTCGCCGAATATGGCTTCCGCTGCGAACACCTGTCCACCGGTCGCCAGCTTCTGGCGCGCGCGCGCCAGGCGACGCCCGATCTGTGCATCGTCGATCTCGGCCTGCCCGACATGGATGGCATGCAGGTGGTGCGCGAACTTCAGGAAGGCAGCCCGTGTGCAGTGCTGATCCTGACCGGACGCAACGATGTAACCGACCGTGTGCTCGGCCTCGAGCTGGGCGCCGACGACTATATCGTCAAGCCATTCGAACCCCGCGAACTGGTGGCCCGCGTGCGCTCCATCCTGCGCCGTTACCAGCGTGCCGCGCCGGTCGAACCGGTAGAGCGCAGCCTGGCGCGTTTCGGCACCTGGGTGTTCGACAGCGGGCAGCACACCCTGACCGCTGCCGATGGCCGTGAAGTCGGTCTCTCGGCCGCCGAAGCAGGCCTGCTGACCACCCTGCTGCAGCGTCCGAACAAGATCCTCTCGCGCGAACAGTTGCTCGGCGAGCGCGACGTCGATCCCTTCGATCGCAGCATCGATGTGCGCATCTCGCGCCTGCGTCGCAAACTCGACGACGACCCGCACAACCCGAAGCTGATCAAGACCGTGTATGGCGCGGGCTATCTGTTCTCGACCCAGGTCAGCTGGGAGTAGGAAAGCGTGCCCGCACGCCGGGTACGGCCATGCCGCGTCATGAGCGATTCCGCTCTATAATTATGAATTCTTAATCCATACCATGACAGGAGGCTCAGCCATGTCCCAGCGCCCGTTCAAGACCCTCGGCATCCAGCAGATCGCCATTGGCGGCCCGAGCAAGGAAAAGCTCAAGACGCTGTGGGTCGACATGCTCGGCCTCGAGGTCACCGGCAACTTCGTGTCCGAGCGCGAGAACGTCGACGAGGACATCTGCGCGATGGGCGCCGGCGCGTTCAAGGTCGAAGTCGATCTGATGCAGCCGCTCGACCCGGAAAAGAAGCCTGCGGTACACACCACGCCGCTGAATCATGTCGGCGTGTGGATCGACGATCTGCCCAAGGCCGTGGAGTGGCTCAGCGCACAGGGCGTGCGCTTTGCACCCGGCGGCATCCGTCGCGGTGCAGCGGGTTTCGACATCACCTTCCTGCATCCGAAGGGCAATGAGGAATTCCCCATCGGCGGCGAAGGCGTGCTGATCGAACTGGTGCAGGCACCGCCCGAAGTCGTTGACGCCTTCGCCCGCCTGGCAGCGGCCTGATCCTGTTTCCCCCCTGATGTCTCAGCGCGTGGCGACACTGAAGGTGTCGCACGCGCGCAAGGTGCCTGCGTTCAGGCCGGTGCGAAACCACTGCGCACGTTGCGCAGCGGTGCCATGTGTGAAGCTGTCGGGCACGGCGTAGCCGCGCGCCTGTTTCTGCAGGTGATCGTCACCGGTTGCGGCCGCCGCGGCCAGCGCCTCTTCCACGTCCCCGGCTTCGAGCACCTGACGGCTGCGGTCGGCGTGATGCGCCCACACCCCGGCCAGGCAGTCGGCCTGCAGTTCGAGCTTCACCGATAGCCGGTTGGCTTCGCGCTCCGAGAGACGCTGCCGCGCCTCCTGCACCTTTGCCGACACCCCGAGCTGGTTCTGCACATGGTGACCGACCTCGTGCGCGATGACATAAGCCTGGGCAAAGTCTCCGGGCGCGCGGAAGCGATCACGCAGTTCGTTGAAGAAATTCAGGTCGAGGTAGATCTTGCCGTCAGCCGGGCAGTAAAAGGGCCCCATCGCGGCCTGCCCAAGCCCGCACGCGCTCTGGGTCGCACCACTGAACAGCACCAGCCGGGGCTCCTGATAGCGTCGCCCACCGGCACTGAACACTGCGCGCCAGGTGTCCTCGGTATCGGCCAGCACCATCGACACGAAGCGCGCCGTATCGTCCGCCCCAGGTCCGCTAGAGATGCGCGGGCGACTCGTTTCCTGCGCCGGCGGATTCATCACGCCAGCCCCGTTGAGCACCACACTGGGATCGACGCCAAAGTACATGGCGACCAGCGCGAGCACGATGGTACCGAGCCCGATCCGGCCGCGACCGCCGAGGCCACGCCGCGGCGCCTGCTGTCCGCGCCGGTCCTCGATATTGCTGCTTTCCCTGCCATTGTCGAAACGCATCGTGGCTCTCCGCCTGCCTGCCTGTGTGCGTATCATCCCGCGATCGGGCGTGGCGTCAACAGAAAACGGGCCCGACAATGCGGACCCGTTCTGTTGATGCCTCCCTGTACTGATGCGATCAGGCTTCGGCACCCACCTTGTCGTCGCGGATGGCGTTGTATTCGTCTTCCCAGAACCACTTCTCCTCGCCAAATGCGGGCTTGAGGTGATGCAGCCAGGTCGCCTGGTCGTCGTACTTTGCGAAGAAGGGCCGCTGCACCCAGTCCGGATTGCGACCCTGGATGAAGCGCAGCACGAACACCTTCTCGCCGTTGATTTCGGACACACCCTGCACCTCGACCTTGCCCGGGCTGGCGCTCATGCTCGGACCACGCGCGGTACGGGCCAGGCCGGACACCTGCTGGATGGCTTCGCGATAGATCTCCCACGCCCGTGCCAGCGGCACCTCGAAGTAGTTGCGCGCACCGGTATCGCGCTCGACGAAGAAATAGTAGGGAATGATGCCGAGGCTGACCTGCGTCTTCCACATCCGCGCCCACACTGCGGGATCGTCGTTGATGTGCTTGATCAGGGGGCCCTGCGCACGGATGACCGCACCGGTCGAGCGGATACGCCGGATTGCCGCACGTGCGGCCGGCGTTTCCATTTCGCGCCAGTGGTTGTAATGCGCCATCAGGGCCACATGCTTGCCGGCCTTGACCATGCGTTCGAGCAGATCGATGAGTTCGTCTGCATCCGAAGCACCAAGGAAACGGTGGGGCCAGAAGCTGAGCGCCTTGGTGCCGATACGGACGGTCTGGATGTGGTCGAACTCCGGCGCCAGCAGGGGCTCCAGATAGCCTTGCAGATGCTTGGTCTTCATCACCATCGGATCGCCGCCGGTAAACAGCAGGTCGGTCACCTCGTGATGCTCGCGCAGGTAGCCGTGCAGCATCCGCGCTTCGGACGCCGCAATGCGCAGCGTCTTGTCACCGACAAACTGCGCCCAGCGGAAACAGAAGGTGCAGTAACTGTGGCAGGTCTGGCCCTGGCTGGGGAAGAACAGCACGGTCTCGCGATACTTGTGCTGGATGCCTTCGATGCGGTTGCCCTCGGCATCGCGTGGCATGTTCATCTCCATCTGGTCCGCAGGATGGGGATTGAGCTCCAGCCGCACCTCGTGCGCAGCAGCCTCGATCACGGCCTTGTCTGCACCGTTGCGATAGAGCTGGGCGATACGCTCGAAGTGCGCGTCGGTCAGCATGCCGCGCTGCGGGAAGGTCAGCTGGTAGATCGGATCGTCTGGCACACGGTCCCAGTCGATCAGTTCGTCGACAACGTACTGGTTCACCCGGAAAGGCAACACGGTAGACACCACCTTCATCTCGAAGCGGGCTTCTTCCGACATGCGAGTGAGCGGCTCGATGCGATCAAGGTCGCGCTGGGTGAACACACGGAAGGGTCGATCTTCAACCTCATCAACACGAGCGATGGGCCAGGAACGAGCCAAGGTCGGCGTTTGTTGTCTCATTATCGATCTCCTCTTTGCGTCGGACACCACCCCCTGAGGCGACAGGATCGTCAGGTTTTCTGTAACCGGAAACGGGTGGGGACCGGGGGCTGCGTGGCCAGTGGGCGAATGCCTCAATGCCGGTCCGGGTGAAGCCGACGAGTGAAGAAGCCGTCGGCGCTGAGTCGAACCATTATATGCAGCCGGTTAGTTTTGCGCAAATATATACAGCGAGAACACACTGATAAGATGCGTCAGCCGAAGTCGAGTTCCCCGGCCTCGAGCGGGTGCCCGAACAGATAGCCCTGACATGCGGAGCACCCGAGCCGGGTCAGGAAAGCCAGTTGCTCGGCAGTCTCAACGCCCTCGGCGATCACGCTGAGCTGCAGTTGTCGCGCCATCGCCACCACCGTCGACACGATCATACGATCGTTCTCGTCGTCGACGATATCGGCCACGAAACTGCGGTCGATCTTGAGCGCATCGACCGGGAAACGCTTGAGATAGGCCAGCGACGAATAGCCTGTGCCGAAGTCGTCGATGGAGAACTTCACCCCGATCGCCTTCAGCTCTTCCAGTACCCGGACGGCCTGGTCGGGCTTGTGCATGATCGCGCTCTCGGTCAGCTCCAGGGTCAGCATGCTCGCCGGAAAGCCACTTCGATCCAGCACACGACGCACGGTATCGACCAGCGCGCCGTCCGCAAACTGGCGTGACGAGATATTGACCGCAATCGGCATGACCCGCCCCCCGTCGAGCCAGGCCCGTCCCTGTCTGCACGCCTCCTCCAGCACCCAGATGCCGAGCGGCACGATCAGCCCGGTCTCTTCTGCCATCGGGATGAAGCGCAGGGGCGAAACCAGTCCGTCGGCCGGATGGCGCCAGCGCACCAGCGCCTCGACCCCTGTCGTGTAGCCGGACGCCACTGCAACCACAGGCTGGTAGTGCAGCACGAGCTCATTGCGCTCCAGCGCCCTGCGCAAGGCGGTTTCCAGCGCCAGGCGCTCCTGCGCAGCAATCGTGAGCGCCTCGGTGTAGAAGCGATAGACGTTCCGTCCGGCCGCCTTGGCCTCGTACAGGGCCGCATCTGCATTGCGGATCAGCTGCTGATAGTCATCATTGTCGTCCGGATAGATGCTGATGCCGATACTCGCACCGACGAACACCTCCTCCCCGCTGCGCAGCTGGAACGGCTGGTTCATCAGTTCGATCATCTCGAGCGCAAAGCTGGCAACGTCGTCGACCCGGTCGATGCGATCGAGCAGGATCACGAACTCGTCTCCACCGAGCCGGGCGAGCGTATCTTCCGCCCGCATCCGCCCGTTCAGCCGGCGTGCGATCTCGACCAGCAACTCGTCACCCACAGGATGGCCAAGACTGTCGTTGACGTTCTTGAAGCGGTCGATGTCCATGAACAGCGCCGCCATGATCTTGCCGCCGCGCCGGACCCGTTCCGCGCTGTGCTCGAGGCGAAGGTTGAGCAGCACCCGGTTCGGAAGGTCGGTCAGCGCATCGTAGTGCGCCAGATGCTGGAGCTGGGCCTCCGCGTGCTTCATGCGGCTGATATCGGAGAACACGCCGACGAAATGGGTGATGAAACCTTCCTCGTCACGCACCACCGACAGGGTCAGCAGCTCGGGGAAGATCTCGCCATTCTTCCGCCGGTTCCAGATCTCGCCTTGCCAGTGGCCGGTGACGCTCACTTCGCGCCACATCTCGCGGTAGAAGCGCGCACTCTGCCGTCCCGAGCTCAACATGGTCGGCCGCTGACCGATGGCCTCCTCCTCGGTAAAGCCGGTGATCACGGTAAACGCCCGGTTGACCGCCACGATGCGCTGGTCGACATCGGTGATGAGCACCGCTTCCGCGGTATTCTCGAACACGGCTGCAGCCTGCTTCAGTTTTCCTTCGGCATGCTTCTGTTCGGTAATGTCCTGAGCTGTGCCGAGACCCGCGACCAGGCGCCCCTCATCGTCGTATTGCAGCTCGGCACGCTCATGCACCCATCTCACGCAGCCATCGACAATGACCCGGTGCTGCACGTCGAGCCCGGCCCCCGCCCGCGCCGCCCGCCACGCGGCGTCGACCCGGAGGCGGTCCTCGGGATGCACCGCGTTGAGGAAGCTCTCGTAGCTCACCGGCGTGCCCACCGGCAGCCCGAAAATGCGATAGGTCTCCGCCGACCAGATCAGTTGCCGTTCGACGAGACTGATCTGCCAGCTTCCTGTTCGCGCCACCGCCTGGGCCCGCTCCAGCGAAGCCTGGCTTGCACGCAGGGCTGCTTCGGCCTGCTTGAGCGAAGTGATGTCACGGATGACCCCCATCAGGCCGGAGAAGCCCTGGGCACCAAAGAACGGCGTTTTCAGGGTGTCGAGCAAGACCTCGCGACCATCGGGATAGACAATCCGTTCTTCCTGGCGAAGGGCCACGCCCGACTCTCTTACGCGCCGGTCCAGCTCCTGGTAGGAAGCTGCAAGCTCTGCGGCGAAGAGGTCGCCATCGGTACGTCCGATGATCTCCGCTTCCGCCTTGTTGACGTAGGCTTCGAACGCACGATTGCAGCCGAGATAGCGCCCCTCTTCATCCTTGAAAAAAACCAGATCGGGAAGCGCATCGATGAACACGCGCAGCAAGCCCTCGTCCCGGTCGAGGAGCGAGCACGCTGCCGAAATTTCGTTCAGGGATGCGGGCTTCATCGAACATCCACGCCTTCTGACTATATCAACGTCATTTTGACCCATCGCCGACGTTTTGCGAAATTCATTTTCAGAGCCCGCAATGAATCGACCAAGTTAACGAAAAAGGGCCCGCTTGCGCGGGCCCACCCTCCGACGGGCACCCCGCCGGACAAGCCGGCGACGTCTCCCTCCCCATCGAACGAAACAAGGATCGGCCTGACAGCCGCCGATCAGACGAACTCGATGATCACCTCATCCACCGACAGGCTTGCACCCGGTGCGACCACGATCTTCTTGACCGTCACGTCGCTGTCGGCCTTGAGCACGTTCTCCATCTTCATGGCTTCGATGACCGCAAGCTTCTCGCCAGCCTTCACTTCCTGACCTTCGACCACCGAAACCTCACGCAGCAGGCCGGGCATCGGCGACAGCAGGAACTTCGACAGATCGGGCGGCAGCTTCTCGGGCATCAGCGACAGCAGATGGGCCGCGTGCACCGTCATCACCATCGGCTCGACCTGCAGACCGAAGTGCGAGATGTAGTAGCGCAGGCCGCGGCGCTCGATCTGCAGGCAGATCGGCTTGCCATTGGCCGAGCCCTTGAACAGCAGGTCGCCAAAGCGCCAGTCGGAGACGATGTCGTAGGTCGTGTCGCCATGGGTCAGCGACAAACCGCCCTCGATCTCCCGGATGGACATCGGGTACTGCTTGCCCCCCATCACCACCACCCAGTTGGTGGCAACCTTGCGGCCGTGACCGGCAAGCTGACCGTCGATCTGCACCGCACGGTCGATGTAGCGCTTGCGGGCAAAGGTGGCCACCGCGGCGAGCAGCGCGGGATCGTCGTGCGGCACCATCGACGCATCGAAGCCCTGCGGGTACTCCTCGGCGATGAAGCCGGTGTTGAAGTTGCCCGAGCAGAAACGCGGATGCTGCAGCAGTGCGGCCTGGAACGGGATGTTCGAGCTGATGCCACGGATCACGAAGGCGTTGAGCGCGTCACGCATGCGCTCGATGGCTTCGTTGCGGTCCTTGCCGTGCACGATGAGCTTGGCGATCATCGAGTCGTAGAACATCGAGATCTCACCACCTTCGTACACGCCGGTATCGACGCGCACCTGACCATCGACCTCGGCCGGGGGCTGGAACTTCACCAGACGGCCCGTCGAAGGCAGGAAGCCGCGGAAGGGATCCTCAGCGTTGATGCGGCACTCCATGGACCAGCCGTTGATGCCGACATCGGCCTGGCTCAGCGGCAGCTTCTCGCCGTAGGCGACGCGGATCATCTGCTCGACGAGGTCGAGCCCGGTGATGAGTTCGGTGACCGGGTGCTCGACCTGCAGACGGGTGTTCATCTCGAGGAAGTAGAACTCCTTTGTCGCGCCGCTCACCACGAACTCGACCGTACCGGCCGACTCGTAGTTCACCGCACGCGCCAGCGCCACCGCCTGCTCGCCCATGGCCTTGCGCATCTCGGGGTCGACGAAGGGGCTGGGCGCTTCCTCGATGACCTTCTGATGGCGGCGCTGAATCGAGCAATCGCGCTCGTTCAGATAGACGTAGTTGCCGTGCCCATCGCCCAGCACCTGGATCTCGATGTGGCGCGGCTCGAGCACGTATTTCTCGATGAAGACGCGGTCGTCGCCGAACGCGTTACGCGCTTCGTTGACGCAGGAGGCGAAACCTTCATGCGCCTCCTTGTCGTTGAAGGCCACGCGCAGGCCCTTGCCGCCACCGCCGGCCGAGGCCTTGATCATGACCGGATAGCCGATGTTCTTCGCGATCTCGACCGCCTCGTCGGGACCGGCAATCGCATCGTTGTAGCCCGGGATGGTGTTCACACCGGCTTCGATCGCGAGCTTCTTGGACTCGATCTTGTCGCCCATCTTGGCAACCGAGTAGTGCTTCGGGCCGATGAACTTGATGCCCTCTTCTTCCAGACGGCGCGAGAACTCGGCGTTCTCGGACAGGAAGCCATAGCCCGGATGCACCGCTTCGGCACCGGTCTGCTTGCAGGCAGCGATGATCTTGTCCATCGCCAGATAGGACTCTTTCGACGCGGCGGGGCCGATACACACACCTTCATCCGCCAGCTCGACAAACAGGGCGTCCTTGTCGGCCTCGGAATAGACCGCAACGGTGGCGATGCCCATCTTGCGGGCCGTCTTGATGACGCGGCAGGCGATTTCACCGCGGTTTGCAATCAGAATCTTCTTAAACATGTCTTTTGTCCTCGTGCGGCAATCAGAGCGGAATGTTGCCGTGCTTGCGCCACGGGTTCTCGAGTTCCTTGTCCTTGAGCATGGCCAGCGAACGGCACACGCGCTTGCGCGTTTCGTGCGGCATGATCACGTCGTCGATGAAGCCACGCGCACCGGCCACGAACGGGTTGGCGAAACGGGACTTGTACTCGGCCTCGCGCTCGGCGATCTTGGCGGGATCGTTCTTCTCTTCACGGAAGATGATCTCCACCGCGCCCTTCGGGCCCATCACCGCGATCTCGGCAGACGGCCAGGCGAAGTTGACGTCGCCACGCAGGTGCTTGGAGCTCATCACGTCATACGCACCGCCGTAGGCCTTGCGCGTGATCAGGGTGACCTTGGGCACGGTGCACTCAGCGTAGGCGTAGAGCAGCTTGGCGCCATGCTTGATGATGCCGCCGTACTCCTGGCTGGTGCCAGGCATGAAGCCGGGCACGTCGACCAGGGTCACGACCGGGATGTTGAACGCATCGCAGAAGCGTACGAAACGCGCCGCCTTGATCGAGCTCTTGATGTCGAGGCAGCCGGCCAGCACCAGCGGCTGGTTGGCGACGATCCCGACCGGAGAGCCTTCCATGCGGGCGAAGCCGATGATGATGTTCTTGGCGTAGTCGGGCTGCAGCTCGAAGAAGTCGCCGTCGTCGACCATCTTGACGATCAGTTCCTTCATGTCATACGGCTGGTTCGGGTTCGCCGGCACCAGCGTGTCGAGCGAGAAATCAAGGCGATCGGCCGCATCCACCGCCGGAATCGCAGGCGGCTTCTCGCGGTTGCTCGAGGGCAGGAAGCCGACCAGACGGCGGGTCATCATCAGCGCTTCGACGTCGTTCTCGAAGGCGAGGTCGGCGACACCGGACTTGGTGTTGTGGGTGATCGCGCCGCCCAGTTCTTCGGCGGTGACTTCCTCGTGGGTCACGGTCTTGACCACTTCGGGACCGGTGACGAACATGTAGGAGGAGTCCTTCACCATGAAGATGAAGTCGGTCATGGCCGGGCTGTACACCGCGCCACCGGCACACGGCCCCATGATCAGCGAAATCTGCGGCACCACGCCGGAGGCCATCACGTTGCGCTGGAACACGTCGGCGTAGCCGCCGAGCGAATCCACGCCTTCCTGAATGCGTGCGCCACCCGAGTCGTTGAGGCCGATCACCGGCGCACCGACCTTCATTGCATGGTCCATGACCTTGCAGATCTTCTCGGCGTGGGTTTCCGACAGCGAACCGCCGAACACGGTGAAGTCCTGCGAGAACACGAACACCAGACGACCATTCACGGTGCCATACCCGGTGACGACACCGTCGCCCGGGATATGGTCGGCATTCATGCCGAAATCGTTGCAGCGGTGCTCCTTGAACATGTCCCACTCTTCGAAGCTGCCGTCGTCGAGGAACAGTTCGATACGCTCGCGTGCAGTGAGCTTGCCCTTGGCATGCTGGGCGTCGATGCGCTTCTGGCCACCGCCCAGACGGGCTTTGGCGCGCTTCTCGTCCAGCTGACGAATGATGTCTTGCATTGATAACCTCCTTGGCGGGTTTCCTGTGTGCGCGTTCGCTACTTCAGTGCGGACGCGCAATCCTTTGCTGCGTGTTTCAGTTGATTCGGGTGATTCAATTCAGGTAGCTCAGAAGCGTCAGCGCCGCAGCCGACGGCGTCGTCGTCCCCTGCTCGACCGCGCTCGCCAGATCCGGCAGATCCCGCCTCACCTGCGGGTGACTGCGGAAGCGGCTGCGCAGGCCGTTGTCGATCATGTCCCACATCCAGGCCAGGGCCTGGTGACGACGCTTGGCATCGAACTCACCGGTTCTGGTCAGGGTGTCGCGGTATCGCGTCACCTGCTCCCAGAATTCGGCGACCCCTTCATTCCTGAGCGCTGACAGGGTGATGACCGGCACGATCCAGTTCTGACTCATCGGGCGCAGCATGTGCAGCGCGGTCTTGATCTGCGACTTCGCCCGCATCGCGGCGGAAGGGTCGATGTCGGCCTTGTTGATGACGATCAGATCGGCGATTTCCATGATGCCTTTCTTGATCGCCTGCAGGTCGTCACCGGCATTGGGCAGCTGCAGCAGACAGAAGATGTCGGTCATGCCGGCGACCGCGGTTTCCGACTGCCCCACGCCAACGGTCTCGACAATGATCACATCGAAACCGGACGCCTCACAGACCAGCATGGTCTCCCGCGTTTTCTCCGCCACGCCACCGAGGCTGCAGGCCGAGGGACTGGGGCGGATATAGGCGCCAGGATTCTGGCTCAGGTGCTCCATGCGGGTCTTGTCACCGAGAATCGAGCCGCCGCTGACCGACGAGGACGGGTCGACCGCCAGCACCGCCACCCGAAAACCCTGCTCGATCAGGTACAGCCCAAGGCCTTCAATGAAGGTCGACTTCCCCACGCCCGGCACACCTGAGATACCCACCCGGATCGACTTGCCGGTATGCGGCAGCAGGGCCTCGAGTACGGCGCGCGCGCGGGCCTTGTGATCCTCGCGCTGAGATTCGATCAGGGTAATGGTCTTGGCAAGCGGGCGCAGTTTGCGCGCAAGCACGCCGTCGACCAGTGCCTGGTCGGCGGCGTCGATTGCCGGCAGCGGAGGGGACACGGAATCGGAAGCGGTCATCGGTCTCGGGGCAAAGACGAAGGTAACGAACTCAGGCGCGGCGAAACGGAGATACGGCCACCCGCCGCACCTTCCGCAATCAGGCCTTGGCCCGTGCGGCGCGAATCTGCTTGAGCACTTCGCGCGCAGACTTCTGGATCGGCGTGCCCGGCCCGAAGATGCCCTTGGCACCGGCAGCGTACAGCGTGTCATAGTCCTGCGCCGGAATCACGCCGCCGACGAAAACCACGATGTCGTCCGCACCCTGCGCCTTGAGGCCGTTGATGACCGCAGGCACCAGCGTCTTGTGTCCTGCCGCGAGGCTGGAGCAGCCGACCGCATGAACGTCGTTCTCCACCGCGTGACGCGCGACCTCTTCCGGGGTCTGGAACAGCGGACCGACGTCGATATCGAAGCCGAGGTCGGCAAAGGCCGATGCCACCACCTTGGCGCCGCGGTCGTGACCGTCCTGGCCGAGCTTGGCGATCATGATGCGCGGACGGCGACCC
Source organism: Parazoarcus communis (assembly GCF_003111645.1). NCBI lineage: Bacteria > Pseudomonadati > Pseudomonadota > Betaproteobacteria > Rhodocyclales > Zoogloeaceae > Parazoarcus > Parazoarcus communis. The sequence continues at coordinate 2,814,825 of NZ_CP022187.1, forward strand.
TCTTCGGCCACGAAGGCTTCGATGTCGGCCTTGAGTTCTTTCCAGTCGCTGTCGTTTTCCACCACGGCTCCATACACGCCGGACACGGCTTGCGGGTTGGCACGATAACGGCCAAAGACCTTCTCCAGCGCGTCAGAGATCTCGCCCACGGTTGCGCGCAGACGCACGGCCTTGACCGCGAGATCGAGCAGATTGCCTTCGCTCGTCTCGGCACAGCGGGTCAGCGCATCGAGTGCGGCCTGCACCGCAGCGCTGTCGCGACTTGCGCGGATCTTCGCCAGACGCGCCACCTGCGACTCACGCACCGCGTGGTTGTCGATGTCGAGAATGTCGATCGGGTCTTCCTTGTCGAGCTTGTACTTGTTGACGCCGACAATCACGTCCTTGCCCGAATCGATGCGGGCCTGCTTGTCGGCTGCGCACTCCTCGACCTTCATCTTCGCCCAGCCTGACTCGACCGCCTTGGTCATGCCGCCCATGGACTCGATCTCCTCGATCAGTTCCCAGGCCTTGTCGGCCATGTCCTGAGTGAGCTTTTCCATCATGTAGGAACCGGCCCAGGGGTCGACCACGTTACAGATGTGGGTCTCTTCCTGGATGATGATCTGGGTGTTCCGTGCGATACGGGCCGAGAACTCGGTGGGCAGCGCAATCGCTTCGTCGAGTGCGTTGGTGTGCAGCGACTGGGTGCCGCCGAACACGGCCGCCATGGCCTCGATCGTGGTGCGCACCACGTTGTTGTACGGATCCTGTTCGGTCAGCGACCAGCCGGAGGTCTGGCTGTGCGTGCGCAGCATCATCGACTTCGGGCTCTTGGGATCGAACTGCTTCATGATCCGCCACCACAGCAGACGCGCCGCGCGCATCTTGGCGATCTCGAGGTAGAAGTTCATGCCCACCGCCCAGAAGAAGGACAGGCGGCCGGCGAACTTGTCTACGTCCATGCCGCTGGCGATACCGGTACGCACATACTCCAGGCCATCGGCCAGCGTGAAGGCGAGCTCGATGGCCTGGTTCGCGCCGGCTTCCTGGATGTGGTAACCCGAAATCGAGATCGAGTTGAACTTCGGCATGTGCTGCGCGGTGTAGCCAAAGATGTCGGCGATGATCTTCATCGACGGCGTCGGCGGGTAGATATAGGTGTTGCGGACCATGAACTCCTTGAGGATGTCGTTCTGGATGGTCCCCGACAGCTTTTCCTGCGACACGCCCTGCTCTTCGGCAGCGACGATGTAGCCGGCAAGAATCGGCAGCACCGCACCGTTCATGGTCATCGACACCGAGACCTTGTCCAGCGGAATGCTGTCGAACAGGATCTTCATGTCTTCGACCGAGTCGATTGCCACGCCGGCCTTGCCGACGTCACCGAGCACACGCGGATTGTCCGAATCGTAGCCGCGGTGCGTGGCCAGATCGAAGGCCACCGACACGCCCTGGGCGCCGGCAGCGAGCGCCTTGCGGTAGAAGGCGTTGGACGCTTCGGCCGTGGAGAAGCCTGCGTACTGCCGGATCGTCCACGGCTTGACTGCATACATGGTGGGCTGCGGACCGCGCAGGTAGGGCTCGAAACCCGGCAGGGTGTCGGCATGCGGCAGATCGGCAACGTCAGCGGCAGTGTAGAGCGGCTTTACCGTGAGCCCTTCCGGCGTCGTCCAGTTCAGCTTGGTCACATCGCCTTCGGGGGCATGCTTGGAAGCGGCTTTGTTCCAGGCATCCAGACCAGGCTGGGAATAAGTGGGCTCTTTTGCATTCGACATGAAAAACCTCTCTGACACATTGGCCGCAATGGCGGCGTTGCGTTGCTTGGCGGATTTGCCGCGACTTCCACACGACGACGAGACCGCCCGCAATCATTCGCGGGCGGTCGCCGACGCTTCGCTACGCGGCGTAGTCCCTCTCATGTTCTTCGGGTTTTCACCCGAAGCCTCCCATGCTACGCCGCGCCAAGGAAGTTGACTTGTTCAACAGCACGAATAATACTTTATCCATAATTATGAATGCAATGGGTCGAGGACATCTCCTTGAATAAGCTATGATCTGCGACCCTTCGGAGATCCACTCTCGCCATGACCGAAACCCGCATCGCCCCGCTTGCGCTGTACCAGGAAGTCGCAGAACGCCTGCGTCAGCGCATCTTTGCGCACGAACTCAAGCCGGGCACCTGGGTGGACGAGCAGGCACTGGCCGAGGATTACGGCATTTCCCGCACGCCGCTGCGCGAAGCGCTCAAGGTGCTGGCATCCGAGGGGCTGGTAACGCTCAAGCCGCGCCGGGGCTGTTATGTGACCGAGATCTCCGAGCGCGACCTGGATGAAGTGTTCAAGGTCATGGCCATGCTCGAGGGAGAGTGCGCACGAAGCTCGGCGGGTCGCGCCACCGAGGCCGAACTCGGCACCCTGAAAGCCATTCACGCCGACCTCGAGAAAGCGGCCAGCGCGCAGGACATCGACGCCTTTTTCGAGGCCAACCAGGCCTTCCACCACGAACTGCAACGTATTGCGGACAACCGCTGGCTGCTGCACGTGATCGAAGACCTGCGCAAGGTCATCAAGCTGTCGCGCCACCACTCGCTGTTCTCCGAAGGCCGGCTCGAGCAGTCACTGGCCGAGCACCGCGCTCTGCTCGACGCCCTGCTGGCGCGCGACGCCGACGCCGCCGACCAGCTCATGCGCGAGCACATCCGCGGCGGCCGCGAGGCCCTCGCCCGCATCGCCGAGGCGCGCAACCGCGTCGCCTGACCCAGTCGGCAGCGCCGCAACGCCGACCTTCAGCCAGCGTCCTTGGTCACCAGCACCTGATCGATGCGGTAATTGTCGATGTCGACCACTTCGAACTTGTACCCGGCGTAGATCACATGATCGGTGCGCTTGGGCACCTTGCGCAGCCGGTACATCAGAAAGCCCGCGATCGTCTCGTAGTTCTCGAAGCCCTCGAACACACGGATCTGCAGCGCCTGCATCACGTCCTCGATCGGCGTCACGCCGTCGATGAGCCAGGACTGATCGTCACGACGCACGATGAGCTCTTCCTGAAACGGACTGCCGAGATCGCCCATCACCGTGTTCATCACGTCCTGCAAGGAAAGCAGGCCGACGACCAGCGCGTACTCATTGACGATCAGCGCGAAATCCTCCTTGGCCGCGCGAAACTGCTCCAGCGCCTCGAACAGTGTCAGCGTATCGGGCAGCACCAGCACCTTGCGCACGATCGGCTGCGTACGCAGTGACAGTTCCAGCCCCTGCAGAATGCGGGGCAGAATGTCCTTGGAGTCGACATAGCCGATCACGCTGTCGATCGAGTTCTCGCACACCGGAAACTTGCCGTGCGGATGCTCGGCGATCTTGCGCCGGATACTGTCTTCGGTCTCGCCCAGGCTCAGAAAGACAATGCTCTCGCGCGCGGTCATCGCCGACGGCACAAAGCGGGAATCCAGTTCGAACACGTTCCTGATCAGGTGCTGCTCCTGACGCAGCACGCCGCCGGCCTGCGCACCGGCATCGGCCATGGCCACGATATCGGCGGCGGTAATGCTCTCGATGCGTTCGCCCGACACGCCGAAGAAGCGAAACAGGCGGTTGGCAAGTCCGTTGAATATCCACACCAGCGGGGCGAACACCCTCATGCACAGCAGCATCGGCCGCACGATGATCAACGCGATGCGTTCAGGCTCGACCATGGCCAGCCGCTTGGGCATCAGATCGGCAAACAGCACGAAACACGAAGTCACGAAGGCAAAGGACAGGGCAAAACTGATGGAGCCGAGCATCGGCCCGTCGTACGCAGGACGCAGCATCGCCTCCAGATGCGGCGACAGGGCCTTCTCGCCGACGATGCCGCCGAGAATGGCGACCGCATTGAGGCCGATCTGAACCACGGTAAAGAAGTTGCCGGGGCTGCTTTGCAGCAGCAGCACGCGCTGCGCATTGGGGTCGCCGCCGTCAGCCATCAGGCGCAGCTTGATCTTGCGCGCGGCAGCCAGTGAAATTTCGGAAATGGAGAAAAATGCGCTGATCGCAATCAGCAGGGAAATGACGAATATATTGTTCAGCAGGCTCACGATGACTCCAGGCCCGACAGCTGGCGCCATCTGCACCAGCCGGAGCACCTGCTGTCGAGTCTATCACCGCGGCGTGACCTCGTCCTCCGCGGAAGCAAGCGTCATGTCCGCCGGCACCACCCAGCGGTCGTAATCCTCTGCGCTCACTTTCCCGCTCGCAATCGCCGCCTCACGCAGGCTCAGGCCCTCGCGATGGGCGTGCTTGGCGATCGCCGCGGCGTTGTCGTAGCCAATATGGCGATTGAGCGCAGTCACCAGCATCAGGTTGGCGTCGAGATGCTTGCTGATGCGCTCGAGATCGGGTTCGATACCACGTGCGCAGTGGCGCTCGAAGGCATCGCAGGCATCGGCCAGCAAGGCAATGCTCTCGAGTACGTTGTGTGCCATCACCGGCTTGTAGACGTTGAGCTGGAAGTTGCCCTGGGTGCCTGCAAAGGCCACCGTGGCATCGTTGCCGAAGACCTGCGCACACACCATGGTGAGCGCTTCGCACTGCGTCGGGTTCACCTTGCCGGGCATGATCGAGGAACCCGGCTCATTCTCCGGGATGCGCAGTTCGCCAATGCCGCAGCGCGGGCCGCTGGCGAGCCAGCGCACATCGTTTGCCATCTTCATCAGCCCGCCCGCCAGCGTGCGCAGGGCTGCCGAGGTCTGCACGAGGGCGTCGTGCGCCGCCAGCGCAAAGAACAGGTCAGCCCCACTCACGAACGGATGTGCCGTCAGCTCGGCGAGCCGGGCGGCCGTGCTCGCACCGAAGCGCGGATGCGCATTGAGCCCGGTTCCCACCGCCGTGCCGCCGATGGCGAGCGAATACAGGCCGGGAAGTGCAGCACGAACACCCGCGATCCCGAAATCGATCTGGCTGACCCAGGCCCCGATCTCCTGCCCCAGGGTCACTGGAGTGGCGTCCTGCAAATGCGTGCGGCCGGTCTTGACCACATCGCTGAAAGCCGCTGCCCGCGCCGCCAGCGTATCGCGCAGACGGGTGACCGCCGGGAACAGCCGCTGATCCAGCTCGGCCACCACGGCGAGATGCATCGCCGTGGGAAAGGTGTCGTTCGATGACTGCCCGCGATTCACATGATCGTTCGGGTGCACCGGATGCTTGCTGCCCAGCGTACCGCCAGCCATCTCGATGGCCCGGTTGGCGATCACCTCGTTGGCGTTCATGTTGGACTGCGTACCGGAACCGGTCTGAAACACCACCAGCGGGAAGTGGGCGTCGAGCTTGCCCTCGATCACCTCGTCGGCCGCGCGCACGATCAGCGCACCGATGTCAGGCGGCAGCTCGCCGAGCGCCACATTCGCCTCTGCCGCAGCCCGCTTCAGCAGGCCCAGCGCCCGGATCATCGGTCTTTGCCAGCGAAAGCGCTCGACGCCGATGGCAAAGTGGTGCAGCGAGCGCTCAGTCTGAGCCCCCCAGTAGCGGTCGCGCTGAACGTCGACCTCGCCCATTGAATCGGTCTCGATACGCACGGTGTCCATGATGCTCTCCGGATTGGCTTCGTGAATCTTTGATCATCGCTGAGCGGATTTGATCCGGAAAAAGCAAAAAACCCCGCAGGGCGACGAGCACCATGCGGGGTTGAGTCCGGTTTCGGGGCATGCCCCGAAAGATCACCCGTGAATCAGTGTGCAGCTGCAGTCGCCGCACCCACGCCGGTTTGCGCGCGCACGTACTGGTCGCCGAAGGCTTCACGTTCGTTCTGCGCTTCGCCACTGTTGTCGAGCAGCGAAACGATGATCGTGGCAAGGAAGGCCAGCGGCATCGAGAACAGTGCGGGCTGAGTGTAGGGGAAGATCGGCGAGGCATAGCCCAGCACATCCACCCACACCGACTTCGACAGCACGACGAAGGCCACCGCGCTGAACAGGCCGAGGTAGCCGCCCGCGAGGGCGCCGCGCGTGGTCAGGCCCTTCCAGTACATGGACATGATCAGCACCGGGAAGTTGGCCGACGCCGCCACGCCGAAGGCAAGCGCGACCATGAAGGCCACGTTCATCTTCTCGAACACCATGCCGAGCAGCACCGCAACCACGCCCAGACCGATGGTGGCGAACTTCGACACGCGCAGTTCGGTGGACTCCGACGCCTTGCCCTTCATGATCACGCGCGAGTAGATGTCGTGCGAGATCGCCGAGGCACCTGCCAGCGCAAGCCCTGAAACCACGGCCAGGATGGTGGCGAAGGCCACTGCCGACAGGAAGCCGAGCAGCAGGTTGCCACCCACGGCCTGCGCAAGGTGCATCGCGACCATGTTGTTGCCACCGACGATCTTGCCGCCAATCTCGCCGCCCTCGAAGTACTCCGGGCTCTGACCGACGATCAGGATTGCAGCGAGGCCCATCAGTGCGATGACGTTGAAGAAGTAGGCCACGATCCCGGATGCGTACAGCACCGACTTGCGCGCTTCCTTGGCGTCAGTCACGGTGAAGAAGCGCATCAGGATGTGCGGCAGGCCGGCAGTGCCGAACATCAGGCCGATGCCGAGCGAGATCGCAGTGACCGGATCGGCCAGCAGGCTGCCCGGGGCCAGCAGCTTGGCGCCCAGACGATGCACTTCCATTGCACGCGTGGTGAGCTCGTCAAAGCTGAAGCCGAACTGGCTGAAAGCGAGCAGCATCACCGTGGTACCGCCGATCAGCAGCAGGCAGGCCTTGATGATCTGCACCCAGGTGGTGGCAACCATGCCGCCGAAGGTGACGTACACCATCATCAGCGCACCGACCACGAACAGCGCAACGTTGTACTCCAGCCCGAACAGCAGCTTGATCAGCTGACCGGCACCCACCATCTGCGCCACCAGATAGAAGCACACCACGGTGAGCGAACTGACCGCAGCCATGGTCCGCACCTTGCCCTGGTTGAGGCGATAGGAGGTGATGTCGGCGAAGGTGAACTTGCCCAGATTGCGCAGGCGTTCCGCCATCAGGAACAGGATGATCGGCCAGCCCACGAAGAAGGCGATCATGTAGATGTAGGCGTCGACGCCCTGCATGTACATCATCGCGGTCAGGCCTAGCAGCGTGGCCGCGGACATGTAGTCGCCCGCGATCGCCAGACCGTTCTGGAAGCCGGTGATGCCACCGCCGGCGGTGTAGAAGTCTGCGGTCGTCTTGGTGCGACTTGCGGCCCAGTAGGTAATGGCCAGCGTCATCACGACGAACACAAAGAACATGCCGATCGCGTGCAGGTTGAGCGGCTGCTGAACAGTGGCTTCAACCGCAGGCCCTGCCAGCGCGACAGCCGAGCCGGCGAGTGCGCCGGAAGCGACACCCAGACGGGAAACGATGGAGGCGCGCATTATTTTTCTTCCTTCCACGCCGCACGGACGATTTCGTTGTTGATGTCGTCGAATTCGCCGTTGGCCCGACGCACATACACGAGCGTCAGCACCCAGAACAGCGCGAACTGGAACAGGCCGAGCGCGATACCGAGCGTGAGGTTGCTGCCCTCGAAGAGGCGCATTGCGATCACGTCGGGTGCGAAGGCCACCGTCAGCACGAAACCATAGAAAATCACCAGCACCACTGCGGAAAGCCTTGTAGCAAACCGCGTACGCTTGGCCACGAGTTCCGCGAATCGCGGATTGCGCCTGATGTGCGCATACATTGATATCGACACGTCTACTCCCCCTCCAAGAAAACAACGAAAAAATCGTCGCTTCCTCCACCCTCCTCCATGTGGCTGTGCCGTCTTCCGCGGCGCATGCCAAACGGGCGAATGATATATCATTCACAAGAGTCCATACTATTCCGTATGGAAAAATAAATAATTTTTTTGCTCGTGGGACAATCGTGGTTTTCCACACTCAGGCGCGGCACGCTTTGCCGTGCATTTTCAGCCCCTTTCGCGCCCACCTTCGACCGGAGTCAACACAAGATGGATAGTCAGATCATTGTCGATCGCGCCGACGGCATCGCCACCGTTTCACTCTCCAATCCGGACCGGCTGAACGCGGTCAACGCTGCGATGTGGCGGGATCTGCGCACGGCAATGGAACACTGCGGACGCGATGCAGAGGTACGCTGCGTCATCCTGCGCGGGGCAGGCGACAAGGCTTTCGCCGCGGGTGGCGACATCGAGGAATTCCTGACCGTCCGCGCCACCGTGGATGACGCCCTGCACTACCACGAGGAACTCGTGGCCGCGGCGCTGGACGCGATCCGCAACTGCCCGGTACCCACGGTCGCCGCGATTCAGGGCGCCTGTGTCGGGGGCGGACTGGAGATCGCAGGCTGCTGCGACATCCGGATTGCGGGTGCGTCCGCCCGCTTCGGCGCGCCGATCAACAAGCTCGGCTTCTCGATGTATCCGGGCGAAATGGCCGGCCTGCTGGCGCTGGTCGGCCCCGCCGTCGTGCTTGAGATCCTGCTCGAAGGCCGCATTCTGGATGCTCAGGAAGCCCTCGCAAAAGGACTGCTGACGCGGGTTGTCGACGACGAGCGCGTCATCGACGAAGCGCTCGGCGCCGCCGGACGGATTGCCGCCGGCGCACCACTGGTTGCGCGCTGGCACAAGCAATGGGTGCGCCGCCTGATGACGGGCGCGCCGTTGAGCGAGGACGAACGCCGCAGCGCATTCGACTTCCTCGCCACCGACGATTACCGCGAGGGCATCGACGCCTTCCTCAGCAAACGCAAGCCGGTGTTCAAGGGGCACTGAGCGCCCGCGGGGGCCTCAGCTGGCAGCAGCACGCATCAGGGCATCGATGTCGATGGCCGACTCGATCGAGTCGGCGAGTCGGTCGAGATCTGCTTCGCGGCGCGCGGCGAGGTCGACGCGGTCCAGCGCCCCTTCCGCGCCCGCCCAGCGCAGCAGCGCATCAAGGGCGGCGGGCGAGTCAAACAGCCCGTGCACATAGCTTCCCATCACCTGCCCGTCGGCCGACAGGGCGCCGTCAGGGCGGTCGCCGGCCAACATCAGCGCCGGACGCTGCAGGGCGGGGCCGCTGGATACCCCCATGTGAATCTCGTAGCCGCTGACGACAGGATCGCCCCCGAAACAGAGCGTCCCGTGGACGTTCTCTAGCTGCTTCTCGCGCTCGAGCACGGTCGCCATGTCGAGCACACCGAGGCCGGACACGGTGTCTGCCCGCCCCTCCACGCCATGGGGATCGCCGAGCGAGCGCCCGAGCATCTGGAAGCCGCCGCAGATCCCCACCACCTTGCCGCCGTAGCGCAGGTGCTTCAGGATCGCCTGGTCCCAGCCCTGTTCGCGCAGCCATGCGAGGTCCGACTGCACGCTCTTGGAACCGGGCATCACGATCAGGTCGGCGGGCGGCATCTCCTGCCCCGGCCCGACCCAGCGAAAATCGACCTGGGGATGGAGACGCAGCGCATCGAGATCGGTGTGATTCGAGATGCGCGGATACACCGGCGCCACCACGCGCAACACCGGCACCTCGCCGCCGCCATCCACGGTCGCATCCGCAAGCGCATCCTCGGCGTCCAGAAACAGTCCGTGCAGATAGGGCAGCACGCCAAACACCGGACGGCCGGTGCGGGCTTCGAGCCAGTCGAGCCCCGACTGCAGCAGGCCGATATCGCCGCGGAAGCGGTTGATCACGAAACCCTTCACCCGCGCCTGCTCCGAGGGCGACAGCAGGTCGAGCGTTCCCACCAGATGTGCGAACACCCCGCCACGATCGATGTCGGCTACCAGGATGACCGGCACATCGGCCGCCTCCGCAAAACCCATGTTGGCGATATCACGGTCGCGCAGATTGATTTCCGCCGGGCTTCCGGCACCTTCGACGAGAACGCATTCGTAGGCATCGGTCAGACGCTTCCACGACTGCATCACCGCAGCCATCGCAGTGGGCTTGTAGTTGTGATAGTCCCGCGCCGAAAGGTTCGCCGCCGGCCGTCCATGGATGATCACCTGCGCACCGATGTCGGAAGAGGGCTTGAGCAGGACCGGATTGAAGTCGGTATGCGGCGCCACCCGCGCCGCCACCGCCTGCAGCGCCTGCGCCCGGCCGATCTCGCCACCGTCGGCCGTGACCGCCGAATTGAGCGCCATGTTCTGTGGCTTGAACGGTGCCACCCGCAGTCCGCGGCGTACCAGCGCACGCGCCAGACCGGCAACCAGCGTGCTCTTGCCCGCATCGGAGGTGGTGCCCTGCACCATCAGCGTGAAGACCTTGGTCAGGCTCATGCGTGCCCCCCATCCGGAGCCCGCGCCATCACCGCGCCAGAGTCAGTCAACGGGACAACGCGTGCCCCCAGTTCCAGCAATCCTATTTCCACGCAAAGACGCCCCACAAAGTTTGATGAATGAGCGTTACCAGACGCCACGATTCGATATTGTTTCGAGCAGATGAGGCCACTCCCGAGCCCAGCAGCACCGATGATCCGCAGCATCCACGATCCGCACCTGGATATCTGCCTCCTCACGAAAGCGGGACCGATACGCACGATAGACCGTGATCGGTACGGTCTGATCCAGTGCCCCAACGAAATGAGTCTGCGGGATGCCCTCCAGCCCTGGCCAAAAATCAGGCGGATTCAGCGACCCCTCAAGCGGGGAAAGACCGTGCAAACGGCTCCAGACAGCGTGATCGAGATTTCCCGCCACCGTGATCAGATGCACGACATCCGATCGCTGCGCAGCAAGCAGCGCTGCAACGGCCCCGCCCCCCGAATAGCCCACGAGCACCAGTGCGTTCGCGCCCGACTGCAGCTTTACCTGATTCAGGGCCACATTCAAGGCATCAATCACCGCTGGAGCGAAACGCTCCGAGGTCCAGTAGCGGGCATCACACTCCGGGGAAACGACGCGGCTGTACTGGCACGGCCGTGCGATGTAGGCCACATTCCCGCCGTCGGCGACAGCCAGACGCAGCGCGACCGGATCAACCGGCGTAGGGTCTCTTGAAGGACGGTGCCGGGTAACCCAGGCAAAACCATCTCCCTCGATGTAGACACTCAGGACATCTCCCTTCCCCGGTTTCACGAAGCCTGTCAGCCGAAACGTGCCGGTCTCGAAGGTCCCGCGGGTCAAATGGCTGCCTGCGGCAATCTCCTCCGCACGCCGAAGTCGTTCTTCCGGATCAAGCGCACCCGCCGCACACGCTGCCAGCATTAGCGCGCTGACGACGATCCAGCAGGCTCGAAGGCCATCCATCCCCACTCAGGCATTCCCCGGTGCGAGATGCGCAAAAAGGCCTTTGCGGACACTCGGGTCACGAACCCGCCAGATGCAGCTGTCCACAAAGTAATGGTGAATGCTGACTGCACTCGCCACCGCAAGCGCAAACGTATATGCGCCCGACAGGTCGGAAAAATACTCCGGCAGATGGAAGACGAACAGCCCGATCAGGACGAGCACTATGTAATAACGCCCACTCCAGAACAGGAGACGCGTGCGGTTTGACGCCCCTGCGAACAAGCCCGCCCGGTTCAACTCCATCCTCAACGGAAACACCAGGTACTGCAGGGAGTGTGAGAATTGCACTATCAGATACGCCGCCGGTTCGAAGAACAGCAGCAGGTACCACATGTAGATTGCCAGCCAGGAAGCCAGAATCCTGCGGTCAGGTGCCCGCCCAGTGCGTGCTCCAATCCTGAACCAGATCACCACACCGACCAGGAAGGCACAGCAACAGACAAGATTCATGAACCGAAGTGCGGCTGGAATCATTGAATGCAGCGCGCCCAGCCAATGAGCAGGAAGATCCTGAGCCCCCCACACAACATGCCACACCAGCAAGGTACGCAAGCCCACCCGAAGTAGCCGACGCTCTCCTGGGGACAGCTCCAGGCCGGTCAGCTTCGAGAAACACGCCACCATGCCCCACGCCTGGCCGGTGTAATGCCACGCCAGGTAGAAGGCCGCACCGAGCCAGAGTACATAGACCAAGTCTTGATGCACGGCGATTCCGCCGTTCGGACCGGGCGTTCCCAGGAAGACCGCTGCTGCAACGATCAGGATCAGCGCAAGCGGTACATATATCGTTGCGAGCGGGTACTTCTTGAGGTTCGTGCGCGGCCGGTACAGCAGACTGTACGCACCAATGAAATGAGGCCAGTTGATCAGGACCTGAAAAATGATTGCGCTGCCCATCAGTCCGCCAACGCTCGCCGCGGGCAAGGACGACGATATGCTCCCTGCCCACCACAGGTAAACCAGCATGACGCTGACGACCACAATGGAAACACCGCCAGTCACCCAGAAATCAAAAGCCGGCGAAATGATGTAACCATTCCGGAACGAGGCTGCAGTGCGTTTTTCGGCCTTGCGCCTGGGGATGTTCTTCATACGTTCTTCCAACGCCCGGACACCCCAGGCTCAAGATTCGATTTTCCAGTTCCGAGGGATCCGACAACCCCATTCTGCCCCGTCGTTCAGGTGGCCGGAGCCATGGCGCCCATCGCACGCAGCGCCAGCGCCTGGATCGTCAATCCGGGAGACTCTCCGCCTCCCGTGCTCGGAAACACGCTGGCGTCGACGATGTAGAGATTGTTCCAGCGATGGCTGCGGCACCATGCATCGACAACCGAGTTGCGCGGATCAGTTCCCATGCGGCAAGTACCGAATACATGCGTCGAACTGAAAATATCGTAGGAGCTGAACTCCTCGAATATCGGCCCGGCTCCGGACGCCTTGAGAATCTCCCTGCAGGTCTTGGCCATGAAGGCGATACGCTTCATCGCCATGTCGTCGACATGACTGTGAATGCGTGCCACGGCCACGCCGGTTGAATCCTTCACCGACGGGTCGAGTGCGACATATGACTCTGGGTGAGGGAGACTCTCGCAGATACCGGACAAGGAAAGCACTCTCCCAAATGACGTCCTCATGGCCTGCTTGTGCGCACGCCCCCAACCCTTCACGACTCTTTTCGCATAGTTTATCGGCCCCAGGAGATCCGACTCGGCAACCGAGGGCGAGAAGCGACATCCGCCAACGACACCCGGAATCGAATCCGGAGCATTGTAAGTCCAGCAGATGCTATCTACTGGCAAACCGCGATGGCTGCCAAGGTTCTCCGGACACAGCGCATTGCTGGTCCAGAGCAGTGTCTCCATGAAATTCCGCCCGACCTGTCCGGACTCGTTGGCGAGCCCCTTGGGCGAGCGCATGTCTTTTGAGGCAAGCAACAGCCGCGGGGTTTCGATGGCACCGGCGGCGAGCACGAGTTTCGGCGTTTCAACGAACCCGGCGCCATTGCGATCACGGTAATGAACTCCCACGACCTTCCCTTCCGCACCGGTCTCGATCCGCACGACCGTGGTATCCGTGCGGATATCGCACAAGCCGCTGGCTTCGGCCGCCCTCAGGTAAGTCACGTCGATCGTACCTTTGTCCGTTCTCGGGCAACCCTTGAGGCAGCAACCACAATAATTGCAGGCAGGGCGATTTTCGCGTGCCTCCGGGAGCACGGCGAGCGGGTTCGCCACCAACTGCATACCCTTGGCCGCAAAACCTTTCTGCAGGAAGCGGGTGCTGTAGGCAAATGGGTGTGCTTCGTAGGGGAGCGGGGCCGAGCGAGGCCGATAGGGATCTGCCGCTGGGCCAGCGACCCCGACAAACCGCTCGGCCTCCAGGTAGTGCGGTTCAAGGTCCTGATAGGACAGAGGCCAGTCGGCGCCGACCCCGAAGCGACTGTGCAAGCGCATGGACTGCTGATTCAGGCGGTGCGCCTCACCGGTAAAGTGCAGTGAGCTCCCCCCCACGGCCCTCACGTGGTGATAGCCGAAGGAAGCGCGCCTGTCACCCGGATTGAGCAGACCGGATACATGGTTCCATGACCGGAGCTGAGACCACTGCCCGGACAAGGCCTGCATTTCACCGTAGGTATACCGCCCCTGGCTGCCCGCCTTGACCGGGAAGCCCTCCTCCCAGTCCCGTGTGCTCGCCTTGTAATCCTTGAAAGGGTCATAACGCGGCCCAGCCTCAAGGATCAGCACCCTCAAGCCCTTGCGGGTCAGTGCCCATGCCGCTGCACCGCCGCCCGCCCCCGAGCCGACGATCACAGTGTCATACACCCGCTTGGCCATTCGCCCTCCTTGCCGGTGCGAGCGTGTAATCGGGATATCCCCTGGGCTGAGGCGGCGATTCAAAACCCATTCCAACCCAACTTGCCGGCTCTGCGTAATAGAAGCTCATCAGATCTGCCAGCACTCGGTCGAAAAACATCTTCGGAATGCCGTTCCTGGGGCTTGCCTCAGCCTGCGCCACGATACGATCGCGCTGCTCCGGCCGCAAGGCTTCGAACGCCAGTCCGTATTGCGCGGACGCCTGGGCATCGAGCCACTGTGCTCCGAGCTCCAGCAACTGCGGATAGTTCACAATCCTGGCCGCATGCGCAACGAGGCGCCGATCAAGCTTCAACTGTGAGGCTGAAGGCGTCAAGTCCATTGGAATCAAGGTATCCACAAAGGCAGCAAGCAGTTTTCCCCGCCTTTGAGCCGCCCCCCCGGCAGCACGCAAAGGCACCATGCGCGTCAGCGTCCCGAAAAATACCGCAGCCCGCACCCCATGCCTGAGGAACCGGCGCCTGCTGTTGTGCACATTCATCACATTCAACTCGTACCAAGGACCGTGATGGGCTCCCGGATTCAGGGCCAACGCCCACCCGCCCGACGCCCCGTCGGACTATAACGTAAGCCTGAGCAGCCGACAGTGCGATCCAAGGTTGCAAAAAAAGGGGGCGCCCTGAGGCGCCCCCTTTTACGCAAACCAAGCTCAGAAACGCCAGCGACCAAACACCTGGCCATTAAGACTTTGATATTTCTCGCCTGCTTCCGCGCCGAGCTCAAGTGCCAACTCGAAACGATCGCTCATTTCCCAGTTCAAGCGCCCGGACAATGCATAGACGTCGCGGATGGCCTTCTGGCCTGTCGTCTCGAACTGGCCACCACCGCCAACAAATGCGCTGTTCGCCGTCGCGCCGTCGTTCTCGAACTCGTGGCGCCACAGCAGCTTGACTGCCGGACTCAGCACACTGCTGTCCGCGAGCTTCATGCTGGAGCTCAGCTCGACCCCCAGCAGCGAACGCAAACGACTCACATCATCGCTTTTCACTGCCAGCGAAAGGACGCCTGCGCCAGATTCGGTATAGCCACCCTGCTCTACGCGAAAGGTTTCGAAACCGAGCAGCGGCGTGAGTCGAAGCTTGTCGCTCAGTGCAAAGGGCATGCCCGCGATCACACGCATACCGTACAGCTGGCCGTCGAAATCGCCCTTGGCAACGCCGGTCAGGTGGGTATTCCGCTTGGTCGAGTAATCCTGATAGGCATACGCGACCATACCGTCGATATACCAGCGTTCAAACGAACGTCCAAAATAACCCGTCAACTGATAGGACGAAATGTCCGCGGCATCACCACTGCGGAAATCGTTCATGTCGACATCGGTCTTGGCATACGAGAACGCGCCACCCAGCAGCCAGCCGTTGCTCATCTGCGTATCGAATCCGGCCATCATGCCGTAAACATCGCTCTCCGAACCGGCAAAGCCACTCTTGGCACCCACCTTGGACTTGCTGCCAAACGCCTTCAGCCAGAAGCTGCGATTGAGTGCTTCGTCACCGGAGGACATGCCTTCCTGATGATCGCCCGCATGGGCGTTGTGCGCCGTCCTGAAACCGGACTGGACGCCGACACCGGTGCGTAGCGCATCAAGCCGCACCTGAACCGTGTCGAGCGCGGACGACGAAGTGCTCAATGCGGCCCCGCCCAGCACCACACTGCTTTCTGGAGAGATCAACTTCATCGCCAGACGCTGGCTATCGGGCGTCATCGACGAGATCGCCGCAATGACGGCCCCCATCTGCCCTGTCGACGTTCCATTGAGGGCATCGAGCACCCGTGCGACATCCTTCTCGCCCTGCTCGGCCACCGGCACGAAACCGCCGCTCCCGCCCAGTTGCGATGCACTCACTACCTGCGTCTGGTTGATGGGACCTGCGCCCGTGCCGTTGTAGGTGTCCCCTGCTGTGCCACCTACCGTATAGATGCGATAGCCTTCGAACGTAAACTGACCGGCGGTGGCGATAACTGTCCACGTCGCCTGTCCGGTCGGCGAAATGCCCGCAGCAGCCAGGCTGGTACTGTTGATACTGAAATAGGAACCGTCCTGCGATCCCCCAGCGGCAACCATGCCGTCGTACGTGAAGGTCTGAGTCCATGACCCGATGGTAAGCTGGATTGCATCACCGGCAGACCACGCGGTCGCGGTCGCGCCGCCACTGAAATTGACACTGACATCGCCATTACACGAGCCACCGCAGTTATTCTCAAACGTGAGCTGCGTAATCTGGATACCCTGCCCGCTGTTCAACGCAACGGGGGTGTTCGAACTTGCCTGTGTAAACAGGTGACCCGCACTCGCGGTCAAGGGCAGCAGCATGGCCGCAACGAAGAGCAGCGCTCCGCCCCACCACGCTCTAAGAATCTGAAAATATCGGATCACATTGAACCTCGGTTATTGTTTGTTACAAAACCCCTGAGTTTTCATTGTCTTTAGGCATAAAGCACGCGTCAAGACAATTCAGGCACTTATCAGGTATCTGCTACCCGCTTAATCTCTAAAATGCTACAAACCGCCAAATATATAGAACCTCTTATATTCGCGAACTCTTATTCGCGAGCGCAATTTGTACCAAATCAGCCCGAGAATCACAGATCAACCCAGATCCATCAAACGCCGCATCACGGTTTATTTCGCGCCGTATGCGAGTACTGCAAAGTCGGTCGATATCAGGCATTCTTTCGCACCTGACTGAATCAGCCCGAATATTCAGCGCCCCCAGGCGATTGCCAGGACCTGAAACGCCAGCGGGTTATCGCGCCAGCCTGATCCACTCAAACCTGAATCAGCAGTATTTCCACCATTGAATTCGAGTGTCACCATGAAAAAGTTCAGCCATTTCCTGCTTTGCCTTCTGCTTGCGAGCGGAATGAGCACCTCGGCGGTCGCCGACTTCAAGGCTGGGTCGGACGCTGCAAGCAAGGGCGACTTCGCAACAGCACAAAAGGAGTGGCAAACCGCAGCGACCGCCGGAAATGCCGACGCTCAGTTCAATCTGGGCGCATTGCTTCTTTCAGGACGGGCAGGCAAGGCCGATATCAGGAATGGCGTGAAATGGCTAGAAAAAGCGAGCGCCAATGGGCACACGGAGGCCTCATACGCGTTGGGCATGATTTATTTCAACGGCTCGGGCAATGAGTTGAAGATGGATCACCAGCGCGCGTTCAAGGCTTTTGAGCTTGCAGCGGCAAAGGGGCACCCCCCCTCACAGTTCAGCGCCGGCATGCTGCTTCTCAATGGCCAGGGAATGAAACACGATCCGTCGGCTGCGGTCGCATGGCTGACCAAGGCAGCGGATCAGGGTTACGTCATGGCCCAATACAATCTGGGCTTGTTTCATGCAGGCCAGCAGGGCGCCAAGGGCAAAGCCTTCAAGTGGTTCCTCAAGGCCGCCGAACAGGGGCTCCCGCAGGCTCAGCACACTGTTGCACGCATGTATATGGAAGGTCAGGGTACCCCGCGCGATCTCGCGCAGGCCAAGTCGTGGTTTCTTCGCGCAGCAGACAAGGGAAGCGTCGAGTCTCAGTACGGCGCAGGATTTCTGCTGTATGCCGGGATGGGCGAACAGAGGAACCCTGCCGAGGCGCTCAAGTGGTTTGAACGCGCTGCGAAGAACTGGGACAGAAACGCGCAGTTCCGGCTGGGGCAGATGTACCTGGAAGGCGATGGCGTTGCGAAGAACCTGACTGAAGCATACAAATGGCTGGACCTGGCCGCCTCTGGCGGACATGAAGACGCCCACTACCTCCGGGCCGCGGCCGGCCTCCAGATGCCGGACGCTGACACTGAACGCGCTCACCGACTGGCTCAGGAATGGTTCGATGCCAATCACAAGACCCCGCACAAGCATCAGGACCTGAAGCCCCACGGCCACTGACGCCCCCAGCACTCCATGAAGGGACTCCTGGGGGGGAACTCTTCCGCCCGTTAGCACTCAGACGCATCGAGTGCTAACATGCAGCTTGAGGAGGACCTGAATCAATGTCACAAGCTTTGTCGTTTCCCGTACCGTCAGCCACAGGCAGCATCGACCAGTACATCCAGTCGGTGAATCGCCTTCCGATGCTCACCGAGCAGGAAGAGGTGAGCCTGGCGACCCGGTTGCGCGACGAGGGTGATGTCGAAGCAGCCCGTGAGCTCGTCATGTCACACCTGCGCGTGGTTGTTTCCATCGCTCGCGGCTATCTGGGCTATGGCCTGCCGCATGCCGACCTCATCCAGGAAGGCAACATCGGTCTGATGAAGGCCGTCAAGCGCTTCGACCCTGCACGCGGCGTGCGTCTGGTGTCGTTCGCGATCCACTGGATCAAGGCCGAGATTCACGAGTACATCGTGAAGAACTGGCGTCTGGTCAAGATCGCCACCACCAAGGCGCAGCGCAAGCTGTTCTTCAACCTGCGCAGCCTGAAGAAGGACACCAGCACGCTGAACCCGGGTGAGGTGCAGACGATCGCCACGCACCTTGGCGTCAAGCCCGAAGAAGTGGTGGAAATGGAAACCCGTCTTGGCGGACGTGAAGTGCCGCTCGATGGCAGCAATGACGACGATGACGAGCGTTTCGCGCCGATTGCCTATCTGCCCGACCCGCACGCCGAGCCGTCCGAAGCCCTTGAACAGGCCGAAAACGCGCGTCTTCAGGACGAAGGACTGCGCGATGCGCTGGGTTCGCTCGATGATCGCAGCCGCGCCATCGTCCAGCGTCGCTGGCTGACCGAAGGCGACAGCGCGACCCTGCACGAACTCGCTGCAGAGTACGGCGTGTCTGCCGAACGAATCCGCCAGATCGAAGCCAAGGCCATGCAGAAGATGCGCGGACTGCTCGCCGAAACGGTCTGAGCAAGGTCTCCCGGCAACACACCCGACAAACGGCAGCGGCAACGCTGCCGTTTGCGTTTCAGCGTCCGGCGAGCAGCCTGCCGATGTCTTCGCTGATGTTGTCTGCGGTTTCGCCGTGCTTCACATACAG
Source organism: Parazoarcus communis (assembly GCF_003111645.1). NCBI lineage: Bacteria > Pseudomonadati > Pseudomonadota > Betaproteobacteria > Rhodocyclales > Zoogloeaceae > Parazoarcus > Parazoarcus communis. The sequence goes on from NZ_CP022187.1 coordinate 2,833,887, forward strand.
CCGCAACTTGCCTGACGGGTCGAAGACATAGGTCCCGGCCGAATGGTCGACCGTGTAGTTGCCACCCTCGGTATCGCCACTCTTGCGATAGAACACGCGGAAATCCTTCGCCACCGCCGCGGTGGCATCGAGATCGCCCACCAGCCCCAGGAAGCGCTTGTCGAACACCGGCACATACTGCGCGAGCAGCTCTGCCGTGTCGCGTTCGGGGTCGACGGTGACGAACAGCACCTGCACCTTGTCCGCCTCCGGGCCAAGCTTGCGCATCACCTCGCTCATGGTCGACAGATTGGTCGGACACACATCCGGACACTGCGTGTAGCCAAAGAAGATCGTCACCACCTTGCCGCTGAAATCGGCCAGCGTTCGAGGCGTGCCGTTGTGGTCGTCTAGCGCAAGCGTCTTGCCGTAATCGGCACCAGTAATGTCGGTAGCATGAAACGAAGGCGGGGGCTCGGCGCATGCGCCGACCAGCAGCACGGTGGCTGCCACAATCAGGGAACGAAGCATCAGGAAGGGGTCAGAAGCGAAGATAGTGGTCCGCAAGCAACGCGGCGAAGAGCAATGATAGATACAGGATGGAGAAGCGGAAAGTCCTGCGTGCCAGTGCGTCGCTGTAATCGCGATACAGGCGCCATGCGTAATGGATGAAACGGGCGCCGAGCGCAACGGCCGAGGCCAGATAGATCAGCCCGCTCATCTGCGTGGCAAAAGGCAGCAAGGTGACGCCGAACAGGATCAGCGTGTACAGCAGCACCGACAGCCGGGTGTACTCCGACCCGTGGGTGACCGGCAACATCGGCAGGCCGGCGCGCGCATAGTCGGCCGTGCGATAGAGCGCCAGCGCCCAGAAATGCGGCGGCGTCCACGCGAAGATGATCAGAAAGAGCAGGAGCGCGTCCCCACTCACGTCGCCGGTGACGGCGGCCCAGCCAAGTACCGGCGGCATCGCACCCGAGGCCCCGCCGATCACGATGTTCTGCGGGGTTCTGGGCTTCAGAAACACCGTGTAGACCACGGCGTAGCCGACAAACGTGGCGAGGGTGAGCCACATGGTGAGCGGATTCACCGCCTGATGCAGCACGAACAGCCCGCTGCCTCCGAGCACCGCCGCAAAGCCGGCGACCTCGCGCGGCGCCAGCTCGCCACGCGGCAGTGGGCGCGCCCGCGTGCGTGCCATTCGCGCATCGATCCCCTGCTCGATCAGACAGTTCATCGCGGCCGCAGCGCCCGCAACACATGCGATCCCGATGGTTGCGGCAAACACCGTCGCGGCGGATGGCAAACCGTCCGGAACGGCGAGGAACATGCCGATCACGGCACAGAAGACGATCAGCGCATTGACGCGTGGCTTGGTCAGCACGTAGAAGGCACGAAGCCGGCCACTGCCGAGTGCATGCCCCAGGGTGAGGGTTTTCATGAACGCACTCCTTTGTTTGGTTTAACCGTCTCAGGCCCGGCGCTGCGAACGCGGCGAAAGCGGCAGCAGACGCCCGAGCCCGGCCGGCGCCGGCCGCGCGATCCCGCGGGCCTGCAGACGGAAGTTGATCCACACCATCAAACCCACCAGCACTGCGGCGCCGGCGTTGTGCATCGCCGCCAGCGGCAGGGGCAGTGAAAGCGCGACGTTGGCGACACCGAGACAGATCTGCATCAGCACCGCAGCAATCAGCGCTACGCCTGCGCCCGCAGTAGGCACCCGCCGCGCCAGCGCCCAGCCCAGCATCAGCAACACCCCGCCGGCAACCAGCGCCCCCAGGCGGTGCGACCAGTGAATGGCGGTCAGTGCGGACAGTGAGAGCAGCTCGCCATCTGCCGTCATCCCCAGTTCACGCACGACGTGAAAGGCGTTCGCATAGTCGGCCACGGGCCACAGGCTGCCGTGGCAGGTCGGAAAATCGGTGCACGCCAGCGCGGCGTAATTGGTGCTGGTCCAGCCGCCCAGCGCAACCTGTACGGCCAGCACCAGCAAACCGGCCCGGGCAGCCCACAGAAGCCGGGGCGGCACGACCTCGCGCCGCGCGCCGGCAACCCGTGCGGCAAGCCACGTCAACAGAGCCAGCGTCGTCAGCCCACCCAGCAGATGGCCGGTGACGATGGCGGGCTTGAGCAGCAGGGTCACCGTCCACTTCCCGAGCAGGCCCTGAAAGATCACCACCCCCACCAGCAGCGTCGCCACCCACGGTGCGGCGCCCTTGTGACTGCGGTGTCGCCACGCCAGCACCGCAATGCCGATGATCATCAGGCCGAGACTTGCCGCCAGATAGCGATGCACCATTTCCTTCCATGCCTTGGGCAGACTCACCGGCCCATGGGGATCGGCGGCGTGTGCCCCCAGGATGTCTTCCGCCGCATGGTGAGGCGTGATCTTGCCGTAGCAGCCGGGCCAGTCCGGACACCCGAGGCCGGCATCGGCCAGACGCACGTAGGCGCCGAACACCACAACCACCGCAGTCAGCATCAGCGCCGCGAAGATGAGGCGGCGATATGCGTTCATTCGCGCCCTCCCCGGCCCAGCGCGGAGTACTTCAGCAGACGCTGCAGGTCCTTGTTCATTGCACGCGCGGCAGTTGTCGTATCCGCCTCATCGGCAAAATGCATCATCACGTTGCCCAGCGGATCGACCATCCACACCGAGCCCGGCGCAGCCGCAGGCAGTGCAGCCAGCCAGGCACTGTCGGCCCGCGCCAGTCGCAGGTCCTCGTGTGTCGCGAGCAGGGCCGAATCGGGCTCAGCTGCATCGGCGAGCAGCCAGACCCGCCCTACCCGGTCCATTTCCTTCGCCTGCGCCACCCGCGCCTGACGCGACACGTAGAGCGCGCGCGCGCAGGCCTCGTCGCATGCTGCGGGGGCAACAAGGAGCAAGGTCCATTTGCCCTCGAGTTCGCTGCGCTGCAGGGGCGCCTGTCCGCCCGCGCCCTGCAGCACCGTTGCCGGCAGCGCGGCGGGTGTCAGCAGGTCGCCGTGATTGACCCGTCCCTGAGGCGGCCACACATAGAACATGAGGTAGGACGCGATCACCGGCAGGACGCACACGAAGGCCAGCAGCAGCAGGGTGCGACGCCCCTTGCGCCGGTCGGCGGCCGTCACCGGCGGGCGGGCTTCAGCCACGGGCGAGTCGAGTTGAGCGGTCGTCATCGGATCTCCGTGTAATCAGGCGCCAGGCGGACCAGGCGCTCAGGCAGCCGGCGAGGCCGGCCAGGGCGTACCACTGAAATGCATAGGCATGGTGGCGATCGATGCCAGCGGCCGGCTGCGGCCAGTCGCGCACCAGTCCGTCGGCAGCCGGCGAGCGCTGCTGCAGCACCCACGCGGCCAGCAGGGCAGGTGCGACCAGCGCTGCATGGCGGCCCGGGTCGACCTGCTGCCATACCGGCGCCGCCGCCCCGCCACTGTCGGCCGCAAGCATGAACGGCGCGCGCTCGGGCAACCTGAGCACGCCTTCGAGCTGCTGTTCGCCTGCCGGCGTCGGCACCTGGGGCAACTGCCGGCGGTCGCCCACGGCCACCCAGCCGCGGTTCACCAGGACCGCCCCCGAGCCGTCGCTCAGCAGCAAGGGCGTCAGCACGTGATAGCCAGCCTGGCCCTGATGCGTGCGGTTGTCGATCAGCCGCGTGGCATCCTTGAGCCACACGCCCGAAAGCTTCACCGGCTGCCATTCCTCCAGCGTCGCGGCATCCGCGCGCAGCGGCCGCGCCGGTGCCTGCAGGAGGACATCGATGCGCGCCTGCAGCACTTCCTTCTCTGCGGCACGGCGCTGCTGCCAATTGCCCAGTTGCACGGTGAGCACCATCAGCGCCACGCCGGCAAGCAGGGGCAGGATTCGCAGCAGCTGGCGCTTCATTGCACGCCCCCTGCACAGAAAACAGGGGACAGCCGCGACGTTTCGGGCAAAAATGCGCCATCAGCCTTCTGCATCCGGAGTGCCGACATGCGTATCGTCGTAATCGTCTTCCTCGTCCTGATCCTCGTCAGCCTTGGCAGCGCGCTGGCTTCCATGTTGCGTGAAAAGGGCAGCAGCACTCGCACCGCGCGCGCACTGGCCATCCGGGTCGGGCTGTCGATTACCCTTTTCCTGATGCTGATGGCCGGATTCGCCACCGGCCTCATAGACGGCAAGCTCTGATCACGCATCCTCTGCCATCCTTGCCCCTGCCTCCGTCACAGCCAGTACACGACGACGAAGAGGAAGAGCCACACCACGTCAACGAAGTGCCAGTACCAGGCCGCGGCCTCGAACGCGAAATGATGCTCGGCACTGAAATGCCCCGCGATCGCGCGAAACAGCATCACCGTCAGCATGATCGCGCCCACCGTCACATGCAGGCCGTGAAAGCCGGTGAGCAGGTAGAAGGTCGAACCGTAGATGCCGCTGTCGAGACGCAGATTGAGCTCGGAGTAGGCGTGGGTATATTCGTAGATCTGCAGCGACAGGAAGATCGCCCCCAGCACCACGGTCGCCAGCAGGCCGAGCTTGAGCTGTCCGCGCGCGCCCTTGAGCAGGCCATAGTGCGCCCACGTCAGGGTTGCCCCTGAAGTCAGCAGGATCAGGGTGTTGATTGCGGGGATGCCCCACGCGCCCATCGGCGTGAAGGCATCTCCTGCACGCGGCCCGCTGCTCGGCCAGGCGCCGGTAAAGCCCTCCCACAGCAGCGCCTCATTGTCTCCGGTGGCCAGAGACGGCAGGGCAAGCACCCGCACGTAGAACAGTGCGCCGAAGAAGGCGGCGAAGAACATCACCTCGGAAAAGATGAACCAGCCCATCGACCAGCGGAAGGACTTGTCCACATTCTTGCCGTAGAGCCCGCTCTCGGATTCGCGCACCACCTGGCCGAACCAGCCGAAGAGCATGTAGATCAGGATGGCGATGCCACCGAAGAAGATCCAGGGACCGGCGCCGACCTTGTTCAGCCACATCGCTGCACCACTGCCGAACAGGAGCAGCGCGATCGCGCCAATGATCGGAAACTTCGACGGCTCGGGTACGAAATAGCGTTCCAGTGCTTCGGTCATTGCCGCTTCTCCATGACTAGCTCACCACCCAATTCACCACCGCCACGATGGTGAGCACGAAAATCAGGCCGCCCAGCACGCCGGCGACGATCACCGCCTTCGGGTCCAGCGACGACGCGTCGTCGTGGTAGTCCTTGCGCTTGCGAATGCCCACGAAGGACCACAGGACCGCCTTCACGGTGCCGATGAAGCCGGCACGCGGCTGCTGACCGCTCATGACTTGTCCGCAACCGAAGCTTTTGCTGCGTTGCGCCCCTGAATCTCGAAGAAGGTGTAGGACAGCGTGATCGTGGTCACGTCCGCAGGCAGCTTTGGATCGAGCACGAACACCAGCGGCATCGTGCGTTGCTCGCCCGGCGCCAGGGTCTGCTGCGTGAAGCAGAAGCAGTCGAGCTTGCGGAAATACTGCCCCGCCACCTGCGGCCCGTAGCTCGGCACCGCCTGCCCGGTAATCGGGCGGTCGCGCTTGTTGCCGACCTCGTATGCGACATGCACCATCTCGCCCGGATGCACCGTCACCGAGCGCTGCTGCGGCTGGAAGCGCCACGGCAGGTCATGCAGATTGGCATCGAACTGGACGAGCACCGTGCGGGAACGGTCGACCTGGGTGTTCTCCACACTCACCTTGTCCGGCTGCAGCAGATTGTTGATCCCGGTTGCCTCGCAGATCTGCTCGTAGAAGGGCACGAGCAGAAAGCCGAAGCCGAACATCACCACCGCAGAGACCCCGAGACGCACGAGCAGGCGACGGTTCTCACCTGCAATCCGGTTGGCACGACGCTCGCTGCTCATTGCCCGAACACCTTGTACTTGATGATGACAATGGCGAAAAAGACGAACGCCACCCCGGCCAGGATGAGCCCGGTCCGCAGGTTTGCATTACGTCGATCGTCTCGTGTCATCAGCTCATCCATACACATTGCGCAGCCACATGAATGAGAGTTTGGGGCGGAGCCTGCCCTCTCCCGACTCTCCGCTCCGCCCCCCTCTCACGACAACGCTGTTCATGCCTTGGCCAGCACCGGTGCGTCCTCGAAGGTGTGATGCGGTGCGGGCGACGGCACCGTCCACTCCAGGCCTTCCGCACCTTCCCACGACTGCGCTTCCGCCTTCTTGCCGCCACGGACGCACTTCACGACGGCGACCAGGAAGATCAGCTGCGACAGGCCGAAACCAAAGGCACCAATCGAAGCCATCGCGTTGAAATCGGCAAACTGCAGGGCGTAATCCGGAATCCGCCGCGGCATGCCTGCCAGGCCGAGGAAGTGCATCGGGAAGAAGGTGATGTTGAAGAACACGATCGAGCACCAGAAATGCAGCTTGCCGAGAAACTCGCTGGGCATGTGCCCGGTCCATTTCGGCAGCCAGTAATAGGCACCGGCGAAAAGGGCGAACAGCGAGCCTGCGACCAGCACGTAGTGAAAGTGCGCAACGACGTAATAGGTGTCCTGCAGCTGGATGTCGATCGGGGCAATGGCGCAGATCAGGCCGGTGAAGCCGCCCATTGTGAACACGAAGATGAAGCCTGTGGCCCACAGCATCGGCGTCTCGAAACTGAGCGAACCGCGCCACATGGTCGCCACCCAGTTGAACACCTTCACCCCGGTGGGCACCGCGATCAGCATCGTCGCGTACATGAAGAACAGCTGCCCGATTGCCGGCATGCCGGTGGTGAACATGTGGTGTGCCCACACGGTGAAGGACAGGATCGCAATCGACGAGGTCGCGTACACCATCGAGGCATAGCCAAACAGCGGCTTGCGCGAGAAGGTCGGAATGATCTGGCTGACGATCCCGAAGGCCGGCAGGATCATGATGTAGACCTCGGGGTGACCGAAGAACCAGAAGATGTGCTGGTACATCACCGGGTCACCGCCACCGGCGGCATTGAAGAAGCTGGTGCCGAAGTGGCGATCGGTCAGGATCATCGTGACCGCACCGGCCAGCACCGGCATCACCGCGATCAGCAGATAGGCGGTGATCAGCCAGGTCCAGCAGAACAGCGGCATGCGCATCATGTTCATGCCGGGCGCGCGCATGTTGAGCACGGTGACGACGATGTTGATCGCGCCCATGATCGAGCTCACGCCCATGATGTGGATGGCGAAGATCGCCAGATCCATGCCCATGCCCATCTGCACCGAAAGCGGTGCGTACAGCGTCCACCCCGCAGCGGTTGCGCCGCCGGGCACGAAGAACGAACCCAGCAGCAGGATGGCCGCGGGCGGCAGGAGCCAGAAGCTCCAGTTGTTCATGCGCGCGAAGGCCATGTCGCTGGCCCCGATCATCAGCGGGATCATCCAGTTGGCGAAGCCGACGAAGGCCGGCATGATCGCGCCGAACACCATCACCAGACCGTGCATGGTCGTGAGCTGGTTGAAGAACTCGGGCTCCACCACCTGCAGACCGGGCTGGAACAGTTCGGCCCGGATCGTCAGCGCCATCACCCCCCCGGAGAGGAACATGATGAAACTGAAGATCATGTACATCGTGCCGATGTCTTTGTGATTGGTGGTGGTCACCCAGCGCATCAGGCCGGTGGGACCATGCGCATGACCGTGCGGGGGGTGAACGCCGGGCCGATCGTGAGTCAGTGTATTCATGCACACGCCTCCATTGTCGCGCCCACGCGCGACAGAACCTTGCCATCGGGACCGGGACGGCCCCTACAATCACACCGCAGCAAAACCCGCTTCGACCTCAGCCTCAGCGCGCGGCGACAACGTCTGCCGGCTGCACCGCCTCGCCCGACTGGTTACCCCAGGCGTTACGGGTATAGGTGATCACCGCAGCGAGCTCGGCGTCCGACAACTGCCCGCCGAATGCGGCCATCGCGGTCCCCGCCTTGCCCTTCAACACCAGTTCGATCTGGCCGCTTGCATCGCCCGTCACCACGGGCGAGCCATCAAGCGCAGGAAATACCGGCGGCAGCCCCTTGCCATCGGCCTGGTGGCAGGCCGCACAATTGGCCGCGAAAACCTTCTCGCCGCGCTCGACCAGCTCGGCCAGTGCCCACTCCCGGGCGTCGTCCGCAGAGGCTGTCGTGGCCTGGGCCTGCTGCGATGCGACCCATTCGGTGTATTTCTCTGCCGAGACCACATGCACCTCGATCGGCATGAAGCCGTGATCCTTGCCGCAGAGTTCGGCACAGTTGCCGCGATAGATGCCTTCCTTGTCTGCGGTGAACCACGTGTCGCGGATGAAGCCGGGAATCGCATCCTGCTTCACGCCGAAAGCCGGCATCCACCACGAATGGATCACGTCGGCGGCGGTCACGAGCACGCGGACCTTCTTGCCCACCGGCACCACAACCGGATTGTCCACCTCAAGCAGATAGGTATCGCCTTTCTGTTCGCCACCGCTGATCTGGGCGCGCGGTGTGGATGAACCGGACAGGAAGCGGATGCCCTCCCCTTCGCCCTGCAGATAGTCGTAACCCCACTTCCACTGATAGCCCGTGGCCTTGATGGTGATGTCGGGGTTGGAGGTGTCCTTCATCGCAATCACGGTCTTGGTGGCGGGCCACGCCATGCCAAGCAGAATCAGCACCGGGATCACCGTCCACGCGATCTCGACCGCCGTGTTTTCATGGAAATTGGCCGCAACCGCGCCGCGGGACTTGCGATGGTGAATGACAGACCAGAACATGACGCCGAACACCGCGATGAAGATCACCAGGCAGATGATCAGCATCAGGGTATGCATGCTGTAGATCTCTGAGGCGATCCGCGTCACCGGCTGCTGGAGGTTGTAACGGCTCGGCGCATCCTGTGCGAGTACGCCGGAGACGTACCCGAGAAGAAGCGAAGATCCTGCGATACGACCGGCAAAACCCATGTCGACCCCCAGCAAAGAACACGATGAGCAGGTGGATCGATGTTGCCACAGTGAAAATCAGGGTCGCAACATACTTATTTGATAAAAATCAATATGCTGCGGCGCGGTATCTGATAACCATCAAGCCGCATAAAGCCCTGTGACGAGTACTCGGGGTTTTCCCGCAGGCATGTTTGCTGCATGACAACAAACTGCGTTTCAGCCCTCTGTTGCCGACAGCTTGCGCCTCAGCAGGCGCATCAGCGCACCAATCAGGGGCAATCGGGCATACAGCTCCTCAGCCGCATCCCAGTAATCGCGATGGACTTCGACGCGCCCTGCTTCGTCGAAGGACAGGTGACTGACGCCGCGAATGACGATCGCCCGGTTACGCAGATTGAGGTGAAAGTCCCAGGCAAGCATCGCCTGCTGTCCCTCGGCAATGATGCTCGTGATCACGAAGCGGGGAGACTCCACGGTCTCGAACATGTGCTCGAAGATGCGGGTGATCGCCTTCAGGCCCGCAACATCGTTGAACGGGTCCTTGAAACGGGCATTCTCGGCATAGAAGGCGTCGATTTTCCCAAGCAGCAGGGGCGTGAGGTTCTCGTAGAACCGCGCCACGTTCTCGGCAGCCGCGCGACAGTCGAAGGAGGTCATTACAGGCCCGTTGCCCGCCGGATGAGCGGAAAGTAGAGGCGCCGCGGCAGGCACTGCAGCAGCTTGAGAAAGCGGGTGAAACGCTTCGGGAAGTGGGTCTCGAACTCACCGCGGGCAAAGCCGGCCATGATCTCGTCGGCCGCCTGCTCGGCGGTGATCAGGGCGGGCATGTGGAAATCGTTCTGCGCCGTCAGTGGCGTCGCCACGAAACCGGGACAGATCAGGTGCACGCCCAGTCCGCGCGGCGCCAGATCCATGTAGAGCGTCTCGGAAAAGTTGATCAGCGCCGCCTTCGATGGCCCGTAGGTGGCGGCATTGGGCAAGCCGCCGTAGCCTGCGACCGAGGCCACGATGGCAATCGCCCCCCGCCCGCGTTCGAGCATCCCGGGCACCACCGCGGCCACCCCATCCATGACCCCGAGCAGGTTGATGTTCAGCGTCTTCCGAATGCGCTCCGGTGTCAGCTCCCACGCCCGCAGCGGCTGATAGGTACCCGCATTCAGTATCACGAGATCGAGCCCGCCCCACTGGGCAAGCAGACGGTCGCGCACACGCTCGAGTTCGCCTGGTCGGGTCACGTCCATGGCCGCGACGACCGCGCCCTCGCACTGTGCTGCCAGCGCATCCAGGCGATCGAGACCGCGTGCGGACAGCGCCACCCGCGCGCCACCTGCCGCCAGCTTGCGCGCCAGCGCCGCGCCGATGCCGGTCGAGGCGCCGACCAGCCAGACCCGCTGCCCGCGCCAGTCGGTGATCGGCGGATTGAGGGGTGCGAACAAGGCCATCAGGGCGCCCGTTTGTAAAAGGACAGCGTGACCTCGCCGAGGTGCACGCCCCACTTGCTCATCGCCGAGCGGTTCAGCATCACCTTGTCGTCCATCAGGAACATCCAGTCGTCAAAGTCTACGTTGTAGACCTTCCCATCCACGGGTAGTGCCATTACATAGCGCCAGCGCAGTGCGTTTCCGCGCGCCTCGCCGTGTGCCTGGCCGACAACGTCATCTGCCGTGCCGATGTACGACTCGGGGCCGCTGCGGGTGATGGTCCATACGCGGCGCTGGGTGCTTCCATCCGAGTAGGTGAAGCGCTCGTCCAGAGTCCCCACGTCGCCCTCCCAGTTGGCCTCGATCACCACCTGGAAGCGCTTGACCACTTCGCCGGAGCGATCCTGGAAGACGCCGTGGGCGTCGATCGTACCGTTGAAGTAGTCGCGCAGATCCAGCACGGGCGTGGTGCCCCGGTACTTTTCGATATCCACGGACGAGCACCCCGCCAGACTCATCAGGCCGGCGAGCAACAGAACCAGTTTTCGCATCATGCTGTTTCTCCATTTTTGGGGGCAGGCTCAATGGCGCTGCGCCAGTGCCACAGCAGCCCGATGGCGACGAACTTGAGCGCCACCGGCAGCAGGGCATACACCGTCGCCAGACCCGACAGCGCGTCGGCGCTGCGCACGCCCGGTGCATAGCCGAGCCAGCCAAGCAGCGGCAGCGAAAGGCCGGCCGCCAGCGCCAGATTGGCCTTGGTCACGAAATTCCACCAACCGAACCACGACCCGGCACGTGCATCGCCGGAATCGCCCTCGCCGGCCAGCAGATCGGCGAGCATGGACGGCGGCATCGCCAGATCGGCGCCAAGTGCCATGCCGGAAAGAATGCAGATTGCCGCGTAGGCCGTGGTCTCGCCGGCGCCGAGCAGGCTTGCCCACGCAAACACCAGCACTGCAAGCACCATGCCGGCGAGCCAGGTCTGCAGTTTGCCGATACGCCGCGACAGGCTCGCCCACGCCGGCAGGCTGAGCGCGGCGCTGAGGAAATAGAGCACCAGGAAGAGCCCGGCCAGCTGAGGGGCCTGCAGCACGTCGGCAACGAAGAACAGGACCGTTGCCGACGGGATGGCCGCCGCGATTCCGTTGGCAGCGAACACCAGCAGCAGCTTCCTGAAGGGCCGGCATGACACCGCTGCCAGCAGGCCGGCCAGTACAGGCTGGCGCATGTGCCGCCGCGGTGGCGCAAGCGGGGCGGCGAGCAGGGTCCATCCGCCACAGAGCATGAGCAGCGGAATGAACAGCCACGCCATGCGTGACAGGCCCTGCGCCTCTCCTCCTTCGGCCGCGAGCAGCCCGGGCAGTGCCGCCGCCATCACCACGCCGAACAGGGCAAAAGCCTCGCGGCTGGCCACGACCCGGGTGCGCAGCGCACGCGTGGGCGCGACTTCCGCCCCCCACGCGTTGTAGGCGATGGTGGCCACCGAATAGGCGAGCGACACCAGCGTGACCAGCACCGCCAGCCACAGCGCCCCTGCGCCTTGCGGCGGTACCAGCAGGCCGACCATGCCCGCTGCGAGCAAGGGCAGCGCCGACAGCACCAGCAGGCGACGCCCCGCGAGCCGGTCGCTGAGCCAGCCGATCAGCGGGTCGGAGACCGCATCGAAGACTCTCACCCCGAGCAGCACGAAGCCGACAGTCGCCAGCGACAGGCCGAGGCTGTCCGCATAGAGTCGCGGCACATACACGTAAATGGGCAGTGCGGCGAAGGCCAGCGGCAAGCCCAGCGCACCATAGGCGAGAATGGCGGAACGACCGAATCCCGCGTCGGCGGCGCTCATTTTGCAGCGCCCGTGCTTCCCAGCAGACGCTCACGCAAGCCGGGCTCGCGCGTGCGGTGATCCAGCCAGATGGCGAAGAAGGCGCGCGCGAGGTCGGGGTCGGCAAACGCGGCGGTGGCCTGCCCCTCATGCCAGAAGCGCGCCCCCGCGCCCGGCAGCCGCAGGCCGACCAGTGTTTCGCCCGCCGCGACCGAGGGCAGTGCGCGCGCAAGCATCTCGCGCCAGGTCGCCAGCCGCGCCTCGTCTGCAAACCCCATCCTGCGCATCTCGTCGATACTGGTGTCGACCAGTCGCTCGCCCTCGATGTCGCGCGCATAGCGGATGGCGAGCGCAAACATGCCGTCTTCCGACCAGCCTGCACCCGTCGGCACCCACAGCGCAGCGTCGTACACCTTGAAGCCGAACCAGCGCATCTCTCCGCCCCCGAGCGGACGCATGCCCCCCGCCAGCGGCTGCACATGGGACACCACCGCTTCCGGCAGTGCGACCTGCCCTGGCAGCGCGGCATGCACGGGGGCGGCTTGCAGGCACAGCGCGAGCACGAGGACGGCGACAGGAGACATGACTGCACGCATGGCTCAGCGCGCCGCCGCGTGGGTGAAGGTGTAGTGGCGCACACCGATGTCGCCGGTGTTGAAGCCGGCCTCGCAGTACGCCAGATAGAAGCGCCACATGCGGATGAAGCGATCGGGAAAACCCAATGCCCTGACCTCGGCGACACGCGCCTCGAAGGTCTCGCGCCAGCGCGCCAGCGTGCGCCCGTAGTCCGGCCCGAAGGCAAAATCGTCCACCACTTCGAGCCCAACGCGTCCGGCCTGCTGCTGCACCACCGCGGGGCTGGGCAGCATGCCGCCCGGGAAGATGTGGCGCTGGATGAAATCGGTGCCGCGACGGTAGCGCGCAAACAGTTCGTCGGCGATGGTGATCGACTGCACAACACAGCGTCCGCCAGGCTTGAGCAGCGCCGAGAGCTGCCTGAAATAGGTGGGCCAGAAGCGCTCGCCGACGGCCTCGATCATCTCGATCGACACGATATGGTCGTACTGTCCCTTCACGTCGCGGTAATCGCACAGCTCGAGCTGCACCCGGTCGGAGAAACCGCCGCGTTCTGCGCGCTCGCGTGCATGTGCGAGCTGCGACGGCGACAGCGTCAGCCCCAGCACCCGACAGCCGAACTCGGTTGCCGCCACCTCGGCGAAACCACCCCAGCCACAACCGATCTCGAGGATGATCTGCCCCGGGCGGACATCGAGTTGCTGCAGGATGCGGCGGTACTTGCGCTGCTGCGCCGCCTCGAGCGCCTCATCGGCGTGCTCGAAGAGCGCGGCCGAATAGGTCATACCCGGGTCGAGCCACAGTTTGTAAAAGTCGTTGCCAAGATCGTAATGGGCCTCGATGTTGCGCTTCGAGCCCGTACGCGTGTTTGCCCGCAGCAGATGGGTGAGGCGGTGCCCGATCAGACGCAGAACCCGCCCGTAGATCGCCTTCTTGAGCTGTTCGCGGTTCGACGACAGCAGCGTAAGCAGCCCCGTCAGATCCTCGGTGTCCCAGTCCCCATCCATGTAGCTTTCGGCAAAACCGATGTCACCGCGCGCCAGCGCCTCGCTGAACACTGCGTGGTCGCGAACCCGCAGATGGGCGACGAGCTGGCCGTGCCCTGCCCGCAGATGCTGGTTGTCCGGCAGCTCAAGCGCCAGCGCGCCGCCTTCGAGGCGGTCGAACATTTCAAGCGCCAGCCGCGTCGCGCGAGGCAAGTGGCCGAGGGATTCGAGCGCCAGGGGGCGCACGGCATTGTCGACGGCGTTCATCAGGTGGTCTCCTCGATCGGCGGCAGCGGCTTGCGGTGAAAGCTCACCCGTTTCAGCGCAAGTCGCAATGCCTGCCAGTGGATACGGGCAACAATGCCCAGGGTCATGAAGGGGTAGCGCAGCAGCCATTTGCGCATCGCGCCACCGGTCAGCGCCTGTGCACGACCGCCGACGCGGGTGGTGAGCTGTTGCTCACCACCGTCCCAGTAATCGATCGCGACCGCATGCACCGCGCCGCGGCTCTCGAAGCGGAAGCGGTATTCGCCCCGCACCGGAAAGAAGGGGGAAACATGGAACACCTTGCTGGCGCGCAACTCGTCGCCATGCTCGATCGGGCGGCAATCCGGGTGATGGACAAGGTAGTTGTGGTGCTCGCCAAAGGTATTGCTGACCTCGGCCAGCACCACGCGCAGCTTTCCGGCTGCGTCATGGCAACACCAGAAGCTGACCGGATTGAACACGTAGCCGAGGACGCGCGGCATGGTCTGCAGCACCACCTCGCCGTCGCACACCTCGGCCACGCCGTGATGCCGAAGGATCTCGCGCATCCAGGGCAGGAGGGGTGAGCCATCGCGGCGACCATGGTCCCGCGACAGGAAGGCGAACGCGTTGAAGCGGTCGATACCGAGCAGCGGCACGCTGAGCCGGTCGACACTGCCGAGCGGCAGTCGCAGGAAGGCCGTCGGATAGACAAAGCGGTTGCGGGCGCCAACGTGACGCTCGTGCATCACCGCACCGAAGCACACGGTGGCGTCGAGCGGACCGGCCACGCCCGGTGCGGCGGCCGCTTTCATGCCCCCGCTCCGCTGTGAGCCAGCGCAGTGTCCGCATGCCACGGAATCTCGGCGCCCAGCCCTTCGGCAACGGCGACCGCCGACTTCAGCCCGTCTTCGTGAAAGCCGTAGCCCGTCCACGCGCCGGCGAACCAGCTGCGGTTCCGCCCCTGAATGCTGGGCAGCGCTGCCTGTGCGTCGATCGCAGCCTGGTCGAATACCGGGTGCGCGTAGTGGATGGTGCGCAGAATCCTGTCCGCGCGCGGCGGCCGGAACGGGTTGAGTGACACCACCACCGGCGTATCGAAAGGCAGCGGCTGCAAGCGGTTGATCAGATAGCTCACCGACACTGGCCGCGCGTCGACCGCGCCTGCACCGGCAAGATAGTTCCACGCCGACCACACCTTGCGCCGGCGCGGCAGCAGGGCCTCGTCGGTATGAACCACGGCGGTGTTGGCCTGATAGCTGACGCCACCGAGAATGCGGCGCTCTTCGACGCTGGCGCGGTCGCCGAGCAGGGCGAGCGTCTGGTCGCTGTGGCAGGCAAATACCACCTCATCGAAACGTTCGGCGCCGGCACGGGAATGCACCCACACACCATCCTCGTCGCGATCGACACGCAACACCGGCGAGGCGACACGCACGTCCTTGAGCGAGGCGACGATCTTTTCGACGTAGCTGCGTCCGCCGCAACGCACCGTCATCCACTGCGGACGATCGAGCACCTGCAGCAGCCCGTGGTTGTGGCAGAAGCGCACAAAGGTGGCGAGCGGGTAGGCAAGCATGGTGCGGGTCGGGCATGACCAGATCGCGGCCGCCATCGGCAACAGATACCAGTCGCGGAAAGCGGTGCCGTAACGTTCGCGCTGCAGGAACTCACCCAGGCTGAGTGCCGGCATCGAACCCTCTGCAGCCATCCGGGTCGTGTCGCGGTTGAATCGCATGATGTCGCGCAACATGCCGAGGAAGGAGGGACGCAGCAGGTTGCGGCGCTGGGCAAACACGGTGCCGAGGTCGGAGCCGGCCCACTCGATGGCGGGCGACTCGAGGCTGACCCCAAAGCTCATCTCGCTCTCGACCGACTCGACCCCCAGATGCTCGAACAAGGCGCACAGGTTCGGATACGTGCGACGGTTGAACACCAGAAAGCCGGTATCCACGGGATGCGTCACCCCCTCCACCGTCACATCAATCGTGTTGGTATGGCCGCCGACATAGCTCGCGGCCTCGAACAGGGTGATCTGATTGCGTGGCGACAGCAGCCAGGCGGCACCCAGTCCGGCCACACCACCGCCCACCACCGCGATGCGACGGCTGCCACCGGTGATCACCCGTTCGATTTCACCCATGCGCATGGGCAGGGCCCTCCGGGTTCTCGCCTTCGATCAGGGCATAGGCAGAGTGGTTGTGAATGGACTCGAAATTCTCGGACTCGACCGTCCACGCCGCGATGCGCTTGTCTGCGCGCAGTCGCAGGGCGATGTCGCGAACCAGGTCCTCGACGAACTTCGGGTTGTCGTAGGCGCGCTCGGTCACCCACTTTTCGTCCGGCCGCTTGAGCAGGCCGAACACTTCGCAGGACGCCTCCTCTTCAGCCATGCGTACCAGCTCGATCACATCCACATCGGCACGCAGGCGCGCCGAAATGCTGATGTGCGAACGCTGGTTGTGGGCACCGTATTCGGAGATCTTCTTCGAGCACGGGCACAGGCTCGTGACCGGCACCACCACGGTGAGCGTGGTCTGCAACTCGCCACCGGGCGACTGCGCCACAACAACCCGGACATCGAGGTCGAGCAGACTGCCGACACCCGAAACCGGCGCGGTCTTGTGCATGAACCAGGGGAAGGCCGCCTCGATCCGCCCCGAATCTGCTTCAAGACGCACCAGCATCTCGGCGAACAGATCGCGCAGACCTGCCAGATCGAGCGCCTCGCGCTCGGCCTCCAGCAGTTCGACGAAACGCGACATGTGCGTTCCCTTGACCTCGGGAGGCAGGCCGACCGTCATCTCTATCGTGGCTACGGTGTGCTGCACACGGCCGTCGTCGCCCGCAAGGACGAGCGGATAGCGCAGGCCGCGAACACCGACATGCTGGATGGCAAGCGCACGCTCATCGCGGCTGGCCTGGACGTCAGGCAGAAAGAACTTGTCGGGTGCGTTCATGCTCGCTCCTGAAGATATGAAAACAATGAAGAATCAGGGCCGCGCGTCGAGCAAACGCTCGATCGCGCCGACCAGAATCGGGCTCTCGGGGCTGACCTGGGTGGGAAAGCTCGTCACCCTCGCTCCGCTGCGGTCGACGAGATACTTGTGAAAATTCCACCGCGGACGCTCGCCGGAAAGATCGGCCAGTTTCAGATAGAAGGGGTTGGCCTGCGGTCCGGACACCGTGCTGCGGGCAAACATCGGAAACTGAACGCCGTAAGTCGTGCGGCAGAAATCTGCAATCTCGGCGTTCTCGCCCGGCTCCTGATTGAAGTCGTTGGACGGGAAGCCGATCACAACCAGCCCGCGCGCCCCGTACTTGCGGTACAGACGTTCGAGCCCGTCGTACTGGTTGGTATAGCCGCAATAGCTCGCGGTATTGACGACCAGCAATACCTTGCCTGCGTACTGGCACAGCGACTGGCTGGCCTCGTCCTGCAGGCGCGGGAAGGCATGGTCGAGCAGTGCCGGGCAGGCCGGCGGTGCAGCCACCGCCGGCATCATGGCCGTCAGCAGAACACCCGCGACGATCAGCTTCAGGCCGCCAGTCACTGTCCGACGCTCCGGATCGGGGCCTGCATGCCTGCATCGCCACGATGAATGAAAATCATCAGATCGAGGTCATAACCAGCCTGTTTGTCCATGACAGCGTGACTGGACAAGACTTCCGGTTCCACCGCGGGCGAGTGCCCCGAATTGCCCGCAAATGCCGCAAATGAAACGCAGACCGCAGCCGTAATCAGCGCAGGAGCCACGCGTTTCCCTGTCGTGAGGTGCGTTTTGTTGTTCATGGTCATTGTCCTAGACAAATGAGTTCGATGACCCTAAGATAGATTCAACAAAACCACTTGTCAACGGTTTGTCCACGACAAAATGAAAACCACACCGAACACCGAAACCGAGCTGAGCATCGCAGCGGTCGAACGCGATACAGGACTTTCCAAGGACACCCTCAGGGTGTGGGAGCGCAGATACGGCTTCCCCACGCCAAAGCGGGACAGCAATGGCGAGCGCCTTTACCCCCAGCATCAGGTAGACAAGCTGCGCCTGATCCGGCGCCTGCTCGACACCGGGCACAGACCGTCCCGAATCATCTCCGCCACGCCGGAGGAACTCGGCGCGCTGCTCGATGCGCAACGTAACAAGGCGAGTTCGCCCGAACAGCAGGTGCGCGAGCAGGCACTGCTGCAGTACGTGCGCCTGCACCGCAGCAGCGAACTGGTATCGGGCCTGCATCAGGCGCTGATGAAACAGGGCCTGCAGCGTTTCGTCCTCGAAACCATCGCGCCGCTCAACGAAGCCGTGGGAGAAGGCTGGATGCGGGGCGAGATCGACGTGCCGGAGGAGCATCTGTATACCGAGCAGGTGCAGAATGTGCTTCGCAGCGCCATTGGCGCCAATGCCGTGTCCGGGGGGCACCCGCGCGTGCTGCTGACCACCTTCCCGGACGAGCATCACATCCTCGGCCTGCTGATGGCGGAGGCCACGCTGGTTCCGGAAGGCGCATCCTGCGTCTCGCTCGGCACCCGCACGCCGCTGGCGGACATTCGGGGTGCTGCGGTCGGCGGCAATTTCGATATCGTCGGCCTGTCCTTCAGCATTGCCTACCCGGCCCGTCAGGCCATCGAAGGCCTGATCGAACTGCGCGCCGCGCTCCCCGAGCACATCACGATCTGGGCAGGTGGCGCAGCGGTCAAGGGCAAGCAGCGCCGCCTGCCAGGCATCCGGGTGATCAACGGCCTGACCGACACCGTGGCCGCCCTGCATGAGTGGCGCGCCGCCCACCCGGGCTGAAGCCACATCCGTTGCCCGCCCCGGGCGCGGCTTTCGCCCTCACCGCGAGCGCATTTGCGCACACCGGGCACGACACGGCTCCCTCCCGCCGAAAGTGCGCCTCGTGCGACGCAACGCAGAACGCTTCGGACTGAAACGCGGCCCGTTATAGACTGTGCATCGGAGAAGCATTCGTTGCACATAACAAGGGGAGACGACCCACATGCTTTACCCAGAACTCTTCCGCACCCTCGAGTCGGCACGCTGGAACATGGCGGAGGACATCCCCTGGTCCGACTTCGACCCCGCACTGCTGACAGACGAACAGGCGGTGACGATCAAGATGAATGCGATCACCGAATGGTCGGCGCTTCCCGCCACCGAGATGTTTCTGCGCGACAACAGCACCGACTCCGACTTCGCCGCCTTCATGTCAATCTGGTTCTATGAAGAGCAGAAGCATTCGCTGGTGCTGATGGAATACCTGCGCCGCTTCCGCCCCGAGCTGCAGCCGACCGAAGCCGAGCTCGACGCCGTGCGCTTCGAGTTCGATCCTGCCCCGCCGCTCGAAACCCTGATGCTGCACTTCTGCGGCGAGGTCCGCCTCACCCAGTGGTACCGCCGGGCGGCCGAATGGCATACGGAGCCCGTGATCAAGAACATCTACGATCACATCTCGCGCGATGAGGCACGCCACGGCGGGGCCTACCTGAAGTACATGAAACGCGCCATCGAGCGCAGCGGCGACGAGGCCCGACGCGCCTTTGCCAAGCTCGGTGTGCTGATGGCCAACTCCTCGCGCAGCGCCCGCCCGCTGCACCCCACCAATCTGCACGTGGCGCAGCAGTTCTTCCCGCGCGACACCGTGCAGTCCCGCGTACCCGACCCCGACTGGCTGGAGCACTGGCTCGACACCCAGATCGACTTCGACCGTGACTGCGAGGCGCGGGTGGTCGGCGGCATCCTGCGCAACCTGTCGAGTCTGTTCGGGCAGAAGTTCGACACCGTCAGCGAGCTCAACCGCTACCGCAAGTCGCTCGCCTGAGCGCCTGTCGCTTGAGCGCCCGGCCCCCTCCGGACGCCTGCCAGCGTGAGCCCACCGGCGCGCGGACTGCCACCCCCGGGGGAAGCCCGACTTGCCCGGGCACCCCGTGCTCGCACACAATCATGCACTCCTGCGCATTCTGCTGAAGGAGTCCCGTCCTGCCCACTGTCACTCCCACGTCATTCGAAGTCATCGGCGGCCTGATCGGCGGCCTCGGGCTGTTCCTGCTCGGCATGCACCTGCTCACTGACGGCCTCAAGCTCGCGGCCGGGCGTGCGCTCGAAGACATGCTCGAGCGCTGGACCTCGACGCCGCTGCGCGGTCTCGGCGCCGGCATGCTGATCACCACGCTGGTGCAGTCCTCAAGCGCGGTGACCGTGGCCGGCATCGGCTTCGTCAACGCCGGTCTCCTGTCGCTCAGGAATGCCTTGTGGGTGATTTTCGGCTCCAATGTGGGCACCACCATGAACGCATGGCTGGTCGCCGCACTCGGATTCAGCTTCAAGATCGACGCCTTTGCCCTGCCCTTTGTCGGCATCGGTGCAGTCCTGATGCTGGCCACGAGCCGCATGCGCCCGCGGGCGCTGGGTCAGGCCCTGTCCGGATTCGGCGTCCTCTTCCTCGGCATCGACGTGCTCAAGGACACCTTTTCGGCATTCGGCAGCGGAATCGATCTGCAGCAGTTCATCATGCCCGGGCTCACCGGATGGGTCATGCTGGTCGCCATCGGCACCCTCATCACCATCCTGATGCAGGCCTCCGGCGCCGCCATCGCCATCATCATCACTGCCGCCCAGACCGGGCTGATGAGCACCGAGGCCGCCTGTGCCATGGTCATCGGCACCAATATCGGCACCACCTCGACCGCCATCCTGTCGGCCATCGGCGCCACCGCCAACGCCCGCCGCCTGGCTGCGGCCCATGTGTTCTTCAACCTCGTCACCGGTGCGGTCGCACTCATGCTGCTGCCGCTGCTGATCGGCCTCCTCGGGCTGCTCAGCGAGTGGCTGGAGAAGCCGGCCACCCCGGCGGTGATGATCGCGATGTTCCACACCACCTTCAACCTTCTCGGCGTGGCCTTGATGGTGCCGGCGGCGAAGTTCCTGCTCAGCTTCCTGTCGGCGCGCTTCCGGCGCAGCGACGAGGAAAGCGCGCGTCCCCAGCACCTGGACGCCAACTCGGTAAGCGTTCCAGACCTCGCGCTGCGGGCGCTGCGCATGGAACTCGGACGAACCCACGTGCTGGCCGGAAACTGCCTGCGTGCCGTCATTCACAGCCCACCCGACACGCCACTCGTGTCGCGTAACGGTGACGCCTTCGTCGCACTCACGACCGCCATCGGCAGCTACACACGCGGCGTCACGACCACGAGCCTTCCGCTGGCCCTCGCCGAAGCGCTCGCCCGCAATCTGCGTGCGCTCCAGTACCAGGAGAGCACGGTAGACGCCGCGCGCTCGGCGGCAGAGCTCGGCGAAGCACTCGGCCTTCCACCCGCACATGGCATCGACGAGGCCTTTGCACACTTTCGCAACGCTGCCGGCGAACTCGCCGACGCCAGCATGCCGGGAAAGCCCGGTTTCCGCAGCGAAGACATCGAAAGACTGCTCGCCAGCGCCGAGACCCGTTACGCCGCCCTCAAGGAAGCCCTGCTCGTCGCCGGCGCACACGCCCACCTCGATATCCGCAGCATGCAGGAATGGCTGCGCCTCGCGAGTCTGCTCAGACGTGCGACCGAACAGATCGCAAAGTCCGCACAGACCCTGGCGGCCCTGGAAGAAGGCCTGCCTCAGCCCGTCCTCGAACACCGTGGCGACGACGAGAGCGGTAACGACCAATGAGCGGCGTCATCCCGGCCTATGTCGGGCGCTTCGCGCCCTCGCCCAGCGGTCCGCTTCACTTCGGCTCGCTGGTCGCCGCGCTCGGCAGCTGTCTCGATGCCCGCCACCACGGCGGCAAGTGGCTGCTGCGCATCGAGGACGTCGACACCCCGCGCACCGTCCCCGGTGCAGCCGACGCGATTCTGGCCACACTGGAACGGTTCGGCTTCGCGTGGGATGGCGAGGTGGTCTGGCAAAGCCGGCGCACCGATGCCTATCACGCCGCGCTCGAACAGCTCAAATGCAGCGGCGCCGTCTTCCCCTGCGCCTGCACCCGTCGCGAAATGGCCGATTCCGCACTCGCCCGCGACGGCTCCCGGCGCTACCCTGGGACCTGTCGCGACGGACTGCCGCCCGGTCGCAGCGCCCGTGCCTGGCGCGTGCGTGCCGAGGGTTTGATCCGCTTCGATGATGGGGTTCAAGGCCCGCAGCAGGAGGACCTCGAGCGCGACGTCGGCGATTATGTCGTGCTGCGCGCGGACGGCCTGTTTGCCTACCAGCTTGCCGTCGTCGTCGATGACGCCGCAGCCGGCATCACCCATGTCGTGCGCGGTGCCGACCTGCTCGACTCCAGCGCACGCCAGATTCACCTGCAGCACCTGCTCGGCGTGGCGCAACCCGCCTACGCCCATCTGCCGGTCGCAACCAATGACGCAGGCGAGAAGCTGTCGAAGCAGACGCTTGCCCGCGCCATCGAGGACCAGCCACCCTCAATTGCACTGGTCGCAGCCCTCGCCTTTCTCGGACAGAATCCGCCACCTGAACTCGGGCAGGCTGCGCTCGACGAGGTCTGGTCGTGGTCACGCGCGCACTGGCGGCTGGACAAGGTGCCGCGCCTGAGACAAGCCATCGCCCCACTCTTCTGACAAGGATCGACCCATGCTCGGCACCGACATCGAACTGAAACAGCTGCTCGAATCGACGCGGACCATCGCCGTGGTCGGCATCTCGCCGAAACCCGAGCGCGCCAGCCACGAGGTAGCCCTCTACCTGCAGCATCACGGCTACACGATCATCCCGGTCAACCCCGTCTGCGACGAGGTGCTGGGCCTGAAGTGCTACCCCAGTCTGCGTGAGGTGCCGGTGAAGATCGACGTGGTCGATGTGTTCCGGCGTTCGGAGGAAGTCATGCCCGTGGTGGAAGATGCCATCGCAATCGGCGCGCGTGCAGTCTGGCTGCAACTGGACGTCATCGCCCCCGAAGCCATCGCCCGCGCCGAAGCGGCAGGCCTGAGCACGGTCATGGATCGCTGCACCAAGATCGAACACCGCCGCCTGCTGACAGGCGGATGAGCTGAAGCAGCCGCACGCCCAAACAGCCCGAGCCACCACCAGCACGAGTAGCGCCTGTGCGGAGTGTTCGCAAAGGGGCGAGGACTGTCCGAGCCCGCAGGGCGAGTTCCGCAGCCCCGGCGCGAACACTCCGCACAGGCGCTACGGCAGCGGAGGCACATCAACTTCGGACTTCAGCACCAAGAAATAGCCTCAGTGCTTCCCCCCAAACCCCGCAATACCAATCGCCAGCCGCACCCCCTGATACGCCAGCCAGCTGAGCAGCCGGCGAAAGCGCGGCAGTCTTCGCCAGTCGGCACGTCGCAACTCGCGTGCGCCATCCATCATCGCCGCGTCCAGGCTGGCACGCAGGGTCGCGGCAAAGCCGCTGTCCTCCACCACGACATTGGCCTCGCGCGCCAGCAGCAGACTGAAGGCATCGATGTTGCTGGAGCCCACCGTCACCCAGCGACCATCCACCACCGCCACCTTTGCATGCAGCACGCTGCGGTGATACTCGAACAGGCGGATGCCGCGCTCCAGGAAGAACGGGTACAAGGCCCGCGTCGCATACTGCTGCACCGGATGATCGGCCAGGCCTTGCAGCAGCAGGATGACCTTCACGCCGCGCGCCGCCGCCTCCACCAGCGCCTGGCGAAAACGCCGCCCCGGGAAGAAATAGGCATTGGCAATCACCACTTCGTCGCGCGCGCGCCCGATCGCATCGAGGTAGGCGTTCTCGATGTCGTGACGGTGGCGAAGATTGTCGCGGATCAGAAATGCCGCGCGAAGATCGCCCGCCACCTCCACCCGAGCCGGTGCCAGCACCGGCACGCTCACCCGCCGCCGGAAGCTCGCCCACGCCAGCATGCGCCACAGACGGTGCACCGAGTCGACGATCGGCCCCAGCAGCGGCCCCTCCACCCGCACCGCATAGTCATAGCGCGGCGGCCGGACAGCATCGCCGCTGACATCGTCGACCACGTTGATCCCACCGACAAAGGCCACCCTGCCATCGACCACCACCACCTTGCGGTGCATGCGCCTCAGCCGGTGGCGACGCAGTGAGAGCAGGCGCAGCTCCATTCGGTAGATGAGCACCTGCACGCCGCAGGACACCAGATCGGACATCAGCTCGCGGACGAAAGCCCGGCCGCCGAATCCATCGACCAGCAGATGCACCGCGACCCCGCGCGACGCCGCTCGCACCAGCGCAGCCGCGATGCGACGCCCGGTATCGTCCGGATCGAAGATGTAGGTCTGAAAGAAGATCTCCCGCCGCGCGCCATCGATTTCATCCTCGAGCGCGGGAAAGTACTGCAGGCCGTTTTCCAGCAGGGCAATTGCATTGCCACCCGCCAGCACGCTCAACGCGCAAACTCCAGATCTGCGGTGAGCGCGGCGTGATCGGAAATCCTCGACCACGGCTCGCCGAAATGAACCTGCGCCCGGCTCACGCTGAATCCGCGCACGTAGATGCGGTCGAGGCGGAAAAAGGGCAGCGCACTGGGAAAGCTGCGCGGTGGCCGCCCGCCCTCGCGGCCAAAGGCTTCAACCAGGCCCAGCCGTCGTCCCAGCAGATCGTCGGCACGATTGCGCCAGTCATTGAAGTCGCCTGCGATGATCAGCGGCGCACCATCGGGCGCGAGCCGCTCCATGCGTTCGGCCAACGCCTCCATCTGCCGACGCCGGCTCCCCGCCATCAGACCCAGGTGCACACAGACGCAATGCAGCGGCACGTCCAGCCCGGGCAGGGAAACCTCGCAATGCAGCAGCCCGCGGCGCTCGAAGCGGTGATCGGAGACGTCCTGATTGTCGCTGCTGAGGATGGCGTGACGGCTCAGGATCGCGTTGCCGTGGTGACCGTGGTCATACACCGCGTTGCCGCCATAAGCGGTCTGGCACCACACATCCTCGGCAAGGAACTCGTGCTGTGGCCTTTGCGGCCAGTCGGCATGGCGCACCGCGTGATTGATGTGCAACCCCTGCACCTCCTGCAGGAAGACCAGATCGACGTCGAGGCTGCGCAGGCGTTCCCGCAGGTCGTGCACCACCATGCGGCGGTTGAACTGCGAGAAGCCCTTGTGGATGTTGTAGGTGCAGATGCGCAGCGTCATGGTCGCAACGCTCCGGCCCGGTCCAGCGTGGTCAGGACACTGCCAGCATGCGGTCGAGCGCGATCCGTGCCAGCTCCGCCTCGTGCGCGGGCACCTGGATGCGGTTCACCACATTGCCGTCGGCAAGGTTCTCCAGCGTCCATGCCAGGTGCTGCGGGTCGATGCGCTGCATCGTCGAGCACATGCACACGGTGGGCGCCATGAACTGCACGCTCTTGCCCTGCGGCTTCATTTCCTCGGCCAGTCGGTTGACCAGATTGAGCTCGGTCCCCACCAGCCAGCGCGTATTGGCAGGCGCAGCAGTGATGGTGTTGATGATGTATTCGGTCGATCCGACGTAATCGGACTGCTGGCACACCTCGAGACTGCTTTCCGGGTGCGAGATCACCAGCCCGTCCGGATTGGCTGAACGCCAGCGCTCGATATGGGCCGGCTGGAACATCTGGTGCACCGAGCAGTGCCCCTTCCACAGCAGCACCTTGGCCTTGCGGATCTGCTCGTGCGTCAGGCCGCCGTATTCGAGATCGGGGTCCCACACCACCATCTGGTCGAGCGGGATGCCCTTCTTGAATCCGGTCCAGCGCCCCAGATGCTGGTCGGGGAAGAACAGCACCTTCTCGCGACGCGAAAACGCCCAGTCGAGGATCGTCGGCGCATTGGTCGACGTGCATACGATGCCACCGTGTTCGCCGCAGAAGGCCTTCAGGTCGGCAGCCGAGTTGATGTAGGTCACCGGCGTGATGTGTTCGTCGGGCTTGTCCAGCACCTCGGTCAGTTCGCGCCAGCAGCGCTCGACCTTGGCCAGACTGGCCATGTCGGCCATCGAACAGCCGGCGGCAAGGTCGGGCAGGATGGCCATCTGGCTGGGCTTGGAGAGAATGTCGGCGACTTCGGCCATGAAGTGCACGCCGCAGAACACGATGTAGTCAGCCTCGGTCTGCGAGGCGAGTCGCGCCAGCTTGAGCGAATCGCCGGTGAGGTCGGCGTACTGATAGACGTCTGCGCGCTGATAGTGGTGACACAGCAACACCGCCTTGTCGCCGAGACGGGCGCGTGCTGCACGAATGCGCTCCTGCGCCTCGGCGTCCGCGAGCGCGTTGAAGCGGTCAAAACTGATGGTGGCTACTTGCATGAGACAGAACTCGCTTTAGAAATGCCGGGGTTCACCGGTCACACAAAAACGGATACCCGGCACGCGCACACGCCCGGGGATGAATACGTCAGCCCTGTTGCCAGGGCAGGCCGGCATGGCGCCAGCCCCCGATACGGTTGCGATGTCCGGCGGCATCCCTGTCACCCTCGAACCCTTCGAGCACGTTATAGCAATTGCTGAAGCCGGCCGAAATCGCGGCCTTGGCCGCAGCGTCCGATCTGGCGCCGGAACGGCACATGAACAGCACCATGGCCTCGGGGTCGACCTGATGGCGCAACTGCGCGAGGAAGTCCGGATTGGGCTTCATCGCGGGGTAGGCAAGCCATTCGATCTCGACGGCGCCCGGCACCCGGCCGACCCAGTCCCATTCGGCACGCGTGCGCACATCGACCAGTTTCGTGCCCGGGGCCAGTTGCCAGACCTGATGTGCCTCCGCGGGCGTCAACGCTCCCTGATAGGGCAAATTCATGTCAGCAGCCCGCTGATGAGCAAGCTCGAGCAAGGCAGAGAGGGTTCCCATGGCAGCATCCGGCTAGAATTCGTCAGACACGCAGTATACATCCCCTCCGGCCATCCACATGCCCACCTCAGAACACACCGTTTCCGCACCGCCGACGGCTGGTGACAGTGCCACCCTTCGCAGCCGCGGCATACAGCGCACCGCCCTGGTCGCCATCGTCACCAATGCCGTGCTTGCGGTCAGCCAGATCATCATCGGCCTGTTTGCAAACGCGTTCAGCCTGGTCGCCGACGCCGCCCATACCTTTTCCGATCTCGTGACCGACCTGCTGGTTCTGCTTGCAGGCCGGCACGGCGCAGACCCGGCCGATCACGACCACCCCTACGGCCACGGCCGCATCGAAACCATCACGTCGCTGCTGCTCGGCGCCGTGCTGACCGCGGTGGGCATCGGTTTTCTCCTCAGCTCCGGCGTACGGCTGCAGAACATGGATGGTCTCCCCGCCCTGCATCCGGCCGCACTGGTCGTGGCGGTCATCACCCTCTTCGCCAAGGAAGGCCTGTTCCGCTACACCCTGGCTGCAAGCCGCCGGTTCAAGGCCCCGATACTGGAAGCGAATGCGTGGCACGCGCGCTCGGACGCCGCATCCTCGCTGGTAGTTGCCGTGGGGATCGGGGGCAGCCTGTCGGGCTACGCATTCCTCGAGCCGCTGGCCGCCGCCGTCGTCGGCTTCCTGATCATGCACATGGGACTCAAGCTGGCCTGGAAGGCCGTGCGTGAGCTCATCGACACCGGCTTGCCGGAGGAGGACGTCGCGCGACTGCGCCAGACCATCGTCGCGACGCCCGGCGTGATCGGCCTGCACGAGCTGCGCACACGGCGCATGGCCGACCGCGTGCTGTGCGATGCCCACGTTCAGGTCGATCCCCGCATCACCGTATCGGAAGGGCACCACATCTCGGACAGCGTCTACATGGCGGTGCGCACCGCACATCCGGAAGTCAAGGATGTGCTGGTGCACATCGACCCCGAAGACGACGATGCCGTGCCGTCCGTGCCGCTGGGCCCCCTCCCCGAGCGCAGAATCATCGCATCCGACCTGCAGGCCCTGATCGGGATCGACGGGCCGGCACCGCGTCGCACTCAGGTGCATTACCTGGGGCAACGCATCGAAGTTGACGCTTTTTTTGCCGAGGATGATGCACCGGCCGTCATGGATGCACTCAAACGGCGCACGGAGACCTGGATGCGCGCGCATCCACACTATCGACGGATCTCTTTCTTTGTCGAGATTGCACCACACTGATGCACACATCTCCATTTACGCACCTTGTTGGTGCAATCAGGATGCCTGTATCGGCAAGATGCCCTTGTGGCACAATGATCGGAGGACAGAACTTGGGTGGCACGGATACTGCTAGCATCCGCGACAACGGAAGTCTGGCCGTTATCTGACTGATCTTTTCGAATAACTTGCCTCATCTCACCAGGAGTGAATATGAACGCTCAAGACGTCATGAAAATGATTCAGGAAAATGAAGTCCGCTTCATTGACCTGCGCTTTACCGATACCCGCGGCAAGGAACAGCACGTTGGCCTGCCGGTTTCGGCCTTCGAAGAAGATCACTTCGAGCATGGTCACCCGTTCGACGGTTCCTCGATCGCCGGCTGGAAGGGCATCCAGGCCTCCGACATGATCCTGCTGCCGGAAGCAAGCTCCGCCTACATCGACCCGTTCTTCGACGAGACCACCCTGGTCCTGACCTGCGACGTCATCGAGCCGTCCGACGGCAAGGGCTACGACCGCGACCCGCGCTCGATCGCCAAGCGCGCCGAGGCATACCTCAAGAGCACCGGCATCGGTGACACCGCCTTCTTTGGCCCGGAACCCGAATTCTTCATCTTCGACGCAGTCGAGTGGTCGGTCGACATGTCCGGCGTCTTCAGCAAGATCATCTCTGAAGAAGCTGCCTGGTCCACCGCCGACAAGTTCGAAGGCGGCAACACCGGTCACCGTCCGCGCGTCAAGGGCGGCTACTTCCCGGTTCCCCCGGTCGACAGCCTCAACGACATCCGCGCTGCAATGTGCCTGGCACTCGAAGCTGCTGGCGTGCCGGTCGAAGTTCACCACCACGAAGTGGCCAACGCCGGCCAGTGCGAAATCGGCACCAAGTTCAGCACCCTGACCAAGCGTGCCGACTGGACCCAGGTTCTGAAGTACATCGTGCACAACGTGTCGCACCAGTACGGCAAGACCGCCACCTTCATGCCCAAGCCCATCGTTGGCGACAACGGCTCCGGCATGCACGTTCACCAGTCGATCTGGAAGGACGGCCAGAACCTGTTCGCAGGCAACGGCTACGCCGGCCTGTCGGAAACCGCGCTGTACTACATCGGCGGCATCATCAAGCACGCTCGCGCGCTGAACGCCATCACCAACCCGGGCACCAACTCGTACAAGCGTCTGGTTCCCCACTACGAAGCGCCGACCAAGCTGGCTTACTCCGCCCGCAACCGTTCCGCCTCGATCCGTATCCCCTACGTCGCCAACCCGAAGGGTCGTCGTATCGAAGCACGCTTCCCGGATCCCCTGGCCAACCCCTACCTGTGCTTCTCCGCACTGATGATGGCGGGTCTGGACGGCATCCAGAACAAGATCCACCCGGGCGATCCGGCTGACAAGAACCTGTACGATCTGCCGCCGGAAGAAGACGCGCTGATCCCGACCGTGTGCACCAGCCTCGAACAGGCGCTGGAGTACCTGGACAAGGACCGCGAGTTCCTGACCCGTGGCGGTGTGTTCTCCAACGACTTCATCGATGCCTACATCGCACTGAAGATGGAAGAAGTCGACCGCATGCGCGTGACCACCCACCCGGTGGAATTCGACATGTACTACAGCCTGTAATCTTCCGATTACGACGGCATCGAAAGGGACGGGCATTGCCCGTCCCTTTTTTATCGGGTCTAATCTCCCACAAGGTTGCTTTTCGACCCGGCATGCCTCGCAAACGCTTGTGCAGCCATGATCTCGACAACTTCAAGAGACCCATGCGAACACTGCCGCTGATCCTTGCTCTTTGTATCGCCCCGCTGGCACACGCCCAGGTTTACAAGTGCGTCGACGCGGAGGGCAGAACCACTTACACCAACGATCGCAGCCTTGCCCGCGGCTGCAGTCAGCTGGAGGGCGACCAGTCGGTCTCCTCGATCCCCGCACCACGGCCATCCACAGTGCAGCCTACGCCATCGAGCTTCCCCAAGGTCAGCCCCGATGCGCAGCGCGAGCGCGATGATTCCCGTCGCAAGGTACTTGAATCCGAGCTCGCAACCGAAGAGGCTGCCCTTACCGAGGCGCGCAAGGCGCTGTCCGAACAGGAAGCCATCCGCCTCGGCAACGAACGCAACTACCAGAAAGTGCTGGACCGTCTGCAACCGTTCAAGGACAAGGTGGAACTGCACCAGCGCAATGTGGACGCGCTGCGCCGGGAGCTCTCCGGCCTCCGTTAGCAAGAGCCTGGCGTGGTTCTTGCGTAGTAAATCGCAAACAACCGAAACCACCCATGGCACACCATCCGCATCCTCCGGTAACAGGCCCCTTCGCCGGGCTCGAACTCCTCTCCTCAGCCGTCGTTCTGATCGATGAGAAGCTGATCGTCCGTTACATCAATCCCGGCGCCGAGAACCTTTTTGCCATCAGCCGCCGCAAGCTGATCGGCCTGCCCTTGTCGCGCCTGCTTGGCGAGCCTCCAGGACTCGGCACCGCGCTGCAGAACGCATTGCGTACCAGCTGGAGCTACACCGGTCAGGACCTGAAGATTCAGCGCTCCGAAACCGAGACCATCCATCTCGACTGCACGGTCAGCCCGATCGATGCGACGGGGGTGCGCCTGCTGCTGGAGTTTCGCCCTATTGACGCGCAGCTGCGGGTGGCGCGCGAGGAGCAGTTGCTGCAGCAGCAGCAGGCCAACCGCGAGCTGATCCGCAACCTTGCGCATGAGATCAAGAACCCCCTGGGGGGCATTCGCGGCTCCGCGCAATTGCTGGAACGCGAACTCGCCGATCCACTGCTGCGCGAATATACCGAAGTCATCATCGCCGAGGCGGATCGCCTGCAGGATCTGATGAACCGCCTGCTGACCTCGCACAGCATGATGCGCCCTGCGCAGCTCAACATTCATGACGTGCTCGAACGCGTGCGCCGACTCATCCTGGCCGAGTTCCCGGAACTGATCATCCGCCGCGACTACGACACCAGCCTGCCCGAACTGACCGCAGACCGGGAGCAGCTGATCCAGGCCATTCTCAACATCACGCGCAACGCCGCGCAAGCCCTTGAAGGCTGCGGCGAGATCATCCTGCGCACGCGAGTCGCCCGTCAGGTGACGCTTGCCAAGCGTCGCTTCAAACTGGCACTGGAATTGCAAGTGGTCGACAACGGCCCCGGCATCCCGGAAGAGATCAGCGACAAGATTTTCTATCCGCTGGTATCGGGGCGAGACGGCGGGAGCGGCCTTGGCCTGTCACTGGCACAGAGTTTTGTGGAGCAGCATCAGGGCATGATCGATGTGGACAGCCACCCGGGACGCACCTGCTTCACCATTCTGATTCCGATTACCGAGCGGACCTGAGCATGTGCACAGCCGTCCGCACCAAAAAAGTGCATAGATCATGAATACTGTCTGGATCATCGATGACGATCGCTCCATCCGCTGGGTCCTGGAAAAGGCGCTCAGCCGCGAGGAGATCAACCACCGCAGCTTCGCCTCCGCGAATGAAGCGCTGGAGGAGCTCGAATCATCCAGCCAGCCGCCCAATGTCATGCTGTCGGACATCCGCATGCCCGGCGAATCGGGCCTGACCCTGCTGCAGCGGGTGAAGACCCGCTTCCCGCAGGTGCCCGTCATCATCATGACGGCGTACTCCGACCTCGAAAGCGCGGTGTCGGCGTTTCAGGGCGGAGCTTTCGAGTACCTGCCCAAACCCTTCGACGTCGATCAGGCCGTCGCGCTCGTCCGGCGTGCGCTGGAGCAAAGTCCGCACCAGGAAGGTGCAATAGAGGAAACCACTGTTGCACCGGAAATCCTCGGCCAGGCGCCTTCGATGCAGGAAGTCTTCCGGGCCATCGGCCGCCTGTCCCAGTCCCATGCGACCGTGATGATCAATGGCGAGTCCGGCACCGGCAAGGAGCTCGTTGCCCGCGCGCTGCACCGTCACAGCCCGCGGCGCGATGCACCCTTCATCGCCATCAACACCGCAGCCATTCCGCGCGACCTGCTCGAGTCCGAACTGTTCGGCCATGAGCGCGGCGCCTTCACCG
The DNA here is from genome assembly GCF_003111645.1 of Parazoarcus communis. Lineage (NCBI taxonomy): Bacteria > Pseudomonadati > Pseudomonadota > Betaproteobacteria > Rhodocyclales > Zoogloeaceae > Parazoarcus > Parazoarcus communis. The sequence continues at coordinate 2,865,789 of NZ_CP022187.1, forward strand.
GGGCCGCCACGCAGCGTCGCGGCCGCTTCGAACAGGCTGCCGACGGCACGCTCTTCCTCGACGAGATCGGCGACATGCCGTCCGAGCTCCAGACCCGCCTGCTGCGGGTGCTGTCGGACGGAAACTTCTACCGCGTCGGCGGTCATCAGCCTATCCGCGCCAATGTGCGCGTGATTGCGGCCACCCACCAGGATCTGGAAGAGCGCGTGCGCCAGGGGCTGTTCCGGGAAGACCTGTTCCATCGCCTCAACGTGATCCGCCTGCGCCTGCCGCCCTTGCGAGAGCGGCGCGAGGACGTTCCCATCCTGGTACGTCACTTCCTGCTGCGCAGCGCGCAGGAGCTCAGCGTCGAGAGCAAGCGCATTTCGGATGCAGCGCAGAAATACCTTCAGGCCATGCCTTTCCCCGGCAACGTGCGCCAGCTCGAGAATCTGTGCCACTGGCTCACGGTGATGGCCCCCGGCCAGGTCATCGAAGTGGCAGACCTGCCGCCGGAGATGCGCGACCAGCCGATGCGGGAGTCGCCGGTCAACTGGGTCGACGGCCTCGGCCTGGAAGCCGACCGCCTGATCTCGACCGCACCCGGCGAAGTGTTCGATCGTCTGACCAAGGAGTTCGAGCGCACCCTCATCCGGCGCGCCCTGACCGCCACCGGCGGACGCCGCATCGAGGCCGCACAGTTGCTCGGCATCGGTCGCAACACCATCACCCGCAAGATTCAGGAACTGGGCATGGATGACGATCGCTCACCGCCCGGCGACAGCGATCAGGAGAGCTGATCCGCCCCGGATGAGGCGAAGGCCTCGTAGATGACCGCCAGATGAAGGATAATCCCGGGCCAAATGCCACCCGGGACGGTCCGCTTGAGCTCTCTCCCTGACAATACCGCGCCAGACCTGTCAGCCCTTGCTGCTGCGCTGGGTTCGCTTGCGCACGATTTCAGCGTGCGCTGGCTGGAGACCTGCGTCTCGACCAACACCGAGCTGATGACGCACACTCCGGCGGACGACGGCCGGATTCACGTACTGGTCACCAGCGCGCAGACCGGCGGTCGCGGCAGGCGTGGCCGGCAGTGGCTCTCGTGGCCCGGACACAGCCTGACCTTTTCCGCCCTGTGGCGCTTCATGCCCGGCGCCCCGGTGCCGGCCGGGCTGTCGCTCGTGGTCGGGCTGGCGCTCGCACTCACCTTTGAGAAGCTCGGGGTCGAAGGCGTGCAGCTGAAGTGGCCCAATGATGTCCTTGTTCACGGACACAAGCTGGCAGGCGTGCTCGTCGAGCTGATTCCCGGTCGTGGCCGCACGATGGCGGCCGTGGTCGGCATTGGCATCAATATCGGACTGCCAGCCGGCGTACACATCCCGGAGCAGGCGGGCGTCAGCGATCTCACCCGCGAGCTGGGGCGCGCGCCCAGCCGTGAGGCCCTGCTCGGCCTGGTCCTGACCGAACTCCACGGCCTGTTCCAGACCTACGCCGTCGCAGGCTTCGATGCCTTGCGCGGCGCCTGGGAACAACACAATGCCTTTGCCAGCCTGCCGGTCAGGATCACCGGTGAAGGCAAGGACGTCGTCGGCACCTGTGTCGGCGTCGACGAAGACGGCGCACTGCTGATCCAGGGCGACAGCGGCCTGGTCCGCATCCTGTCGGGCGAAGTCTCACTGAGGCCAAACACATGATCCTGCTGATCGATGCCGGCAACACCCGGATCAAATGGCGCCTGCACGGCACGCCGACGCCCGTCGAGGGCGCCTGCGAGCACGACCAGCTCGAGGCGCTCGATGCCGTCCTGGCAGAGACCCCCGGCATTCGCCGCATGATTGGCGCCAACGTGGCCGGCCCGGGCGTAGGCGGCCAGATCGGCACGCTCGCAGCACAGCGCGGGATGACCCCGGAATGGATCACCCCGGACGCCGAACGCTGCGGCGTGCGCAATCTCTACCGCCAGCCCGCGCAGCTCGGTGCCGACCGCTGGGCCGCATTGATCGGTGCGCGTTCGCAACACCCCCATGCCTGCCTCGTGGTGATGGCGGGCACGGCGACCACCATCGATCTGCTTGATGCTGCGGGCGACTTCCTTGGCGGCCTGATCCTGCCCGGCGTCGCGCTGATGCAGCGCGCACTGGCCTCGAACACGGCGCAGCTGCCGCTGGCGAGCGGCCAGTTCAGCCCCACGCCGCGCAGCACGGCCGACGCCATCCTCTCCGGCTGCCTGCAGGCACAGGCCGGCGCGGTGGAGCGGATGTTCCGCCAGATCGAATCGTCTGCAGGCGCGTGCTGCCTGCTTGGCGGTGGCGCGGCAGACGCATTTGCCAGCCTGCTGTCCCTGCCCGTGCAGCGGGTCGACAATCTCGTACTCGACGGCCTCGCCCGCATCGCTCAGGATTCGTGAAACGCCGCGGAGACGGGGCCGTTACCCTGTGCCGTTCGCAGCCTTTTCCGACTTATTCACATCGTCCCTGATCGGGTAAGCTTCAGGCATGACAACCTTGCGCTTTCTGTTCATCCTGCTGGTCATCCTCAACGCGCTGGCTTTCGGTGCACTGAAGGGCTGGTTCGGCTTTGCGGCGCCGGCAGGCGAACCCGAACGCATCAGCAATCAGCTCCATCCCGACCGCATCAGACTGCTGGCGCCGACATCGACACGCGAGAACAGCGCCGCAATCGAGCCGCCCCCTGCGCCCGAACCGGCCGCCCCGCCCGACGAGATCGCGCCGCAGCAGGAGCCCGCCGCCATCGCCGCAGCAGCGGTGCTCATCTGCCAGGCATGGTCTGGCCTCAATGCCTCCGATGCCGACCGGCTGAGCGCACGCCTGGCGGCATCGGGGATGACACCCAGACAGCGCAGCACGGAAGTTCCGACATCATGGTGGGTGCGCATTCCGCCCCAGCCCAATCGTGATGCGGCGGAGCGGCAGGTCAGGGCATTGCGCGCCAAAGGCATCGACGACCTCTTCATCGTCCAGGAAGCCGGCCCCAATCAGTACGCGATTTCGCTGGGTCTGTTCAAGACCGAGGCCTCGTCCAACGTGCATCTGTCCCAACTGCGGGCAAAAGGCGTTCGCGGTGCGGGCATTGCGACGCGCTCGACGGTCGAGTACCGGATCGAGGTCGATGGCGACGAAGCGCAACTGGCATCGATTGCCGAGGATGAGGCGCTGGCGCGGCACCGCACGGACTGTCTGCCGTGAGCACGGCAGGCCCGGTCGTCATCGGCCTGACAGGCGGCATCGGCAGCGGCAAGAGTGCAGCGGCCTCGCGTTTTGCCTCGCACGGCATTGTCGTGGTGGACACCGACCAGATCGCGCACACCCTGACCGGCCCCGATGGCGCGGCCATTCCCCGCATTGCCGAGGTCTTCGGGGCGGAGATGATCACGCCCGACCGTCGCCTCGATCGCGCCCGCATGCGCAACCTGGTGTTCGCCGAGCCGCCCGCCCGCAAGCGGCTCGAGCACATCCTGCATCCGATGATCCGCGCCGAAAGCGAGCGCCAGTGCGAACAGGCATCCAGCCCCTACGTGATACTCGCCGTACCACTGCTGATCGAGTCCGGCACTTACCGCGAACGATGTAGCCGGGTGTGCGTCGTGGATTGCCCGGAAAGTGTGCAGATCGAGCGCGTCCGCGCGCGCAGCGGACTGGACGAAAACGAAGTGCGCGCCATCATGGCCACCCAGGCCACCCGCGCCGCAAGGCTTGCCGCAGCCGACGACGTGATAGACAACAGTGGTACGCTGAAAGCGCTGGAAACGCAGGTCGACGCCCTGCATGCGTCCTATCTGGCGCTTGCCGGCTGAAGCCGCAAGTCACGGCTGCCAGCCTTTGGCCGAAGCGTCTGTAACCCCTGTGCTATCATCGTCCGCTAACCCGGTACTTCCACCAGCCTTCGGAACGTGTGCGTGATCAGCTACGAATATCCTCTCAATGAGCGTATCCGCACTCTGCTGCGCCTCGAGGACCTGTTTCGCAAGCATGCCCATTTTTGCAGCAGCGATGCGCCGCTCGACAACCACGCCGGCCTGCTGAGCCTGTTCGAGATTCTCGAAGTGGCCGGCCGGGCCGACCTCAAGGTCGACCTCGTCCAGGAACTCGAACGCCAGCGCCAGATTCTGATCTCCTTCCGCAACAACCCGGAGATCTCGGAAGAAGCCCTGTCGGGTGCGCTCTACGAAATCGAGCAGGCCTCATCCGGGTTGCTCGCGATGGCGGGCAAGATCGGCCAGTACCTGCGCGAAAATGAATGGCTGATGGGAATCCGCAGCCGTGCGGCGATTCCCGGTGGCGTATGCCAGTTCGACCTGCCCTCCTATCACTTCTGGCTCAGCCGCGAGGCCGACGCGCGTCGGCGCGACCTCGACACCTGGGCGCGGCCGATGGCACCGATACGCAGCGGTCTGGAGATCGTCCTGCGCCTGCTGCGCAGCAGCGGTCGTCCAGAAGAGCTGCGGGCCAAGGCAGGCACGTTTCAGATGACGATGGCGGGGCGTACGGCCCAGATGCTGCGCATTCGCATTCCGCGCTCGGAGCCGGTCATCCCCGAGATCAGCGCCAACAAGTACGCGCTCAACATCCGCTTCATGCTGCCCGAAACCGTCGTCCGGCCACGGGTTGCCGAGCGCGACATCCCCTTTGAACTGACCTTCTGCAGCCTGTGAACAAACCCGACCCAGCACCCCGCATGGTCCGCTGTCCGCAGTGCGGAAAGATGACCGAATGGCGCACCGAAAACCGGTTCCGCCCCTTCTGCTCGGAACGCTGCAAACAGCTCGACCTCGGCGCATGGGCGTCGGAAAGCTATCGCGTCCCGACCTCCCCACCGGACGCCGGCGAAGACACGCCGTCCTAGTCGCGGCGCGGCGTGCGCCAGCAGGACCGGATCGCCGCCACACCATGCGCCCCGGCAAGACGGGCATCCGTCATGTCGGCGTCGTCCAGCCCGCCCAGAGCGAACACCGGCATCGGCAGGTCTGCACGCAGCGCCGCAAATGCATCCCACCCCAAGGCAGGCTGCCCGGGATGGCTGAGCGTTTCCTTCACCGGCCCCAGCAGCACGTAGTCGAGCTCCAGCGCTGCGGCCCGCTCGAGCTCCTCGCGGCTGTGACATGATGCCCCGACCCACTCGAACGCCGGTCGCTGCGTCAGTTCCGCGAGCCGGCGGGCGGGCAGATGCAGACCGTCCGCTCCCGCCTCATCAGCCAGAGCCTCGTCATCATTGATCACCACCAGTGCGCCGACCGCATGGGCGCGACGCACGACCTCTGTCGCAAACGCCCGCCGCTCGCGCGCGTCCAGCCCCGCTTCGCGCACCTGCACCATCCCAAGCCCCTGTGCGAGCGCCTGATCCAGCGCATCGAGCTGGGCGGCAACGCCCATCGCTGCAGCACAGGTGATTCCCATCCTGCGCGGCAGGCGCAGCGCCTTCAGGATCGGACCGTTCGCGGGCAGCATCGGCGAACGGTCGACATGCCCCGGTTGCACCCAGGCCAGGGCGCTGTGCACATGATCGTTTACTGCGCCCTGCCACTGCGGCACTTCAAAGAAGTGCAGCCGCACATGCGCGTGCTCGTAGGCGTGCTCCCTGACCAGCCACGGATATAGGCGCTCGACACGGATACCGAGTTCCTCATCGAGCTCACGCTTCAGCGCATCCGCCGGCGATTCGCCCGCCTCGACCTTGCCACCGGGAAACTCCCAGTAACCCGGATAGAAGGTTCCGGGCGCACGCTGTCCGATGAGGAAACTGCCATCTTCACGCGTGATGACGCCGGCCGCCACATTGACCACCTTCCTCGACATCACTCAGTCCTCCAGCTGGCCCGCGTAATCCCGGGCAAACTGCCAGGCCACCCGACCCGATCGCGACCCCCGCATCAAGGCCCACTGCAGGGCTTCCTGGCGGGCAGCGGCCAGCTTGCGCTTGGGAACACCAAAGACGCGGAGCCAGTGCGCAACGATGTCGAGATACTCGTCCTGAGCGAAGGGATAAAAGGAGATCCAGAGGCCGAAGCGCTCGGACAGCGACACTTTCTCCTCCACCGCCTCGCCGGGGTGAACCTCGCCGTCCACATGCCGCGCCTGAAGGTTCTCGTCGTGATACTCGGGCATCAGGTGGCGACGGTTGGATGTCGCGTACAGCAGCACATTGTCTGCCACGGCAGAGACGGAGCCGTCGAGCACGCTCTTGAGCGCCTTGTACGCCCCTTCCCCCTCTTCAAAAGAGAGATCGTCACAAAACACGATGAAACGCTCGGGACGTCCGGCCAGCATCTCCATGATCTCGGGCAGGTCCGTCAGATCGGCCTTGTCCACTTCGACCACACGCAGGCCCTGGTCGCCGTACTCGTTGAGCAGTGCCTTGATCAGCGATGACTTGCCGGTGCCACGCGCGCCGGTCAGAAGCACGTTGTTGGCGCGCTTGCCGGCGAGGAACTGGCGCGTATTGCGATCGATGCGCGCTTTCTGGTCATCGATGTCCTGCAGATCCTTCAGACGAATCCCGTGCGGCACGCCCACGGCCTGCAAGCTCCCGCGCCCATGACGCCGCCGCCACAGGAAGGCGTGCGCCGCGCTCCAGTCGGGTGGCGCTGCCGGTCCCGGCAGAATGCCCTCCAGCCGCTCAAGCACCCGCTCCGCCCTGCAGATGAGGGCACTCAGTTCATTCATTTCCATCGTCTTCGTCCATTCTGTTCTTGCGGCGCGGCCAGGTCGTCCACACGATGATCAGCAACAACAACAGGGCAAGCCCCGCTTCAAGGAAAATGACCCACATTCCATGCCTCTGTGCGTTACAGCCCGGTTACCGGATTCGGAAGCTGACCCCGGTATACTGCGGGGCCGGATGCCCCGAGTTTAACCGATCCCCATCATGAGCCAGGCCCATCACCGCCTTCCGCGACACCTCGCAACCGCCACGCTTGCAGCCCTTCTTGCCGCCTGCGCGACACCGCCACAACCGGCATCGACACCGGTAACGGAAGCGAAACCGCAGGCCTGTGTGCGGACACAAGCCTGTCCGGCCTGCCCTGCATGTCCGCCTCCCGGCGCAACGGCCCCGACGCCTGCCCCGAGTCCGGCGCCCGCGTCCGCTCCCGTGCCCACTCAAGCGCCGCCGGCAGGCCAGGCCGGCACGATGAGCATGTCGACCTGGACGCAGCTCCCCGGCTGGGCCGAAGACGATCTCGCCGCCGCATGGCCGGCCTTCCGCGAGTCCTGCGGGACACTCTCGCGCCGCAATGACTGGAAAGCCGTCTGCGCCCTTGGCGCACGACTGCCCGCCCGCCCTTCAACGAATCAGGTCAAGGCTTTCTTCGAGCAGCACTTCACCCCATGGCGTTCGCTCAACGCCGACGGCTCCGACACCGGACTGGTGACCGGCTACTACGAACCCCTGATCAAGGGTAGCCGGGTCCGCTCCGCCCAGAGCAGGTGGCCGATCCATGCCCCGCCCGAGGACATGCTGACCATCGACCTCGCCAGCGTCTACCCTGAGCTCAAATCGCTGCGCCTGCGCGGGCGGCTCGTCGGCAACAAGGTCGTGCCGTACTGGACGCGCGCCGAACTGGATCAGCGCCAGGAGCTCCTTGCCCCCAGGATTCTGCTGTGGGCAGACGATCCGATCGACCTGTTCTTTCTGCAGGTGCAGGGCTCTGGCCGCGTCGAGCTTCCCGACGGCAGCCGGCTCCGCATCGGTTACGCGGACCAGAACGGACATCCGTATCAATCCATCGGTCGCTGGCTCGTCAGTGAGGGCGAACTGACGCTCGACAAGGCTTCAATGGAAGGCATCCGGCAGTGGGCGCGGGATAATCCCGCCCGCCTCGGCGAGCTGCTCAACAGCAACCCAAGCTATGTCTTCTTCCGCGAACTTCCCGCCAGCACCAGCGGCCCAATCGGCGCCCTCGGGGTCCCGATCACGGAAGAGCGGAGCATCGCCATCGACCCTGCCTACATTCCCCTGGGGGCACCTGTCTTCCTCGCTACCACATGGCCGTACAGCAACCGTGCGCTGAACCGGCTCGTGCTGGCACAGGACACTGGCAGTGCGATCAAGGGGCCGGTACGGGCCGACTACTTCTGGGGTTTTGGTGCGCAGGCCGGAACACAGGCCGGAAAGATGCGGCAGAACGGCCGGATCTGGGTATTGCTCCCGAACGGGGTGAAACCAGCGAATGCGCTGGGTAAAGGCTGATTACGGCAGGGGGCGGCCTTGCACCGCCCCCTGCTCCGATCACTTGGCTGCGATCGCGCCAATCGCCTTTTCCAGTTCTGCTGCCGGCACATAACCACCGATGCGGCTGCCGTTGGACAGGAAGATCGTCGGCGTGCCGTTGATCTTCAGCTTCTGCCCCAGTGCGACGTTGCGATCGATCACACCCGTGTCGCAATCCGCCGTCGCCGGCACCTTCGCGTCGACGATCCAGTCGCTCCAGGCTTTTGCCTTGTCCTTAGCACACCAGATATCACGCGACTTGGTCGTCGAATCGGGACTCAGGATCGGATACAGGAAGGTATAGACGGTCACGTCCTTCATCTGCGCGAGCTCCTTGCCGAGCCGTTTGCAGTAGCCGCAGTTCGGATCCTCGAAGGTGGCGATCACCCGCTTGCCGTTACCTTTGACGTGCTTGATCGCCTGATCGAGCGGAAGCGTCGAAAAGTCGATGGCCGAAAGCTGGTTGAGCCGAAGTTGGGTCATGTCGCGACGGGTCTGTGCGTCGATCACACGACCATCGACAATGAAGCTGACCTTTTCATCGGTGTACACGAGCTCGCCGCTCTTGAGCACAACTTCGTAAAGCCCGGCGTATGGGGTACGCGCAACAGACTCGACTGCAGGCGCACCGACGAATGCCTCCATACCTTTGCGCACGGAAGCTTCATCGGCATGCGCACCAGCACCAAACAGGGACAGGCTCAGTGCAAGCGGAAGCGCACGGGCAAGGCCGGGAAAAGAAAACATCAGGATCTCCAGGAGTTAGAACTTTCCACTTACCGCGTATCGGGTAAGTGCGTTGGTTATGACCGGCAAACGATCGGTGAGGTTCATCCCGACATTGCGCAGCAAGGCCGACACGGGATTACGACTCGCAAAGAGGCGGTTCAGGCCGTGGGTCGCATACTGCAGGAGGAAGGGTTCTTCTGCGCGCGCTCTGGCATAGCGCCGCAATACGCCATGGTCTCCGGCGCCCTGCCACGGCTTCAGCTCACCGAGCAGACTGGCAAGCATCCGGGCATCCTGGAAACCAAGATTGATGCCATGGCCGGAAAGGGGGTGGATGGCATGTGCGGCATCGCCGATCAGCGCGACGCGACGGCCGATCATGCTTTCAACCCGCATCAGCCGAAGCGGGAACGCGGCACGCGGCGACTCCATTTCAAACCGCCCGAGCCGCCGCCCACCGGCATCCGCGACGCGCTCGCAGAAGGACTCGTCGCTCATCGACATCAGATCTGCGGCGACGGCATCTGGCGCAGACCAGACGATTGAAATGCGATTGCCGGGCAAGGGCAACCACGCAAGCACGCCGTCGTCCCTGAACCATTGAAACGCAGTGCGCCGATGCTCTTGCTCGCAGCTCAGGTTGGCGACAACACCCATCTCGTCATACGGCTTCACGCTTGCCTTGATTCCCGACTGCTGGCGCACCCAGGAATCGCGTCCGTCGGCCCCGACTAGCAGCGCAGCGCTCAAGCTTCGCCCGTCATCGAGCACCAGCCTGGCTTCGGACTCGCTCACATCGAGCGCGCCCGGATGCGCGGGCGCAAAGACCGTGACGTTGTGCTGGCGCTTGAGACTCTCCCACAGTTCGCAGTGAATCAGGCTTGACTCACCAATCCAGGCAAGTTCGGAAAGCCCGCTCTGGTAAGCAGAGAACTTTACGCTGCCATTGCCGTCGCCCTTGATATCCATGGACTCGACCGGACACATGCGGGTCTGATCGAGGCGGTCCCATACGCCAAGCTCGCGCAGAAAATCCGCATTCGCCGGACTGTAGGCGTAGATCCGGGTATCCCATCCCGCTGGTCTGGCGGGAAGGCTGCTTTCCACCAGGGCGATCTTCAGCCGGCTGGCGCGAAGAGCCACCGCAAGTGCCGCTCCCGCGAGCCCGCCGCCAACAATGATCAGATCGAATTTCATGGCCCTTGCCGTCGCAATACGAGTCCGTGATTCTGCCCGATGACGCCGGTCAGGTCACGGAGATGGTGCCGTTGTGAGCCGTGGACAGCAAAAACCCCGCTGAGGATTATCTCAGCGGGGTTAAGCGTAGGGTTAGTCTGACGATGACCTACTTTCACGAGAACGAATCTCACTATCATCGGCGCGATCTTGTTTCACGGTCCTGTTCGGGATGGGAAGGGGTGGGACCAAGACGCTATGGTCGTCAGACTATGACTTGTCACCTGCGCGTTGCAGGCCAAAGCGGGAAGAAGTATATGGGTGTTGTGATTGCGTCGATGGTTGGGCGAAGTTTTTTCGTCCAACAACGAGTATCGACTGTTTTGTAAGGTTATAGGATCAAGCCTCACGGGCAATTAGTATCGGTTAGCTTAACGCATTACTGCGCTTCCACACCCGACCTATCAACGTGGTGGTCTTCCACGACCCTTCAGGGGGCTCTAGGCCCCAGGGAAGTCTCATCTTGAGGCGAGTTTCCCGCTTAGATGCTTTCAGCGGTTATCTCTTCCGCACTTAGCTACCCGGCGATGCGACTGGCGTCACAACCGGTACACCAGAGGTGCGTCCACTCCGGTCCTCTCGTACTAGGAGCAGGTCCACTCAAACTTCCAGCGCCCACGGCAGATAGGGACCAAACTGTCTCACGACGTTTTAAACCCAGCTCACGTACCACTTTAAATGGCGAACAGCCATACCCTTGGGACCGGCTACAGCCCCAGGATGTGATGAGCCGACATCGAGGTGCCAAACTCCGCCGTCGATGTGAACTCTTGGGCGGAATCAGCCTGTTATCCCCAGAGTACCTTTTATCCGTTGAGCGATGGCCCTTCCATACAGAACCACCGGATCACTATGTCCTGCTTTCGCACCTGCTCGACTTGTCGGTCTCGCAGTCAAGCCTCCTTTTGCCATTGCACTATCAGTACGATGTCCGACCGTACCTAGGAGACCTTCGAACTCCTCCGTTACCTTTTGGGAGGAGACCGCCCCAGTCAAACTGCCCACCATGCACTGTTCCCGACCCGGATTCACGGGCCTGGGTTAGAACCTCAACGACACCAGGGTGGTATTTCAAGGTTGGCTCCACGAGAACTAGCGTCCCCGCTTCAAAGCCTCCCACCTATCCTACACAAGTCCCGTCAAAGTCCAATGCAAAGCTACAGTAAAGGTTCATGGGGTCTTTCCGTCTAGCCGCGGGTAGATTGCATCTTCACAAACATTTCAACTTCGCTGAGTCTCAGGAGGAGACAGTGTGGCCATCGTTACGCCATTCGTGCAGGTCGGAACTTACCCGACAAGGAATTTCGCTACCTTAGGACCGTTATAGTTACGGCCGCCGTTTACCGGGGCTTCGATCAAGAGCTTGCACCCCATCACTTAACCTTCCGGCACCGGGCAGGCGTCACACCCTATACGTCCACTTTCGTGTTTGCAGAGTGCTGTGTTTTTAATAAACAGTCGCAGCCACCGATTCTCTGCGGCCCCTTCGCCCTTCGGATGTACTCCTACAAGCTACCGGGGCATACCTTCTCCCGAAGTTACGGTATCAATTTGCCGAGTTCCTTCTCCTGAGTTCTCTCAAGCGCCTTGGTATTTTCAACCTGCCCACCTGTGTCGGTTTGCGGTACGGTCGATTCTAGACTGAAGCTTAGAGGCTTTTCCTGGAAGCAGGGTATCAACCACTTCGTCTCACAAGGAGACTCGTCATCACGCCTCAGATAATCCCCGCGGATTTGCCTACGGGGTACTCCTACACGCTTAAACCAGGACTTCCAACACCCGGCTGGCCTAACCTTCTCCGTCCCCCCATCGCATCTAGAACCGGTACAGGAATATTGACCTGTTTCCCATCGACTACGCATTTCTGCCTCGCCTTAGGGGCCGACTCACCCTGCGCCGATGAACGTTGCGCAGGAAACCTTGGGCTTTCGGCGAGGGTGCTTTTCACACCCTTTATCGCTACTCATGTCAGCATTCGCACTTCCGATACCTCCAGCATCCCTCTCGAGACACCTTCGCAGGCTTACGGAACGCTCCCCTACCACGTGTCATAAGACACATCCGCAGCTTCGGTTCATGGCTTGAGCCCCGTTACATCTTCCGCGCAGGACGACTCGACTAGTGAGCTATTACGCTTTCTTTAAAGGGTGGCTGCTTCTAAGCCAACCTCCTAGCTGTCTATGCCTTCCCACTTCGTTTGCCACTTAGCCATGCATTTGGGACCTTAGCTGGCGGTCTGGGTTGTTTCCCTCTTGACAACGGACGTTAGCACCCGCTGTCTGTCTGCCGTATATCACTTTGCGGTATTCGGAGTTTGCTATCGCGGGGTAGATCGCATTGACCCCCCCAACGATTACAGTGCTCTACCCCCGCAAGTGTCCGTACGACGCACTACCTAAATAGTTTTCGGGGAGAACCAGCTATTTCCGGATTTGTTTAGCCTTTCACCCCTATCCACAGCTCATCCCCTAATTTTTCAACATTAGTGGGTTCGGACCTCCAGTGCGTGTTACCGCACCTTCATCCTGGCCATGGATAGATCATCCGGTTTCGGGTCTACGCCCAGAGACTATGTCGCCCTTATCAGACTCGCTTTCGCTACGCCTCCCCTATTCGGTTAAGCTCGCCACTGAACGTAAGTCGCTGACCCATTATACAAAAGGTACGCAGTCACCCCACAAGGAGGCTCCCACTGTTTGTATGCATGCGGTTTCAGGATCTATTTCACTCCCCTCCCGGGGTTCTTTTCGCCTTTCCCTCACGGTACTAGTTCACTATCGGTCGATCACGAGTATTTAGCCTTGGAGGATGGTCCCCCCATCTTCAGACAGGATTTCTCGTGTCCCGCCCTACTTGTCGCACGCTCAGACCCGCCACCTAATTTTCACATACGGGGCTATCACCCTGTGTTGCCGGACTTTCCAGACCGTTCTGCTAATTAGATGGTTTAGTCGTGCAGGCTCATCCGTGTTCGCTCGCCACTACTTACGGAATCTCGGTTGATTTCTGTTCCTGCAGCTACTTAGATGTTTCAGTTCGCTGCGTTCGCCTCCACGTACCTATGTATTCAGTACGGGATACTCCTTGCGGAGTGGGTTTCCCCATTCGGATATCGGGGGATCAAAGCTCCATTGCCAGCTCCCCCCCGCTTTTCGCAGGCTTGCACGTCCTTCATCGCCTGTGATCGCCAAGGCATCCACCACATGCACTTAGTCGCTTGATCCTATAACCTTAGATCCTCGGTTACCCAAAGATCCGGTCACAGGTCGAACTCGTTTGTGCGAACCTCGTCGCGCCGCTGACACAGCACGCGAGATTCAATGCAATCACGCTACCCGTGCAACGCATCTACTGATACGCTGCACATATATATACTTCTTCCACTTTGTTAAAGAGCGAGCCAATCGAGAAGTTTGACCTTCCCGAGAAGTCAGGCATAAACACCAGAAGCTTTCCTGGCCATGCATGACTGACTTCTCGAACCTCGTTGTGTGTCTGACCACTGTCTGACCAGCGTCTGGTTTGCATCAGATACTGGTGGAGCTTGTCGGGATCGAACCGACGACCTACGGCTTGCAAAGCCGCCGCTCTCCCAGCTGAGCTAAAGCCCCATTCTGACCAACGCACCTTCGATAGTTTGGTGGGTCTGGTTGGGTTCGAACCAACGACCCCCGCCTTATCAAGACGGTGCTCTAACCAGCTGAGCTACAGACCCTCACACTCGAGGCTCTTCGCTTGAACAACCGATAAGTTGTGGATACTTGACCACTGCGACCTTTCTCTTGAAAGGAGGTGATCCAGCCGCACCTTCCGATACGGCTACCTTGTTACGACTTCACCCCAGTCATGAATCTCACCGTGGTAAGCGCCCCCCCGAAGGTTAAGCTACCTACTTCTGGTGAAACCCACTCCCATGGTGTGACGGGCGGTGTGTACAAGACCCGGGAACGTATTCACCGCAGCATGCTGATCTGCGATTACTAGCGATTCCGACTTCACGTAGTCGAGTTGCAGACTACGATCCGGACTACGATCGGCTTTAAGAGATTAGCTCCACCTCGCGGCTTGGCAACCCTCTGTACCGACCATTGTATGACGTGTGAAGCCCTACCCATAAGGGCCATGAGGACTTGACGTCATCCCCACCTTCCTCCGGTTTGTCACCGGCAGTCTCATTAGAGTGCCCAACTAAATGATGGCAACTAATGACAAGGGTTGCGCTCGTTGCGGGACTTAACCCAACATCTCACGACACGAGCTGACGACAGCCATGCAGCACCTGTGTTCTGGCTCCCGAAGGCACCAAGTGATCTCTCACAAGTTCCAGACATGTCAAGGGTAGGTAAGGTTTTTCGCGTTGCATCGAATTAATCCACATCATCCACCGCTTGTGCGGGTCCCCGTCAATTCCTTTGAGTTTTAACCTTGCGGCCGTACTCCCCAGGCGGTCAACTTCACGCGTTAGCTGCGTTACTCAGAAAGTTACCTCTCCGAACAACTAGTTGACATCGTTTAGGGCGTGGACTACCAGGGTATCTAATCCTGTTTGCTCCCCACGCTTTCGTGCATGAGCGTCAGTACAGGCCCAGGGGGCTGCCTTCGCCATCGGTGTTCCTCCACATATCTACGCATTTCACTGCTACACGTGGAATTCCACCCCCCTCTGCCGTACTCTAGCCTTGCAGTCACAAACGCAGTTCCCAGGTTAAGCCCGGGGATTTCACATCTGTCTTACAAAACCGCCTGCGCACGCTTTACGCCCAGTAATTCCGATTAACGCTCGCACCCTACGTATTACCGCGGCTGCTGGCACGTAGTTAGCCGGTGCTTCTTGTCAAGGTACCGTCATCCGACAAAGATATTAGCCTTGCCGTTTTCTTCCCTTGCGAAAGAGCTTTACAACCCGAAGGCCTTCTTCACTCACGCGGCATGGCTGGATCAGGCTTGCGCCCATTGTCCAAAATTCCCCACTGCTGCCTCCCGTAGGAGTCTGGGCCGTGTCTCAGTCCCAGTGTGGCGGATCATCCTCTCAGACCCGCTACAGATCGTCGCCTTGGTGAGCCTTTACCTCACCAACTAGCTAATCTGACATCGGCCACTCCAATCACGTGAGGTCCTAAGATCCCCCACTTTCCCCCTCAGGGCGTATGCGGTATTAGCTACGCTTTCGCGTAGTTATCCCCCATGACTGGGCATGTTCCGATGCATTACTCACCCGTTCGCCACTCGCCGGCAGGTGCAAGCACCCCCGCTGCCGTTCGACTTGCATGTGTAAAGCATGCCGCCAGCGTTCAATCTGAGCCAGGATCAAACTCTTAAGTTTAATCCTACAAAGTACTCAAAATCATTTTACTGACATATGAGCACCTAATCTTTGTGAAACTCAAAACTGCCTAAGCAGTTTCATGGCCACAGCGATCAAGCACCCACACTTATCGATTGTTCAATTTTTTAAAGAACCGCTGCAGTTCCTGCAGCAGAGAAGCGAGATTATGATCAACTTAACTTATCTCGTCAACCCCTGTCTTCGTTTTATTTCAAAACCACCGAAACAACAAAAACAGAAATCCGCTTCAAAAATACCTGCAAAAACAACTGCTTTCCTGCCATCACCCCGTTTCGCTAACTGCGTTTCGCGGTGAAGAGGTGCGCATTATAGACACCCCACGAACTAATGCAAGAAGAAAATGAAAATATATCGCTGAAAGATCAAAATCATTCGTCTGGGGGCACAAACCCGCCGCCTCCGGCGAAGTTTTCGAAGCGGGTATATTCGCCAAAGAAGGTCATTCGCACGGTACCGGTCGGGCCGTTCCGGTGTTTGCCGATAATCAGCTCTGCCGTACCTTTGTCTGGAGAATCAGGGTTATAGACCTCATCTCGATAAATAAACATGATGATGTCCGCATCCTGCTCGATCGCACCCGACTCGCGCAGGTCAGACATCACGGGGCGCTTGTTGGGGCGCTGCTCCAGGCTTCGGTTGAGCTGCGACAACGCGATGATCGGCACATGCAGCTCTTTTGCCAGCGACTTGACCGAGCGTGAAATCTCGGAGAGCTCGGAGGCGCGGTTGTCGCTGTCGCGCGTACCGCTCATCAGCTGCAGGTAGTCGATCACGATCAGCCCCAAGCGGCCGCACTGCCGCGCCAGGCGCCGGGCTCTTGCCCGCAGGTCGATCGGGTTGAGGCCAGGTGTCTCGTCTATATAGAGGGGCGCGTCGTAGAGCTTGCCCATCGCCACCGTCAGGCGCTGCCAGTCGTCGTCTGTCAGGCGACCGCTACGAATCTTCTGCATGTCGATGCGGCCGACAGAGGCAATAAAACGGGTTGCCAGCTGCGTGCCCGGCATTTCCATCGAAAAGATGGCGACGGGCAGGCGCTGCTCGACGGCCACGTGCTCGGCGACGTTCAGCGCAAAGGTGGTCTTGCCCATTGCAGGGCGCCCCGCCACGATCAGCATGTCCGAAGGCTGCAGACCCGAAGTCTTGGCATCAAGGTCGGCAAAGCCTGAGGGCACACCGGTCACCTCGGAAGCACTGTCGCGGTCATAGAGCTCCTGCACCCGATCCACAACCTGCTTCAGAATCGGCTGGATGACCTGAAAACCGGTGGTATTGCGGGCGCCGGCTTCTGCGATCTCGAACACCCGCGCCTCAGCCTCGTCCAGCAGCATCTTGGCGTCCTTGCCCGAGGGGCTGAGCGCACTCGCGGCAATGTTGTCGCCCACGGCCACCAGCTTGCGCAGGATGGCCCGTTCGCGAACGATCTCCGCGTAGCGCCGGATGTTTGCCGCCGAAGGGGTGTTGTTGGCGATTTCGGCCAGGTAGGACAGGCCACCGGATTGCTCGGCCTCGCCGTTCTTTTCCAGCGACTCGAATACGGTCACCACGTCCGCGGGTTTTCCGAAATCGATCAGCTTGGAGATGTGCCGATAGATACGGCGATGGTCGTCGCGATAGAAGTCGGCCTCGTTAACGAGGTCGGCTACCCGCTCCCAGGAAGAGTTGTCGAGCAAAATGCCGCCGATGAGCGATTGCTCTGCCTCAAGAGAATGAGGCGGCAGCTTGATCGCCGCCATCTGCGGGTCCAGTGCGTCGTCGGGGAACCTGCGGGAAGTCGCCATGGGGAGCCTGACCGAAGTCGATTAGCGTAAATAGGGCATTCTAAAAACAAAGGGGCTGCCTAGGCAGCCCCTTCTGGATCGCAAACTGCTGCGATTAATGCTCGCCCAGCACCGAAACGGTAATGGAGACCGTCACGTCGGCGTGCAGTGCAACGTCGAGCTGGGTGTCACCGATCTGCTTCAGGTGACCCTGCGGCATGCGGATCGCGGAACGATCGATTTCGAAGCCCTGAGCAGCAACTGCCTCAGCCACGTCGATGTTGCTGACGGAACCGAACAGGCGACCGTCCATACCGGCCTTGCGGGTGATCTGAACCATCAGACCGTCGAGCTTGGCGCCGAGAGCCTGAGCAGCTTCCAGCTTTTCGGCTTGCAGACGCTCGAGCTCAGCGCGACGCGCTTCGAACTCGGCCATGTTGTTCGTCGTAGCGCGCTTGGCCAGACCCTGGGGGATCAGGTAGTTGCGTGCGTAGCCGTCCTTGACCTTGACCACATCGCCCAGACCGCCGAGCTTGCCCACTTTTTCGAGAAGAATGATTTGCATGATCTCTGTCCTCTCTTACTGGTGCAGGTCGGTGTAAGGCATCAGTGCCAGGAAGCGCGCGCGCTTCACGGCAACCGACAGCTGACGCTGGTAACCGGCCTTGGTGCCGGTGATGCGTGCCGGCATGATCTTGGCGTTTTCGGTGATGAAGTCCTTAAGGATGTCCACATCCTTGTAGTCGACTTCTTCGATCTTCTCCGCGGTGAAGCGGCAGAACTTGCGACGCTTGAACAGACCACGATTACCGCGATCGTCCTTCTTCTTGAACTTGGACTTGGGCTTGAAAGCCATTTCAGTTTCCTTCTACAAATTCGATCTTGTTCAGATGCAGTACCGGAGCACGGCTGCGAAGACTCTTCGCTGCCAGAAAGCCCGTCACTGTCACGTTCACTCCGGGGCCGGCATTCGCCAGAACACTGGCGAGATCACCAACGGCCACTGCCTGCAATTCCACCGAAACGTCGCGATCCAGTCCGGATTCACGCTGCCTCGATTCGTGGGTCAGCACACATCCCGCTACCGGCACACCTGCTGGCGTTCGCCGCAGGGGGAGGAGTTCGGCGATGCGCGCCGTCAGGCGCAGCTCGTTCAGCCCCGCCTCAGCCACCTCAGGCCGAAGCGGACTCGGAGGCTTCTGCAGGCTTGGCTTCTTCGGCAGCAGCCGGAGCGGTCAGCGAGCGGGACTTCTCTTCCTTCATCATCGGCGACGGCGTGGTAACAGCCTTCTTCGTCTTGATGGTCAGGTGACGCAGCACTGCATCGTTGAACTTGAAGGCGTGCTCGAGTTCGGCCAGCGCTTCACCGTCGCACTCGATGTTCATGAGTACGTAGTGAGCCTTGTGCACCTTCTGGATCGGGTAGGCCAGCTGACGGCGGCCCCAGTCTTCGAGGCGGTGGATCTGACCCGTGCGGGCGGTAACGATCGTCTTGTAACGATCGATCATCGCCGGGACCTGTTCGGACTGGTCCGGGTGGACGATGAATACGATTTCGTAGTGTCGCATGCAAACTCCTTGCGGTTGTTGAAAGTCAGCCCCCCGGCATGCGAAACCGGTGGAGCAAGGTGAAGCGCGGAATAGTAACAAGAACTGCTGAAAAAACAAAGGTCGTCGACGCGAAATGTCAAGCGCCCGACGCAGGGTCCGTCAAGCCTGCTTACACTCTCAACGCACGTCCCGAAGCGGCCTCACCTAGTATCGGCGCATCAGGCTCAAGCCCTGAAACGACGACAACAAACCTGAGGCAAGACCATGAAATCGACACCCAAACGCCTGCTTGCCACGCTGCTCTGTGCCGGACTGATGGCGGCAGGCGGTGCTGCCGATGCCCACGACGACGATGACCGTGGCTGGTCCAAGAGCGAGCGCAAGGCGTACAAGCACTATCAGCGCTACCACCGGCACGATCACTCCGACAGGCGGACAGTCATCCGCGAACGCGTGGTTGTTCGGGAAGTCCCGCGCTATTACCGCGAACGCGAAGTGCGTGAGTATTACTACGCACCTCCCGTGCGCAGCTACAGCCGGGAACCGGCGGTCGTGATCGGGGTGAATATTCCGCCTATCGTGATTCCCTTCCGGTAAGGGCCTGCAGCCGGCTGCAGCGCTTCAGCGCGGCCGGCTGTCCCATATCTTCTGCAGTCGCTTTACTGACACCGGCATCGGTGTCTTAAGCTCCTGCGCAAAAAGGCCGACACGCAATTCCTCCAGCAACCAGCGGAAGGACTCCAGCTGCGGGTCGGTCACGCCGGCACGACGCTTTGCGTTCAGCTCACGCTCCCAGGTCTGGGCGAGCGCCTTCCAGTCGTTCATCAACTGCGCATCCCGCGCCGGATTGTTACGGAGTTTATCGAGGCGGATCGATGCCGCTTTCAGATAGCGCGGGAACTGCGCAAGGTGCTCCCACGGGCAGGCCACGAGAAAGTCTTTCGGCAGCAGGCTGGCAATCTGCGCCTGCAGGTCTGCCACCACGTCCGGAAAAGCCTTCATGCCAAGCAGACGTTTCTGCAGGGCAGCGTTTTCCGTCAGCAACTGTCCGGCAAGTCGCATGAACTCCTGCGCCACCAGCGTCACCCGCGATTTGGCTTCCGTGCAGCGCCGCTCGAACCCTGCCTGATCCGCAGGCAAAGGCTCAAGCAGGCAGCAACGCGTCAGGGTCGCCTCCACTAGACGCGCCTTCAGCTCGGCCTCGGTACCGAAGTTCATGTACTGCAGTGCCAGCTCACGCAAGCCCGGCAGACGCTCGATGGCGCGTACCTGATCCTTGAGCGTCAGCGCGAACAACCGGGTCAGGCCCGCCCGATGCACCCGCGCGGCCTCTTCCGGGGTGTCGTAGGGGCGCAAGGACACACTGTCGCCATCGTCATGCAGGGCCGGAAAGCCGATTACATCCCGTCCCGCGACCCTGAGTTCGAGCAGTTCGGGCAGTGCGCCGAAGCTCCACGACGTCACGCCGGAGAGTGCGGAGCCGGCGGTCGGCGCATTCGCCGCCTCGTCCCCTTTATTTGCGGATGAGCCGCGCTCTGCCGGATGCTGCGCCGACGCCGCGCCCTTCTCGCGGCGAGACTTCCCGCCCCCGCTGTCTGCGGCGGGCGCAGTCACGGCGCCCGCCGCTTCAAGCGCACCGGCAAGCGCGCCGTCGATCTTTGCGGCCTTGAAGCGCGCCGCCACCTGGTCGCGGAAACGCGCGCGAAGCTCGGACAGATTGCGTGACTGCCCCATCACCCGCCCATGTTCGTCGATCACCCGCAGGTTCATGAAACAGTGGGGCTTGAGGTTCTCGAGGCGAAAACTCTCGAGCGGCAGTTTGAGCTGGACCCGGTCCTCGACAAAGCGCTGCAGCATGCGCAACAGCGGCTCATCGGTATCGAAAGCGCCGGCGTCGAAATCGGCCATGAAAGCGGCCGCGCTCTCGTTCATCGGCTGCAGGCGATGGCGGTGCTTTTGCGGCACGGTCTTGAGCAGCGCGGTGATCTTCTCTTCGAGGAGGCCGGGCACCAGCCATTCGCAGCGGTTGGCCGGGATCTGGTTGAGCATGGCCAGCGGCACGGTCAGCGTTACGCCGTCGTCCGCATCGCCGGGCTGGTGGAGGTAGCTCAGGGTCAGCTTCTGCCCCAGAACCTCGAATCGGGTCGGAAAGCGCTCGGTGGTGATGCCTTCCGCCTCGTGCCGCATGAGCTGGTCGCGCGACAGGTAAAGCAGTTTGGGCTCGGTCTTCTCCGCCGTCTTGCGCCAAGCCTCGAAGCTGGCGAGGTCATCGACCCCGGGCGGAATCAGGCTGTCGTAGAAAGCCTCGATCAGGGTTTCGTCGACCAGCACGTCCGGCCGCCGCGATTTGTGCTCCAGGCGTTCGATCTCGGCCACCAGACGCTGGTTGTGCGACAGGAAGCCCATGTTGCGGGAAGCGCCATCGGCGATTTCGCCCGCCACCAGCCCCTCGCGGATGAACAACTCGCGGCACAGCGCGGGATCGGTATCGCGGTAGCTCACGCCGCGCCGCGGGTAGAGCACCAGCCCGTACAGCGTGCCACGCTCCCACGCACGCACCGCGCCCGAAGTCTTCGACCAGTGCGGCTCGAACATCTGCGTGCGCAGCAGGTGTGCACCCACCTCTTCCACCCATTCGGGCTCGATGCGGGCAATGCAGCGTCCGAACAGGCGCGAGGTCTCGACCTGCTCGGCGCACATGATCCACTTGCCCGCCTTCTTCGCCAGCGCCGAACCAGGATGCGGCCAGAACTTGATGCCGCGTGCGCCGAGATAACTGCCGGCCTGGGGGCCTGATGCATCCTCGACCTTGCAGCCGATGTTGCCGAGCAGCCCTGCCAGCAGCGCCTTGTGAATGGTCTCGTAGTTGGCGGGGAGCTGGTTCTCCTTCCAGCCGTGCTCGGCACACAGTGCGTGCAGCTGGGTGAACACGTCGCGCCACTCGCGCATCCGCATCCACGACAGGAAGTGCTGCTTGCACCACGCCTTCTGCTTGCCCGCCGATTCATGGCGCTGGACCTCGTCCCACGCCTTCCACAGGTGCAGATACCAGAGAAACTCCGAGCGCTGGTCCTGCTCGCCGCCGCGGAACTTCGCATGCGCCTGATCGGCACCGCCCAGCCCTTCCTGCGGACGCTCGCGCGGGTCCTGCACCGACAGCGCAGCGGCGATCACCAGCAGCTCGGCCAGGCAGCCACGGTCGCGCGCCGCCAGAATCATGCGTCCGATGCGGGGGTCGAGCGGCAGCTTGGCCAGTTCGACACCGCTCGGAGTAAGCCTGCGCTCGTCGTCATCGGTCACTGCACCGAGTTCGGCGAGCAGCGCATAGCCGTCGCCGATGAGGCGCGACCCGGGCGCATCGATGAAGGGAAAGTCTTCCACCGCGCCCAGGCGCAGCGACTTCATGCGCAGGATCACCCCCGCCAGCGAGGAGCGCAGGATCTCCGGATCGGTGTGCGCCTGACGCTTGGCAAAGTCGTCCTCGTCGTAGAGCCGGAAGCAGACGCCGTCCATCACCCGGCCGCAACGCCCTGCACGCTGCTGCGCCGCCGACTGGGCGATCTTCTCGATCTGCAACTGCTCGACCTTGTTGCGCGGCGAGTAGCGCTTGACCCGCGCCAGGCCGGTATCGACCACATAGCGGATGCCGGGGACGGTCAGCGAGGTCTCGGCGACGTTGGTCGACAGCACCACGCGGCGCCCCTTCGACGGCGAGAACACCCTGGACTGGTCCTGTGCCGACTGGCGCGCGAACAGGGACAGGATTTCGGTGCCGGGCAGATGCTGCGCCTTGCGCAAGGCCTCGGCGGCCTCGCGGATCTCGCGCTCACCGGGCAGAAACACCAGTACGTCGCCCGGCCCGCTGCGCTGCGCCTCATCGACCGCATCGACGATCGCCTCGAGCAGGTCGCGCCCCTTGTTCCTGCGTGGCGGCGGGCGCTCGCCCGCGCGCGGCGCCGGCTTCGCCCCTTCCTTCGCATCTTCCTCTTCCACCGGGCGGTAATGCATGGTGATCGGATACAGGCGGCCCGACACCTCGATCACCGGCGCAGACTTGCCTGTGGCGTCGGCAAAGTGGCGCGCGAAACGCTCGGCATCGAGCGTCGCCGAGGTCACGATCACCTTGAGATCGGGCCGTTTGGGCAACAGCGTGCGCAGGTAGCCGAGCAGGAAGTCGATGTTCAGGCTGCGCTCGTGCGCCTCATCGATGATCAGGGTGTCATAGGCGGCGAGCAGCGGATCGGTCTGGGTTTCGGCCAGCAGAATGCCGTCGGTCATCAGCTTGATGTGGCTGGATGCGGTGAGCTTGTCGGTGAAGCGGATCTTGTAGCCCACCGCCTGCCCGAGCGGACTGTTGAGCTCCTGCGCGATGCGCGAAGCCGTGGCCCGCGCCGCCAGCCGCCGCGGCTGGGTGTGGCCGATCAGACCCGCCGCACCGCGCCCCAGCGTCATGCAGATCTTGGGCAGCTGAGTGGTCTTGCCCGAACCCGTTTCGCCACAGACGATGATGACCTGATGCGCAGTCAAGGCCTCGGCAATCTCGTCGCGCCGCGCCGAAACCGGCAGCTCCGGCGGAAACTCCGGCCTGGGCAGCGCCGCCTGGCGTGCAGCCAGCGCGGTGCGCGAGCGTGACAGCAGGGCGTCAAACGCATCCTGCAGCTTCTTCTTGCGCTCATCGTCTCCGCGCCGCAGATCGCGTGCCATGCGGCGCAGCCGGGGGCGGTCGATGCTGAGGCAATCGTCGAAAGCGGACATGCCCGCAGCGGCAGGCAAACTGGAGTGTCTGTTCATTTATGCTCTTGATGCTGCACGACATGGCTTGATGCAAGCGCACGTACCCGCGGTGCAGTCCGGTCTGATGCGCAGGCGCCGCGGAACGAGCCGACGGCGACGGAATGGCCTGCATTATCCCAGCACCACGGCCGAGTGACAGCACCGACGTTACCGCGCCTCGCTATACTCGTCCGATGCCAGCCGCCTCCACCATGCAGGACACCTCCGCCAACGCATACCCGAAGCTCCGAAGCCACCTGTTCGATGACTCGGGCGGCCTCGGCTACCACCTGCGCGCACTGCGCCACCGGCGCACGCTGTGGGCGCCTTTCATCGCCCAGGTCGCGGACTGGCTGAACGCCTGGCAGGCACCGACTGCGCATCTCGTCATCATCGGCCCCTCGGGCGGATACACCCTCGACCAGACCTTTCTCCAGCGCTTCGCCCGCATCACCGTGCTTGAACCCGACCCGCTTGCCCGCCTGATCCTGCGCCGGCGTTTTTCCGGCCTGCGCATCGAGCACGGCGAGCTCGACTGCCTGTCGGGGCGTGAAGGCCCGAGCTGGCTTTCCCGCCTGTATCCCGGGGCCAGCCTGCTGTTCGCCAATGTCCTCGGCCAGTCGCCTGCGCTCACGGAGGACGCGCGCTGGACCGAAAATCTGCGCACTGCGCTGCAGGCGCATCACTGGGCCAGCTGGCACGATGTGCTGTCGGCCGCCACCCCGCCGCTGGCCGATACCGACCGCCCCCTCGAGCCCGCTGCAGACATCACCACCCTGGCGACCCGCTGCTGGCGCTGGCCCACGCAAGTCTGCGACCACGACAGCTTCGGCCTGGCCGGCCACCAGGACGGCCTCGCCTTGTGGCAACTGGGTTCGGCGCAGTGGCAGATCGTGGAATGGGGTATTCACGCCCCCTGAAACTGCGTACGAATGCAAACCGTACTGTGCGACCCCGCCGCCGAGTGCGACAATCCCGGTTCCGCCTCCGCCGACGCCAAGATCATGCCTGCCCTGCCGATTGCCGCCATCCTGTATACGCCCGAGGACAACATCGAAGCCCTGCTCGTACGCGTCGCCAGAACCCTGGCCGAGCGCGGCGTCCGCCTCGGGGGCGTCATCCAGCATGACATCGCCACCGCCATCAACGATCCCTGCGCAATGGAGCTCGAGGATTTGCGCAATGGCGAACGCTTTTCGCTGTCGCAGGAGCTCGGCAGTGGATCTGAAGCCTGCCGTCTCGATCCGGCCGCGCTTGCCCACGCCTCGGTCGCGGTGCGCGCCGCCGTCGACCAGGGCGCACAGCTGGTCATGATCAACAAGTTCGGTGCGCAGGAGGCCAATGGCGACGGCCTGCGCGATGAGATGGGTTTCGCAGTGGTCTCGGGCACTCCCTTGCTGACGGCAGTGGGCAAACGTTTCCTGCCCGAATGGGAGGCATTCACCGGCGGCGACGGCAGCCTGCTCGAACCGAGCTTCGACAGCGTCATCGCGTGGTGGGACGAACTGGTCCAGTCGAACTGACATGGACTGCCGCCCCGGCTGCGCCGCCTGCTGCATCGCACCGTCAATCTCCAGCCCGATTCCGGGCATGCCGCAGGGCAAGCCCGCCGGCGTACGCTGCATCCAGCTCGACGCAGCCGATCGCTGCAAACTCTTCGGCTCGCCCGACAGGCCGCGCGTTTGCGGCAGCCTTCCGCCCGAACCCGAGATGTGCGGCGCCAACCGCGACGGCGCGATCCGCTGGCTGACCGAGCTTGAACGGCAGACTTCGGCCACCGCACGCTGAAGTTTTGCCGCACCGCAACACTCCGCCCTTATAATCAGGCTCCCATCCCGTTCGACTGAAGCCACTTCATATGGATATCCAGCTCCTCTTTACCGCGGCCATCCTCGGCATCATTGAGGGCCTGACCGAGTTCCTGCCGGTATCCTCGACGGGGCACCTGATCATCGTCGGCGACCTGCTCGGCTACACCGACGACACCAGCAAGGTGTTCAAGATCGTCATCCAGTTCGCTGCCATCCTGGCCGTATGCTGGGATTACCGCGAACGCCTGATCAAGGTGGCATCGGGCCTCACGACCGAACCCGCCTCCCAGCGCTTCGTCGGCATGCTGTTTGTCGCGTTTCTGCCGGCAGCGGTCCTCGGGCTGATGTTTCACTCCACGATCAAGAGCCTGCTGTTCAACCCGCTGACGGTCGCCACGGCGCTGGTGGTTGGCGGCTTCATCATTCTTTATGTCGAGAAGCGGGCCTACCATCCGCGCGTCGAAACCGTGGATGCGATGAGCTGGGGCGATGCGCTCAAGGTCGGCTTCGCTCAGGCGCTGGCCATGATTCCGGGCACGTCGCGTTCGGGCTCGACCATCATGGGCGGCCTGATCTTCGGCCTGTCGCGCAAGGCGGCAGCCGAGTTCTCGTTCTTCCTCGCCATCCCTACCATGTTCGCGGCCACAGTCTATGACCTGTACAAGAACTGGTCCCTGCTGCGACTCGAGGATGTCCCCGTGTTCGCCGTCGGCTCCATCGCCTCCTTCGTGGCCGCGATGTGGGCGGTTAAGAGCTTCATCCGCTTCATCTCCAATCACACCTTCATTGTCTTTGCCTGGTATCGCATCGTTTTCGGCCTGATCGTGCTGGCCACCTGGCAACTCGATCTCGTGTCCTGGAGCGAGCCCTGATCGAAACGCCTCTTAACGGCGCCCCCGACGGCAGGCTAAACTGGCCTGCCGTAAACGTCATAGCGCCACGATGATCATCTACCTGCACGGTTTTCGCTCTGCCCCGGCATCGATCAAGGCACAGGCGCTCCGGCACCACATGTCTGGACGCGGCCTGGGCGATGCCTTCTGGTGCGAACAATTGCCGGTATCGGCGCGGGAAGCGATTGCGCTGATCGAAGCGCAGATTTCAAGGGCTCAGCGCGATTCGCGCGGCATCCCGCCGACCGTCGTCGGCAGCTCGCTTGGCGGCTATTACGCGACCTGGCTGGCAGAGCGGCACGGACTGCGTGCAGTCGTGGTCAACCCGGCAGTGATCGCCCCACTCTCGCTTGAGGCCTATATCGGCCGCCAGAGCAATCTGTACACCGACGAGCACTTCGACTTCACTCAGGCGCACATCGACGAGCTGCGCGAGATCGACGTGCCCGTCATCACCCGCCCCGAACGCTACTGGCTGCTGGCTGAAACCGGCGACGAGGTGCTCGACTACCGCCACGCCGTCAGCAAATACGTCGGCGCACGCCAGACCGTGCTGCCCGGCGGTGACCACGGCTTCTCGCGCTGGACCGATTACCTGGACGACGTCCTGCACTTTGCGGGGCTGGCATGAGCGGCGGCTTCGACACCCGGCGTTTCAAGGCCATGGAGCGCGCCGGCTTCAATCGCATCGCCGCCCGTTATGCAGACGGCGCCCATCTGCGCGCGGAGCTTGCGCACGCCCTGCTCGGGGCGGCGGCGCTGGCCCCCGGGCAGCGCGTGCTCGATCTCGCCAGCGGCCCCGGTCTGCTGGCGTCGGACGCAGCCCATCGTGTCCACCCGGGCGGCATGGTGCTCGCCACCGATATCGCCGAAGGCATGCTGGCCGAGGGTGCAAGGCGCATTTCGGGCAGTGGCATCGAACTGCTTTTCTCCGCAGCCGACGCCGAGCACCTGTGCCTGGCAGATGCCAGCGTCGACCGCGTCCTCGCCGGCCTGGCGCTGTTCATGTTTCCGCACCCCGAGCGCGCGCTGTCCGAGATGCATCGTGTGCTCGCACCCGGCGGCCGGGTGGCCCTGTCGGTCTGGGGCGAGCGCGACAGCGTGCCACTGATCGGCCGTGCCCAGGACTGCATCGCGCGCCTGCTCCCGCAACCCAAGGTCGCACGCCCTTCGGTATTCCGCTTTGGTGACCCGGGCGTACTCCAGGCCATCCTTGAGGATGCGGGCTTCACCGAGGTCAGCATCACCGCCTGCGACTTTACTTGCAGCTTCGACGATGCCGAGAGCTACTGGCAGGCCTTCCTCGATCTGGCTGGCGGTGCAGCCGAGGCGCTCTCGCGTCTGCCGGAAGCCACCCAGCAGGCGCTGCGCAACGAGGTCGCGGCCGACCTTGCGCAACATCCGCGTGCAGACGGTCGTCCCGGCTGCACCGTTCCCGCACGCGCACTGATCGCGACCGCAGTACGCAAGCCCTGACCCCACCCTGCGATGACCACCCCAACTGCCGAAGTCGCAGCCGAGTTGCGGCGCGGCACCCTTGCCGCCCTCCTCGCCTTCACCATCTGGGGGCTGATGCCCCTGTATTTTCGAGCGGTGGGCGAGGTACAGCCCTTTGAGATCGTTGCGCACAGAGTCCTGTGGTCGCTGGTATTTCTCGCAGTCCTGATCGCCTTCGTGCCCGGCGCCAGTCGTTTCAGCACGGTCGCCATGGTGCTGCGTCAGCCGCGGCTGACGGCCATGCTCGCCCTCACCGCCTCACTCACGGGCAGCAACTGGCTGGTGTTCGTGTGGTCGGTCGACGCCGGACGACTGATCGAGGCCAGCCTCGGCTACTTCATCAACCCGCTGGTCAGCGTGCTGCTTGGCCGCCTGTTCCTGGGCGAGCAGCTGCGTCCCTTGCAGAAACTGGCGGTCGCGATTGCTGCCGGCGGCGTGTGCTGGCGCATCTGGCAAGTGGGCGATCTGCCCTGGATCGCGCTTTTCCTCGCCGGTACCTTCGGGCTGTACGGTCTGCTGCGAAAACGCATGCCGGTCGATGCCGTCGGCGGGCTGTTCATCGAGACCCTGGTGACCGCGCCGATCGCCGTGGCCTGGCTGCTGTGGCTCAGCAACCAGGGCGAACTCAGTTTTGGCACCTCGCTGCACCTCGACCTGCTACTGCCGCTGGCTGGGGTGTTCACCGCGATCCCGCTGATGCTGTTCGCGGTCGGCGCCAGACGCCTGCCTTTGGCCACCCTCGGCTTCCTCCAGTACCTGGCCCCCAGCCTCAACTTCCTGATTGCGGTGCTGCTGTTTCGAGAGCCCTTCGACCACGGACAGCTCATCGGTTTCCTGATGATCTGGGCTGCGCTCGCGATCTACACCGTCGACATGCTGCGCCACACCGGCGACCGCCGCCGGAAGCAATGAAGGTTTAGGGCCTGAGGGCCGAATCCAGTAAACTGTATGGCTTGCTCAATTGCTGGCGGTCGCTGATGTTTGTGCTGTTTGAAGAGGACGGGGCTTTCAAGGCTGGAACAATCCTCGCTGATAACGATGCCTCGCTGCAGGTGGAAAATACCCATGGCAAGCGGCTCAAGATCAAGCGGGCGAATGTCCTGCTCAACTTTCGCGAGCCTGCGCCGGCGGACCTGCTGAGCCGCGCCGAAAGCGCGGCCGAAGAACTCGACACCGAATTCCTTTGGGAGGTATGCGGTGACGATGAGTTCGGCTTTGCCGAGTTCGCCGCCGAATACTATGGTCACACACCCAGCCCGGTAGAGTCCGCTGCGGTGCTGCTGCGCCTGCATTCGGCGCCGATCTGGTTTCATCGCAAGGGCAAGGGGCGGTTTCGCAAGGCCCCGGCCGAGATCCTGCAGGCCGCACTCGCCGGCATGGAGAAAAAGCGCCTGCAGGCGCTTGCCATCGACAAGATGCGCGACGAACTGGTCGAAGGCCGCCTGCCGGCCGAGTTCGAGGGCATGCTGCCGCAGATCCTCTACCGCCCCGACCGCAACCGCAGCGAGGTCAAGGCGCTCGAGGCCGCCTGCGTCGACACCGGCCTCAGTGCCGCCCGCCTGCTGCTCAAGTGCGGCGCGCTGTCCTCGAGCTACGAGTATCACTACAACCGCTTCCTGTTCGAGCAGTTCCCGGACGGTGTGCATTTCCCCGAGATCGACCCGCTGACGGTTCCCACCGGGCTGCCGCGTGCGGACGTCGCAGCGTTCTCGATCGACGACGCCACCACCACCGAGATCGACGACGCCTTCTCGGTCACGCCAAGGCTCGAGGGCGGCTGGCGCGTGGGCATCCATATCGCCGCGCCGGCGCTGGGCTTCAGCCGCGGCTCGAAGCTCGACGCCATCGCCCGTCAGCGCCTCTCCACCGTCTATATGCCGGGCAACAAGATCACCATGCTGCCCGATGAAGTGGTCGAGACCTTCACGCTGGCCGCTGGCCGCGAGTGCCCGGCCATTTCGCTCTATCTGGATGTCAGGTCCGATCTCACCATCACCGCCCACGAAAGCCGGGTGGAGATCGTACCCATCGTCGCCAACCTGCGTCACCACGACATCGAACCGGTGTTCAACGAGGACACGATTCACGATGGCGGCCCCGACTTCCAGTGGAAGCGCGAGCTGACCCTGCTGTGGGACCTTGCGACGATTCTCGAGGCCGGACGCGGCAAGCCTTCCGCACATAACAACCAGGTCGACAACAACTTCTACGTCGACTGGCAGCAGCAAACGGAAGACGGCCCCGGCTACATCACCATTGGCCAGCGCCTGCGTGGCTCGCCGATGGACAAGCTGGTCGCCGAAATGATGATTCTGGCCAACAGCACGTGGGGCAAACTGCTCGACGAAGCCGGCGTGCCCGGTCTGTACCGCGCCCAGGGTGGCGGCAAGGTGCGCATGACCACCGTCGCCGCACCGCATGAAGGCCTTGGGGTCGATTGCTATGCCTGGTCGAGCTCGCCGCTGCGTCGCTACGTCGACATGGTGAACCAGTGGCAGATCATTGCCGTGCTGACCGGCACCGAGGCGCCCTTCGCCCCCAAGTCCACCGATCTGATGGCGACCCTGCGCGACTTCGAGGGTACCTACGCGGAGTACAACGAGTTCCAGCGCCGCATGGAGCGCTACTGGTGCCTGCGCTGGTTGCGTCAGGCAAAACCGGAGGCGGTCGAAGCCAAGGTCATGCGCGACAATCTCGTGCGCCTCGAAGCGATCCCGCTGATCCTCAAGGTGCCCTCGCTGCCGCCGCAGCTGCCGGGCTCACGCGTACGCCTGATCATCGAAGGCAGCGATCTGGTCGACGTCGAAGTCAGTGCACGCTACCTCACCACCTTGTCCGAGCCGGATCCGGACCAAGAGGAAGAAGCCGAGTACTGAGTCGGCGCCCGCGCACCCATGGCCCAGCCCCCCTCCCTGTACATCGCCTCCATGGCGGCCGCTGCGAGGCATCGCAGCAATGCCATCCTCGCCCTCGGCTTTGCCCTGTCGCTCGTGCTGCACGGGCTGGTGCTGAGCATCGGCATCCGCATGCCGGACCCGAAGCCGGTGCGGGACGCCGGGCTGGAGGTGGTGCTGGTCAACGCCCGTCATGCCAGGCCGCCCGCCGAAGCACAGGTGCTCGCACAGGCCAACCTGGACGGCGGTGGCACCAGCGAAGAGAAGGTGAGACCAAAGTCGCCCTTGCCGCCGCAGGACGCGAGCAAGGACGGCAGCGCGCTGGTCGAGGCCAGACGACGCCAGCCACAGGAGCAGGTACGCCCCGAGCAGAAGGTCCTGACCCGCAAGGAAGCGCCCGCAGTCGTCGCCAGCGAGCGCCCGGTGGTCGAGAGCCCGACGACACCTGAGCTCGCCAGCGGACTGGACCTGCTCGACAGCGCGGCGGCGATTGCCCGCGTCGAGGCCCAGATCGACCGCACGCTGGAGGAATACTCGCAGCGCCCGCGCAAGCGCATCATTGGCGCACGGGCGCGCGAATACCGTTTCGCGCAGTACGTCGAGGACTGGCGGCTGAAGATCGAACGCATCGGCACCCTGAACTACCCGGAGGCTGCGCGCGGCAAACTCTACGGCAGCCTGCTGCTGTCGGTAACGATCCGCGCCGACGGCAGCCTCGAGCGGGTGCAGGTGCACCGGAGCTCAGGCCACAAGGTGCTGGACGACGCAGCCGTGCGCATCGTCAACATGGCCGCGCCTTATGCCCCGTTTCCGCCGGATATCCGCAAGGACACCGACATCCTTGAAATCTCCCGTACCTGGACCTTCACCAACAGGGACCAGGTGCGCGCCAACTGACGCAAACTGCCGCCAAACGAGCCCGACCATGGACCGCTACGCCGTAATCGGCCACCCGATCGCCCACAGCAAATCCCCCCGGATTCACGCTGCCTTCGCCCGCCAGACCGGCCAGCAACTCGAATACGAAGCGCTGCTCGCGCCGCTGGACGGCTTCGTCGACACGGTTACGCAGTTTCGCGAGGCGGGCGGGCGCGGGCTCAACGTCACCGTGCCCTTCAAGCTCGAGGCCTTCGCCTTGGCCAGTCGCCGTACCGATCGCGCCGCAACGGCCGGCGCCGTGAATACGCTGATGTTCGACGCCGACGGCATTCTCGGTGACAACACCGACGGCGCCGGACTGGTGCGCGATCTCGTCGCCAATCTGCAGTGCCCGCTGGCGCGACGGCGCGTGCTGCTGCTGGGCGCAGGGGGCGCAGCGCGCGGCGCATTGCTGCCCCTGCTGCAGGCCGGGCCAGCGAGCCTGACCCTGGCCAATCGCACCGAAGCGAAGGCACACGCGCTGACAGACGCCTTCCGGCAGTACGCAGCCGGCACCACCCTTCACGCGAGCACCTTCGCCGGGCTGGCCGGGCAGCAGTTCGACGTGGTCATCAACGCCACCTCGGCAAGCCTTTCAGCCGAGGCCCCGCCGCTTCCTGCCGGGATCTACGCGCCAGACGCACTGGCTTACGACATGATGTATGGCAGCAGCGAAACCGCCTATTTGCGCGCAGCGCGCGACGCCGGCGTGAAGCATCTCTCCGACGGACTTGGCATGCTGATCGAACAGGCCGCGGAAAGCTTTGCCCTGTGGCGCGGCGTCCGCCCGCACACCGCGCCGGTGCTGGCCGAACTGCGCCGCGAACTGGCTGCTGCATGAAGCAGCCCCTGCGCTGGGCCGGTCGCGGCCTGCTTGCCATCATTGCACTGCTGCTGCTCTGGCAGCTGTGGTTCTTCACCCATGTGGCGTGGTGGAGTCAGTTCGACCCGGGCAGCACGAGCTTCATGCGTTTGCGCCTGTCCGAGATGCACGAGACGAACCCCAAGGCCAGCTTGCGCCACACCTGGGTGCCTTACGAAAAGATCTCCTCCCATCTGAAACGTGCGGTGGTAGCAGCAGAGGATGACCGCTTCATCGACCATGAAGGCTTCGACTGGGTGGGCATCCAGCGTGCGCTGGAAAAGAACGAACGCAAGGGGCGCGCGGTCTCCGGCGGCTCGACCATCAGCCAGCAGCTGGCGAAGAACCTTTTCCTGTCACCATCGCGCAGCTACCTGCGCAAGGCGCAGGAGGCCGTGATCACGGTCATGATCGAGGCGTTGTGGAGCAAGCGTCGGATTCTCGAGGTCTATCTGAACGTCGTGGAGTGGGGCGACGGTGTGTTTGGCGCAGAAGCCGCCGCACAGCGCTATTTCGGCCTCTCGGCCGGTCGCCTTGGGCCGGCCGAAAGTGCCCGCCTCGCGGTCATGCTGCCCAACCCGCGCAAGTATGAGCGCAGCTTCGGACCCCGTCTCGCGGCGCATGCCGAGCGGATCCGGGCACGCATGGGGTATTCTCAGATCCCCTGAGAAGCGGCATCGAAGCGTGCTCAGGGGTTTTCGCACCCGGTAACGGATTCGGGGTCGCACGGCTGGCGCCAAGTCCGTAGAATCCGCGTTTCACCCATCCGTCCCCACCTGCCGCGCGATGAATACGGAACAGGAACTGCACCCCGACGATGTCCAGCAGCACCTGCGCGAAGTGCAGGCGCTACTCGCGCGCCAGAAGGTCGCGGAAGACCTCGTCCACCGTCAGGACATGCCGCGCCACGAACTGGTCGAGAACCTGGTGCACAAGCAGCACGAAGCCGCGCTGCGCAACAAGCTCGACACCCTGCACTCGGCCGACGTCGCCTACATTCTCGAAGCGCTGCCGCTCGAAGAGCGTCTCTACGTCTGGGATCTGGTCAAGGCCGAGCGCGACGGTGACATCCTGCTCGAAGTCTCGGACGCGGTCCGCGAGTCGCTGATCGAAACAATGGAACCGCACGAGCTCAAGGCCGCTGCGGAAACCCTGGATGCCGACGAGCTTGCCGACCTGGCGCCCGACCTTCCGCCCGAGATCATCCAGGACGTATACCAGTCGCTCGACACCGAAGGCCGCGAGCAGTTGCGGGCGGCGATGTCCTACCCGGAGGATTCAGTCGGCGCGCTGATGGACTTCGACATGGTGACGGTACGCGAGAACGTCACCCTCGAGGTGGTGCTGCGTTACCTGCGCCGCTTCGAGGAACTGCCCGACCACACCGACAAGCTGTTCGTGATCGACCGTGACGAGCATCTGATGGGCATCCTGTCGCTTGAGTCCCTTCTGATCAACGACCCCGAAAAGGAAGTCTCGGAGGTCATGCGCGACGAGACCGTGATCAGCTTCTCACCGGACGATCCAGCTGACGACGCGGCCCAGGCTTTCGAACGCTACGATCTCGTGTCCGCACCGGTCGTGGATCGTCAAAAGCGCGTGATCGGCCGTGTCACCGTCGCCGACGTGGTGGACTTCATTCGCGAGGAATCCGAGGCTGAAATTCTGAGCCATGCCGGTCTGCGCGAGGAAGAGGACATCTTTGCGTCAGTCTGGGACTCGGTGAAGAACCGCTGGGCCTGGCTGGCAGTGAATCTGGTCACTGCCTTCATCGCCTCACGCGTGATCGGCGCCTTTGAAGGCTCGATCGAGCGCCTGGTCGCACTGGCCGCACTGATGCCCATCGTCGCAGGCATCGGCGGCAACTCGGGCAACCAGACCATCACCATGATTGTGCGTGCCATCGCCATGGGTCAGGTCAAGCAAAGCGCGATGCAACGCCTGCTCAAGAAGGAACTCGGCGTTGCCCTGTTCAATGGCGTGGTGTGGGGCGGCCTGCTCGGCGTACTCACCTGGTGGCTGTATGGCAGCGCCTCGCTCGGCATGGTGATGACCGCCGCAATGACGCTCAACCTGCTGCTGGCCGCCTTCGCCGGCGTCACCATTCCGATGCTGCGTCAGCGCCTCGGTGGCGATCCGGCGATCGGCGGCTCGGTGATGATCACCGCGCTCACCGACTCGGGCGGCTTCTTCATCTTCCTCGGCCTGGCCACGCTGTTCCTGCTCTGAGAACCGGCGGCTACAGGCCGAAGGCGGACGCTGCGCCCAGCAAGGTGGCAATGCCGAGGATGGCGAAGATGGCGGCAGCAATGCCATGCACCAGACGCACCGGCATGCGGTCTGCGATCTTGCCGCCAAGAATCACCGCGGGAACGTTCGCAATCATCATGCCGACCGTCGTACCAGCAACCACAAGCGCAAGGCTCTGATACTGGGCTGCAAGCGCCACCGTTGCGATCTGCGTCTTGTCGCCCATCTCCGCGAGAAAGAAGGCAATCAGGGTCGTCCCGAAAGCGCCGAAGCGGGCGAGCTTGGCGTCCTCCTCATCGAACTTGTCGGGAATCAGGGTCCACACCGCCATCGCGAGGAAGGAAATGCCGAGTACCCAGCGC
The DNA here is from genome assembly GCF_003111645.1 of Parazoarcus communis. Lineage (NCBI taxonomy): Bacteria > Pseudomonadati > Pseudomonadota > Betaproteobacteria > Rhodocyclales > Zoogloeaceae > Parazoarcus > Parazoarcus communis. The sequence continues at coordinate 2,900,874 of NZ_CP022187.1, forward strand.
AGCGTATCCGGCCCCATCAGGGTGGTGACCCAGGCGCCAACGGCGCCGGCAAAGCCGTGGTTGGCCAGCGTTGCAATGAAGATTCCGGCGATGATGGGCCAAGGCTTGCGAAATTTTGCAGCGAGGATGAAGGCGAGCAGCTGGGTCTTGTCACCCACTTCTGCGAGGGCAACGATGCCGGTTGATACGAGGAATGCGTCCACAATCGGTCTCCTGGCCGGAAAAGACGAATGACCACTCACCTTTCCGGCCAAGTCCGAAGGTGGTGGTCAAAGGTCTTGCCAAGCTGGGAAACCGCCTGCGCCATGGCCGGACGGCCAAGTATGTTGACGCAGGCCCTTTCGTATGAAAGGAGGCTACTCCCCAATGACGGGACGGATTTTACGCAGAGACGGGCAAGCCGTCCATCCGTCCGGAGTCAATCTCAGCGCCACGATGCGAAAATTCGGCGCGCCGCCGCCACGGTCGCCGCAATTTCGGCCTCACCGTGCGCGGCGGAAACGAACCCGGCCTCGAACGCCGACGGCGCGAAGTAGTGGCCCTCGTCCAGCATCGCATGGAAGAAGCGGTTGAAGGCTTCGGTGTCGGACTTCATCACGTCCTTGAAGGAGGTGGGAACGGCGTCGCTGAAATACACCCCGAACATGCCGCCCACCGAGTCGGCGCTGAACACGACGCCTGCATCGCGCGCAGCTGCGCTCAGACCCGACACGAGTGCGGTGGTGCTGGCACCAAGGCGGTCGTAGAAGCCCGCCTCGCGCGTGAGGCGCAGCGACACCATACCCGCAGCCACTGCAACCGGACTGCCGGAGAGGGTGCCGGCCTGATAGACCGAGCCCAGCGGTGCGATCTTCTCCATGATGTCGCGGCGCCCGCCGAATGCGCCCACCGGCATGCCGCCGCCGATCACCTTGCCCAGCGTCGTGAGGTCGGGCGTGATGCCGAACAGACCCTGCACACCCTGCGGCCCGACACGGAAACCGGTCATCACCTCGTCGAAGATCAGCACGGTGCCGTACTCGGTACAGATGCGGCGCAGGCCTTCGAGGAAGCCGGGATTGGGTTTGATCAGGTTCATGTTGCCGGCCATCGGCTCGACGATGATCGCAGCGATCTCATCTCCCCGGGCCTTGAACACGGCCTCGATCTGCTCGAGGTCGTTGAAGTCGAGGACGATGGTGTGCTTGGCGAAGTCTTCCGGCACGCCGCCCGACGACGGGTTGCCGAAGGTCAGCAGACCGGAACCGGCCTTCACCAGCAGGCTGTCGGCATGACCGTGGTAGCAGCCCTCGAACTTGATGATCGCGTCACGACCGGTGAAGCCGCGTGCCAGCCGGATCGCGCTCATCGTCGCTTCAGTGCCGGAGCTGACCAGGCGCACCATTTCAACTGATGGCAGCATCTCGCAGATCAGCTCGGCCATCTCGACCTCGCTCTCGGTCGGTGCACCGAAGGACAGGCCCTTGAGCGCCGCCTCACGCACGGCTTCGATGATGGCCGGATGCGCATGACCGGTGATGGCCGGGCCCCACGAACCCACGTAGTCGATGTAGCACTTGCCATCGGCATCCCACACCCGCGCACCCTCGGCGCGATCGATGAAGCGCGGCGTACCGCCGACCGAACGGAAAGCACGGACGGGCGAGTTGACGCCACCGGGGATGGTGCGCTGGGCACGCTCGAAGAGCGCTTGGTTTCGGCTAGTCATGGCAGGATCTTCTTACTTGGGCACGGAATCCGTGATTGTCGCCCGCCAGCGCCTGCCGGGTCCACCCGTGACATCAAAACCGGACACTGCGCGCGAAAAATTCAGGTGCGGTCAGTGCTCAGGCAAAGCAGGCGGCGAAATCGCGCGCGCGGGCAGCCGGATCCGGGGCCCCGAAAACATCGCTGATCACCGCCGGATAGCCGGCGCCCGCCGCGATGACTTCGGCCACGTTGTCGAGCGTGATGCCGCCGATTGCAGCCACCGGTACGCGCAGTTCGCGCCGCGCGCGCGCCAGCAACTCGAACGGGGCATGCACCGCATGCGGCTTGGTCGGCGACACGAATACGGCCCCGAAGGCCACGTAGTCCGCACCGGCCGCAACGCCAGCCTGCGCCCTCGCCCATTCGTTGTAGCAGGTGACGCCGATGATGCGGTTCGCGCCCAGCGCCAGCCGCGCCTGCGCGGGATCGCCGTCGTCTCGGCCCAGATGCACACCATCTGCATCGATCGCCTGCGCCAGCTCGAGATCGTCATTGACCACCAGCGGCACACCCGCCTGCCGGCACAAGGCCAGCACCGCCTCGGCCTGCGTCCTGCGCAAGGCGGCGGACGCCAGCTTGCTGCGGTACTGCATCAACGCCGGGCGTCCGCGCAGCACCTGTTCAACCAGCGCCAGCAGACGCGCGCTGTCGGCTTCGTCCGGCGTCACCGCATAGAGCCCCGGCGCGGGCATGATGCCTGCAGTCTCAGTCATCCGCTTCGCCCTTGCCACGTGCCCAGAAAAACCGGTCCGGGATCGCCCGCCCCATGCCCGGAAGGTAGGCATGGCGCAAGGCCTGCTGGGTGAACTCCTGCGCTTCACGCACCGCCTCGGGCATCGCCATGCCGTGTGCCAGCCCGGCCGATGCCGCGGCGGCCATGGTGGCACCGGCCCCGAGATAACGCCCGGGGAGGCGCTCCCAGGCGTCGGTACGAATCACGCCCTGTTCGCCAACCAGCATGTTCACAACTTGCGGGCCATGGTCGCCCCCGCCGGTCAGCAGTACGTACTCGACCCCCAGTTCGAGCAGGCGGGCCACGGCCTCTTCGGGCGAAAGCGGCTCCTCGCCGTCCTCGTCGATATCGAAGCCGGCGAGGCGAAGCACCTCGTGCCGGCTCGCCACCAGCAGGGTGGTCTGCGGCAGGATCAGTTCGGCCAGTACCGCCACGAGGTCGTCGTCCGCAGCCTGATCGACACTGGTGTACAGGGCAGGCTCGACGACGAGCGGGATATCGGGATAGTCGGACAGGATTTCGGCGGCGGTCGCCGTGTTCTCGACACTTCCGCAGAAACCGAACTTGAACGCATGGACCGGAATGTCCTCAAGCACGGTGCGCACCTGGGCCGCAAGCACGTCCGGCTCGATGGCGATGCAGTCGTCCACGCCACGGGTGTCGCGCACGACCATTGCGGTCTGCACTGCCAGCGGATGGCAGCCCATGCTGGCAAGAGTCAGGATGTCCGACGGCAGGCCGCCCCCGCCGGTGGCATCGGCGGCAGACAGACAGAGCACGACGGGAGGTACATCGGGAATCGCAACAGGCATTGGGGTCGTGCGCCTGACATGGCGCATCCATTGAAATACGGTAAGATTAACCGCATTTTACTGCCATTCCTCTCCGCCTCTGCCATGTCCGATCAGCCCTTCAAGACCTATATGTGCCTCATTTGCGGCTTCATCTACGACGAGGCCGCCGGCTTGCCGGACGAAGGCATTGCGCCGGGCACCCGCTGGGAAGACGTTCCGCCGAACTGGACCTGTCCGGAATGCGAAGCCCGCAAGGAAGACTTCGAGCTCATCGAAATATGACAAGTGATGTGCTGCGACATGTCTTTTGGAGTATGCTTCCGGCCAACCGAATTTTGATCGCAGTCACGCAAGCCTCTTCGCTGCGTCACCGAGGACATTCTGCATGGACCTGAGCGGACTCAAGGTGATGGTCATCGACGACAGCAATACCATTCGTCGTAGTGCCGAAATTTTTCTGAGCCAGGCGGGCTGCCAAGTGCTGCTGGCCGAGGACGGGTTCGACGCACTGTCCAAGATCACCGACCACCACCCCGATGTCATATTCGTCGACATCATGATGCCTCGCCTTGACGGCTATCAGACCTGCGCGCTGATCAAGAAGAACCCGCGCCTCTCATCCACGCCCGTCATCATGCTGTCGTCCAAGGACGGACTGTTCGACCGTGCGCGTGGCCGCATGGTTGGGTCGGACGAATACCTGACCAAACCATTCACCAAGGACAGCCTGATCAAGGCGGTGGCCGTGCACGCCAGCAATCGCCCCCGCTGATTCTCTCGATGGAAACGCTCCATGCCGATCAAGAAGATACTCGTCGTTGATGATTCACCCACCGAGCGCCTCGCGCTCTCGCAAGTGCTGAGCAAGAACGGCTATGACGTCGTGACTGCCGAAAGCGGCGAGGAGGCGATCACCAAGAGCCGCAGCGAGAAGCCCGACCTCATCCTCATGGACGTGGTCATGCCCGGCATGAACGGTTACCAGGCGACCCGCACCATCTCGCGCACCGATGAGACCCGCAGCATCCCGATCATCATGTGCACGAGCAAGGGACTGGAAACCGACAAGATCTGGGGCATGCGCCAGGGCGCCTACGACTACATGGTGAAGCCGGTAGAGCACGACGCACTGCTCGCGCGCATCAAGAGCATCGGCTGATCCATCATGTCCAGACGGATCAGCCTGCGCGAATTCCAGGAAAACCTCGCGCATCGCCTGGCCGAAGCGCAGACCGGCGAACGCCGTGGCCTGCTCGGCGTGCAGGCAGGCAACGAGAACTGGCTCCTCAACCTCGCCGAAACCGGCGAGATCCTGGCACCGCCGCCGCTTGCCCATGTTCCGCTGACCCGCGAGTGGTATCGCGGACTGGCCAATGTGCGTGGCACCCTGTTCGGCGTCATCGACTTTTCGAGCTTTCACGGCGGCGTGCCAATCGTTGCAGGCGGTCACGCGCGCCTGCTGCTGGTCGGCGCCAAGCATGGCGTGCATAGTTCGCTGCTCGTCACCCGGGTACTGGGACTGCGCAGCGAAGAGGATTTCGAGGCCGATCACGGGCCTCCAGACGCGCGCCCCTGGGTCAGCAAGCGCATGCGTGACATGCAGGACCACCCCTGGCTCAAACTGGATATTCCGCAACTGCTCGCGCAGGGTGCGTTTCTCGACGCCGGGGCAGACTGACCCGGGCGCCTCATCATCACTCAAAGCTTAATTCAGACAGCGGCGGAGCACGGCACATGGCATTCAAGCTCTCCTTAGGCAAGGACAAGGCTTCCGGGCACGATACGGCGTCCGACACCACGATCATGGAAAACTACAATCAACCTGCACCGGCCTCCGCCGGCGCCAAGGCCGATGGCAACGAGCGCCCGGTCAGCAGCAGGATACGCAGCCTCGGCTTCGTCTTCGGCGCACTCGTCGTCGCCACGGTCGGCCTGGTGATCTACCAGAACCAGCAAACCGGAAACGCAACCCGGCAGGTTGCGGCCGCCGGTGAAATGCAGACCCTGTCCCAGCAGATCGCGAAGTCCGCCCAGCTCGCCCTTCAGGGCAATGCGGCCGCCTTTGCCGAACTCAAGCGCGGCAGCAGCCGCTTCGCCACCCTCGCGCTCGCGCTCGATCAGGGCGGCGAGCTCGAAGGCGCCGCGTTCCCGGCCGCAAGCGGCGATGCGCGCACCCAGCTCGACGCGGTCAAGGAGAGCTGGGCCAAAATGGAAAGGGATGCGCAGCAGCTGATCGGCCAGGAGCAGACCCTGCTGACGCTCAATGCTGCGGTGGAAACGATCAACAAGGGCAACGACGCGCTGCTTGACCTCACCGAGCAGATTGCTGCGCTCAAGCTGCAGTCCGGCGCCAGCCCCACCGACATCGCCACCGCCAACCGGGCGGTGATGCTGACCCAGCGCATCGCCAAGAACGTCAACGCGTTGCGCGTGGCCGATGCCATCGACCCCGAGATTGCGTTCCTGCTGGGCAAGGACACCAACACCTTCCGCGAACAGCTCGCTGCCATGGAGCAGATGGGCGGCGACAGCGAAGTCCGCACGCGCATACGGCAACTGCTCGCCAGCTCGAAGGAAACCCAGGAAGCCGTCGGCAACGTACTCGGCAACATCCAGCTTCTGGTGCAGGCCAAGCAGGCAGGCAGCCGGCTGTTCGACGACTCGTCGGCGCTGCTCGCACGCAGCACCGAGCTGAGCGAAGCGTTCAACAGCGCCGTGCGCGGTTTCAACCCGCTGTCCGCCCTGATCGCCCTGACCGCACTTGCAGCGCTCGCAGCCATCGGCATGATGGCCAAGATCTACAACGACGACGTCTCTCAGCGCCGCGCCGACGCCGAGCGCATGCGGGTGAGCGCCGAGGACGAGCGCAACCTCACGCAGCAGGCCATTCTGCGCCTCATGAACGAGATGGGCGACCTCGCCGACGGTGACCTCACCATCCGCGCCACGGTATCGGAGGACATCACCGGCGCCATTGCCGACTCGGTCAACTACACCATTGAAGAACTCTCGGTGCTGGTGCGACGCATCAACGACGCAGCCAGCCGGGTGACGACCGCCACCCAGGCCGCACAGCAGACGTCGAACGAACTGCTCGACGCAACCGAGCGCCAGACGCGCGAGATCGAAGAGGCCGGTGCCACCGTACAACGCATGGCACAGTCGATGACCGAATCGTCCGAGCGCGCGCTGGAATCCGCACAGGTCGCCCGCCGCTCGCTGGACTCTGCGCGCAAGGGCGCCGACGCGGTGGAGAACACCATCCGCGGCATGAACGCCATCCGTGACAAGATTCAGGAAACCTCCAAGCGGATCAAGCGCCTGGGTGAGTCGTCGCAGGAGATTGGCGAGATCGTCGAGCTGATTTCCGACATTACCGAACAGACCAACGTGCTCGCGCTCAACGCCGCCATTCAGGCCGCTTCGGCCGGCGAGGCGGGACGCGGATTCACCGTCGTCGCAGAAGAAGTGCAGCGACTGGCTGAGCGCTCGGCCGAAGCAACCAAGCAGATCTCGGCTATTGTGAAAACGATTCAGACCGACACGCAGGATGCAGTGGGCGCAATGGAAAACGCGACCCGCGACGTGGTCGAAGGGGCTCAGCTGTCCGATGCAGCCGGTCAGGCGCTGGCCGAGATCGGTCAGGTGTCGATGGACGCCGCACAGCGAATCGAACAGATTTCCACCGACACCCAGGATCAAGCCGCAACCGCTGGCCGGGTGGCAGGAACGATGAAGGAAATTCTCGCCATTACCGAGCAGACGACCCGCGGCACGAAGCAGACTGCAGTCTCGATCGGGCAGCTGGCCGACCTCGCAGTCGAGCTCAAGGGCTCTGTCTCCGGCTTCAAGGTCTAAGCACGAGAACCCATTCATGACGCAAGCCAAGGAACTGGATCTGGGTCCGCTGACCTGGGTCAAGAGCGAAATCGATCTGGCCCTCGCCCGCGCTGCAGAAAGCCTGGGCGAAGCAAGTCGCGCAAGCGATGCGGCTGCCCGCATCCAGTTCGCGCAGACCCACCTGCACCAGGTCCGCGGCGCGCTGTCCATCGTCGGCCTTGACGGGCTGACCCAGTTTGCAACCGGCGTCGACCAGCTGTTCGGCGACATGAGCCGCGGCGACGCGGTGATTGACGACAACAGCATCGAGCTGGTCAGTCGCGCACTCTCGAGCATCGGCAACTATCTCGAGGAGCTCGCACACGGCACGCCGGACCAGCCCCTCCGTCTGCTGCCGCTCTACCGCGAGATCGTCGCTGCACGCGGCCTGGAGGCACCCTCTGCTGCAGACCTGTTCTTCCCCGATACCAGCCTCCGCGCGCCGCGGCGTCAGTCGTCCGCACCGCTCGCGCCGGAGGCCCTGCAGCCCGCCATCCGCGGCCTGCGAGCCCGCTTTCAGCGCGGCCTGCTCGAATGGCTCAAGAACCCAACGACCGATAACGGCCCAGAATCGATGCGTGCCGCACTCGACGAGCTCGAGACAATCGAACCGAGTGCGCCGGCACGCGCGCTGTGGTGGGTTGGTCAGGCCATGGTCGGCACCCTGGGTACCACGCCGGAATCGGACAGGATCGAGGTCAAACGCCTGCTGTCCCGGCTGGAAGCGCAGTTGCGCCGCGCAGGTGACGGTCCGCAACCCGTACCCGAGCGCCTGTTGCGCGAAATGCTATATCAGGTGGCGACGCAGCCGGCCCTCACCAGTGTTCAGCAGGCCGTCCGTGACAACTGGCAGCTCGACGCCATGCTGCCCGAACCGGGCGCGCGCGTCAGCGAACTGCCGCTGGCCCCCTTGCTGCAGGATCTTCGCGGCCGCCTCTCCGAGCTCAAGGAAGAATGGGACGCCTTCAGCGCCGGCACCGCGATTGCGCTGCAACGTTTCGAGACCGCACTCGACGAGTTCTCCGCCCCGGTCAGCCGGCTCGGCCGCCCTGCGGTAGACCGTCTGATTGGCGGCATCCGTCAGTTCACCGCCTGGCTGCGCAAGGACCCGCTGCATTTCTCCGAGGCGATCGCCATCGAGATGGCGACGGCCCTGCTGCTGACGGAAGCCGCACTCGACCGCAGCGTGCCCGACGCCGGCTTCTCCGAGCAGGTCAAGGAAGCCATCGAACGGCTCGACGCGCTCAGCAGAGGCGAGCAGGTTGAGGCGGTCGACAGCTCCCCCGGCCTCGAAGCGGCGCGACGCGCGCAGGAAAAAGAAGCACTCGGGCATGTCTCGCGCGAGATCCTGTCCAGCCTGGCCAACATCGAACAGACACTGGACGACTTCTTCCGCGATCAGCACAAGCGCGCTCCGCTGGCCCAGCTTTCGGGCCCGCTGCACCAGATTGAGGGCGCCCTGTCCCTGCTCGGCGAAAGCGATGCCATCGAACTGGTGCACGCGGCAGGCGAGACCATTGCCGGCTTTGCCGAAGACGACAGCCCGGCCGACAGCGCAGCATTCGAAGCCCTCGCCCATCAGTTGTCGGCACTGGGCTTTTTCGTGCAGTCGCTGCAGCACGGCAAGTCCACGCTGCAGCAGTTCCTGAACGGCGACGCGACCCCCTCCCCGGCACAGGCTGACGAGGCAGTCGTCCCCGCGCAGCCCGCCGACGCCGGCACTGCCGCAGCCGACGCACACGTTGCCGAGGCGGCCGACGAGGCGGCACCCGACACCGGGACGCTGGTCCCCGAGGGTGCAGGCGTCGCAGGAATCGCTCCCGAGGACGCCGAGCTAGAAGAGATCGACCTCAAAGACACCGGCCCTGACGACGCAGACGCCATGGCGGCTGCGAGCGCGGAAGAGACGCACGAGGATCAGCCCCCTGCCGCGCCGGCCATCCCGCAGGTTGCGGACAATACCCGCCGCCTGATGGAGTCGAGCGACGAGGAAATCGACGCCGAGCTGCTGTGCATCTTCATCGAAGAGGCATACGAAGTGCTGGCAACCGTTGCCGAACAGCTGGAGCTGTCGCGCACCGAGCCCGCAAACGGCGAATGCCTGACCGCAATCCGTCGCGGTTTCCACACCCTCAAGGGCAGCGGCCGGATGGTCGGGCTGCATGATTTCGGTGAAGCTGCCTGGGCGCTTGAACAAACCCTCAATCGCTGGCTCCAGCTCGAGTGGCCACCCACATCCGCGCTGCACCACCTGATCAACGAGGCCCACCAGCACTTTTCGGCCTGGGTGGTGCAGCTTGAAAGCGGCGGCTCGCAGCATCGCGATGTGTCGGCCCTGCTCGCCGAGGCCAGACGCCTCAACGAGAGCGACGAACCGGCACAGGAATCGGCCGTCGGACAGGCGGAGCCCCGTGCACCGACCGCGGATGCCGCGGACGCAGCAGACATCATCGAAACCACGCTCGACTTCGACCTCACGCTGTCCGAGGACGGCGAGGTCCTGCCCTTCGCTGGCGATGTCGAGGTGTCCGGTTTCCTGCCGGAAGAAACCTCGCTTGAGGACTTCCCCCTCATCGACGAAGACAGCGGAATCGAGCTCGCGCATGATGCGTCGGACACGATCGGCGCCTCATCCGAAGAGCAGGCGCCGCCGACAGGCGAGGACGCCGACCAGGGCGACGCACTGGATCTCGAGCTTTCGGAAGTCGAAGAACTCGACTTCGAGGCAACCCCCGCACCGGAACCGGGGGAAGAACCGGCCGACGCCGACACCCCGCTCGACCTGCTGCAGATCACCGCGCTCGACGAAACCTGGATGCCGCCCGAAGAGGTGCTCGAACCGGCGACCGAAGTGTCGCCTGTCGAACCATCCGACACCACCGAAAGCCCCTCCGATCTGCTGCAGATCACTGCCCTTGATGAATCGTGGCTGCCAGCCGAAGAGGTGGACGCGCCCGCCGGCGCTGGCGACACCCCGGACTGGGCAAGCACAGACGCGACCGAACCTGTGCCCGACGATCACGGCGCCAGCCCACAGGACGAATCCGCGAACTACCCCGACGAGGCTGGCATCGAGCCCGCCGAGGGCCAGGCGGACGCCCTGGCCGAAGCCGGCATGGACACCGACGCCATCGGGCTCGACGCGGAGGAAGCGACAGACCTACCGGCTGAGGCACCCGCAGCCGTTGAGCCTGAGCCTGAGCCTGAGCCTGAGCCTGAGCCTGAGCCTGAGCCTGCAGAGTTTGCTCCGGCCACACCGATTGCCGAAGAGGAAGCGGTGGGCGAGACCGTGTCGGAGCGCGAAGCGCAGCAGGACGCCGACTTCGTCCGCATCGACGATGTCGAGATCTCCCGCCCGCTTTACGATCTGTATGTGGCGGAAGCCCGCCATCACATCGCCACCCTGCACCAGGAGTTCGCGCGTCTCAAGGCCAACCCGACGCTTCAGCTGCCCGAGGTCGCGCTGCGCGCCGCACACACCTTTGCCGGCATTTCGGGGACGGCCCGCATCGATCCGCTCCACGCCCTGGCGCGCGCACTCGAACATGCCGAACAACGTCTGCGAGACCAGTCCGCGGCCCCTTCAGCCGATGATCTGGCGCTGTTCAGAACCAGCGTCGACACGCTGGAGGCCATGCTCGCAGAGGTCGTCAACAAACGCATGCCGCTTGAGGTGCGCGACCTGGTCGAGCAGCTTGAGCACGCGTGCCGTCACCCCAACGCCCCCGGCCGGAGCATCGCACCCGAGGCGGCTCCGGCTGCCGCGAGCCCCGCACCGGCACAGATACCGGAGGATGTCCCGGCAACGCGCGTCAGCGATGAGATCGACGAGCAGTTGCTGCCGATTTTCCTCGATGAAGCCGGCGAACTGCTCAGCGAGCTGCACGCCGTGCTGCGTACCTGGCAGACCGATGCCAGCAATGCCGATTACCCGAAGAGCGTTGCGCGCCTGCTCCACACCCTGAAGGGCAGCGCCCGCATGGCGGGTGCAATGCTGCTCGGCGAGCAGATTCACCAGCTCGAATCGCGTCTAGAAACATCGCTCAAGAGCGGCCGCGAGATGCCGGCCCTGATCGAGGAGCTGGTCACCAGCCTCGACCATACCGAACAGATGATCGACGGTCTGGCGAGCGGCGAAACAGCCCAGGCGCCCGAAACACCCGAGACGCAGAAAACCGCCGCCGACACAGGCCCGGCAGTCAGCATCGACACCACTCCGGGCGAGGCCGACAGCGCCGCGGCGTCCGGCACCCTGAGGGTGCGTGCCGAACTGGTTGACCGCTTCGTGAACGAGGCCGGCGAGATCGGGGTTGCCCGCACCCGTATCGAGGGCGAGCTGCGTAACCTGCGCCGTTCGATGCTGGACCTGACCGAAAACGTCATTCGCCTGCGCAACCAGTTGCGCGAGGTCGAGATTCAGGCCGACGTCCAGATGCAGTCGCGCATGGCGCAGGCGGAATCCCGACACACCGAGTTCGACCCCCTCGAGATGGACCGCTACACCCGGCTGCAGGAACTCACCCGGATGATGGCCGAGAGCGTCAACGACGTCACGACGGTACAGCAGAGTCTGCTGAAGAACCTCGACGGCGCCGACATCGCCCTGCACAGCCAGGCCCGCATGTCGCGGGAGTTGCAGCAGGCCCTGATGCAGGTCCGCATGGTGCCCTTCGACAGCCTCGCCGACCGCCTCTACCGCATCGTGCGCAAGGGCACCAAGGAGCTGGGCAAGCGCGCCAACCTCGACCTTCGCGGCGGCCGCATTGAAGTCGACCGCAGCGTGCTCGAACACATGGTGGCACCGCTCGAGCACCTGTTGCGCAACTCGCTCGCCCACGGCATCGAGGCCCCCGAGCAGAGACGCGCCGCCGGCAAGCCCGAGATCGGTCAGATCACCCTCAGCGTCAGCCAGGAAGGCAACGAAATCGTGCTAGAGCTTGCCGACGACGGCGCCGGTCTCGACTTCGAACGCATCGCGGCGAGGGCGCGCGCCAACGGCTTGCTGGCAGCGGACGAAACCACCGACGAGCGTCGCCTGACGAACCTGATCTTCGTGCCCGGCTTCTCCACCGCAGGCACCGTGTCGGCAGTCTCGGGGCGCGGCGTCGGCATGGACGTGGTGAAGGCCGAGACCGCAGCGGTCGGCGGCCGCATCGACGTCAGCAGCGCGCCGGATGCCGGCACCGTGTTCCGCATCTACCTGCCATTGACGCTGGCCGTCACCCAGGCCCTGCTGGTACGCGCAGCGGGACGCCATTTCGCGATTCCGTCGAGCATGGTGGCCCAGGTCATGGAGCTCAAGGCCGATGCACTCGAACGCCTGTGCAAGGACGGCGGCACCGACTGGATGGGGCAGCACTATGCGTACCGCTATCTGCCGCGTCTGCTCGGCGACCCGGTCAGCCAGCCCGAAGTCCAGCGCTACAACTGGGTGCTGTTGCTGCGCGCCGGCGCACAGACGCTTGCGCTGCATGTCGACGCCCTGCGTGGCAACCAGGAAATCATCGTCAAGAACGCCGGCCCGCAGCTCACCCGCATCGTGGGCATGTCGGGCGCGACGGTGCTTGGCGACGGCGAGATCGTGCTGATCCTGAACCCGGTCGCGCTGGCCAGTCGCGGCCTGAGCGGCAATGATGTCGTTGCGGTGACGGACGCACATGAACTGCCGCCCCAGCCCGCCGCCGAGCCACTGCATGTCCCGACGGTGATGGTGGTCGACGATTCACTCACCGTGCGCAAGATTACCGGCCGCCTGCTCGAACGTGAGGGTTACCGCGTCATCACTGCCAAGGATGGCGTGGACGCCCTGGAGGCCCTGATCGAGACGGTGCCGGACGTCATGCTGTGCGACATCGAGATGCCGCGCATGGACGGCTTCGACCTGGTGCGTAACGTCCGCGCGGACGCACGCACGAAAGACGTGCCGGTCATCATGATCACCTCGCGGCTGGCCGACAAACATCGCAGCTACGCGATGGAAGTCGGCGCCAACCACTACCTTGGCAAGCCCTATCAGGAAGAGGAGTTGCTCGCGCTCATCGCGGGCTACGCGCGACGCAACTGAGCGGCCCCGGGGCCGGCCGCGACAGGGCCTTGCCCCGTTTTCAGCCGCCCTTGACGACGCCGAACCGCGCCAGGGTGCGCGCTCGCGCGCTGGCGTGATCGACGACAGCGGCCGGGTAGTCGGTGCCGATCCTGACGCCCGCGGCGGACTGGTCGATGCCGCCCATCGTCCACGGCGCATGGACAAACTTGTTCGGCACCCGTTCAAGCTCAGGCACGTAGCGACGAATGAAGCGCCCCTCGGGATCGAATTTCTCCGATTGCGTCACCGGGTTGAAGATGCGGAAGTAGGGCTGCGCATCGCAACCGGTCGACGCCGCCCACTGCCAGCCGCCGTTGTTTGCGGCCAGATCGAAGTCGATCAGGTGGTCGGCGAAATAACGCTCGCCCAGACGCCAGTCGACACCGAGATCCTTGGTCAGGAAGGAGGCCACGATCATCCGCAGGCGGTTGTGCATGTAGCCGGTCTGGTTGATCTGGCGCATCGCCGCATCCACCAGCGGGTAGCCCGTACGGGCTTCACACCAGGCGGCGAACAGCTCGGGCGCGTCGTCCCACTGCACACGCGCGTACTCGGGCTTGAAGGTGGTCTCCACCACGCGCGGGTGGTGCCACAGGATCATGTGGTAGAAGTCGCGCCACACCAGTTCGCTGAGCCAGGTTTCCGCCCCCTCCCCGCCATGCTGCCAGGCATAGGCCACCAGCTCGCGTATCGACACCGTGCCGAAACGCAGGTGGGTGGACAGATACGAAACGCCCTTCACTGCAGGAAAGTCACGCGTCCGCTTGTAGCGGTCGATGCGGCCCTTGAAGGCCTCGAACAGCACACGCCCGCCCGTCACCCCCAGCGGCATGCGCAGCTCGGCGAGATTTCCCGCGCCGAAGCCGAGCTCGTCGAGCGCCGGAATACGCTCACCCTCCGGCTTCGGCGCAAGTGCGCCAGCGTGCTTTTCCACCGGATATGCCTGGACGAAAAAGCTGTCGAGCTTCTTCAGCCAGGCATTGCGGTAGGGTGTGAATACGCTGAAGGGCGCGTTGCCCTGGGTCAGCACCTCGTCACGCTCGAAGATCACCTGATCCTTGAAATCGACGAAGCCGATGCCGTCCGCCGCCAGCGCCTCGGCCACCCTGCTGTCACGCGTGATCGCCGCCGGTTCGTAGTCCCGGTTGGTGCACACCTGATCGACACCGAGCGCCCGCGCGAGGCGCGGGATCTCCTCGACAGCCCTGCCATGGCGTACGATCAGACCCGCGCCCCGGCCACCCGTCGCACGCGCCAGGGCGTCGAGTGCGGCATCGAGCTCGGTCACCGCATGATGGATGAAGCCGACCCGGCGATCCTCCCTCGAGGGCAGTGCATCGAGAATGTCGCGGTCGAACACGAACACGCAATGGACCTTCTGTGCATGACGCAGGGCGTGATGCAGGGCCGCATGATCGAAGTGGCGCAGATCACGGCGAAACCAGACAAGTGCAGCATGCATGAGATCGAACATCCGGGATGAACAAGGGCCTGGTAAGAGCGCAGGTCGACCGATGAGGTTCCCCGCGCAAGCCGCCCAGTGTCGGCGTAAAATACGCGAATGGATACCGTCTCGAGCAATCTCACGCACCACTTCCTGATCGCCATGCCCAGCATGGCCGATCCGCATTTCGCCCGTGCGCTGACCTATATCGCGGAACACAACGACCAGGGCGCGCTGGGCGTGATCGTGAACCGGCCGATCGACATGACGCTCGCGACCCTGTTCGAGCGCATCGAACTGCCGCTCGACGCAGAAGGCTTCGCCGACCAGCCGGTGTATTTCGGCGGGCCGGTGCAGACCGACCGCGGTTTCGTGCTGCACCGGCCGAGCGGCGAATGGCACTCGACGCTGCGCGTCAACGACGAGGTCGGCCTCACCAGCAGCCGCGACATCCTGCAGGTTATCGGCGCCACCGGCGAACCCAGCGAAGTGCTGGTCAGCCTCGGCTACGCCGGTTGGGATGCGGGACAGCTTGAGCAGGAGCTGGCGGACAATGCCTGGCTGACGGTGCCCGCCGACATGGCCATCGTCTTCGACCTGCCCCCCGAAGAGCGCCTGGCCGCCGCGATGCAGAAGCTGGGGGTGGACTTCGCGAAACTGAGCGAGGTTGCCGGGCATGCCTGAAAGCGCGGCGGCGGCAACGCCGCCTGCATTGCCCGAGCGTGGCAGCCTGCTTGGCTTCGATTTCGGTCTGGCGCGCATTGGCGTGGCCAGCGGCGAGCTCGAAACCGGCCATGCGACGGCGCTCACCACCGTGCACGAAGAAAGCAACAACGGCCGCTTTGGCGCCATCGCCGGACTGATTGAGGAGTGGAAACCGGTGGCCCTGGTCGTCGGCCTGCCCCGTCATCTCGATGGCGACGAACACCAGCTCAGCGCACGCTGCCGCCGCTTTGCCAATCAGCTGCACGGCCGCTTCGGCCTGCCGGTCATGCTGACTGACGAGCGCCTGTCCTCGGTCGAGGCCGAACAGCAACTGCGCGAAGCCGGCGTCAAGCAATGGCGCGAACGCAAGCAGCAACTCGACGCGGTCGCTGCTCAACTGATCCTGCAACACTTTCTGGACTCCATCCGACATGCCAAGTCTTGATGCAGAAAACCTGTGCCGGCAGCTCGCCGAACAGCTGCGCCCCCACGTCACCCCCACCACTGCCCTGGTTGGCATTCGTACCGGCGGCCTGTGGCTGGCCGAACGCCTGCACGCGATGCTCGGCATCAGCCAGCCGCTGGGGGCGATCGACGTCTCCTTCTACCGCGACGACTATGGCGCGCGCGGCCTGCACACCAAGCCGCAGCGCACCGAGATTCCCTTCAGCGTCGAAGCTGCGCACGTGATCATCGTCGATGACGTGCTGTTCACCGGCCGCACCACCCGCGCTGCGCTGAACGAGCTGTTCGATTTCGGCCGTCCTGCCTGTGTAGAGCTGGCCGTGCTGGTGGATCGCGGCGGGCGCGAACTCCCGGTCGCCGCACGCTATTGCGCCCTGACCCTGCCCGAACCCCTGCCCCCGTCGCGGAACCTGCAACTTGAGCGCGACGAAGACGGCAGCCTGAACCTGAGGACAGTCGATGCTTAATCCCCAGCTCAACAAGAACGGCGAGCTGCAGCACCTGCTTACGCTGGACGGCCTGCCGCGCGACATCATCAACGCCATTCTCGATACGGCTGCGCCCTTCACCGAAGTGGCCGAGCGCGAGGTCAAGAAGCTGCCGCTGCTGCGCGGCAAGAGCATCTTCAACCTGTTCTTCGAGAACTCCACGCGCACCCGCACCACCTTCGAGATCGCCGCCAAGCGCCTGTCGGCCGACGTGGTGAATCTCAACGTGTCGACCAGCTCCACCGCCAAGGGCGAGAGCCTGCTCGATACGGTCGATAACCTGTGTGCGATGCAGGCCGACATGTTCGTCGTTCGCCATGCCGCCAGCGGCGCGCCCTTCCTGATCGCACAGCACCTGCGCGCCAACGGCCGCAACGACATCCACGTCGTCAACGCCGGCGACGGACGTCATGCCCACCCCACCCAGGGTCTGCTGGACATGTACACGATCCGCCACTACAAGCACGATTTCACCAAGCTGACGGTGGCCATCGTCGGCGACGTGCTGCACTCGCGGGTGGCGCGCTCGCAGATCTGCGCGCTGACCACGCTGGGCGTGCCCGAAGTCCGCGTCATCGGCCCCAAGACACTGCTGCCGACCGATATCGAAAAAATGGGCGTGCGCGTCTTTCACGACATGAACGAAGGTCTGCGCGGTGTCGATGTCGTGATGATGCTGCGCCTGCAGAACGAACGCATGAACGGTGCGCTGCTGCCCACGCCGCAGGAGTTCTACAAGGTCTGGGGCCTGACCGCGGAAAAGCTCGCACAGGCCAAGCCCGACGCCATCGTGATGCACCCCGGACCGATGAACCGCGGCGTCGAGATCGACTCCGCCGTCGCCGATGGCGCGCAGGCCGTGATCCTGCCCCAGGTGACCTTCGGCATTGCCGTCCGCATGGCGGTCATGAGCATGCTAGCCGGCCAGTAAGGAAGATTCGATGAAGATCCGTATTGCCAACGGCCGGGTGATCGACCCCGCCAACAAGACAGACTGCGTCCAGGACGTGTTCATTGCCGACGGCAAGATCGTCGCCCTCGGCTCCGCGCCCGATGGTTTCGTGGCCGAAAAGACGATCGACGCCAGCGGACTGGTGGTCGCCCCCGGCCTGATCGACCTCTCTGCCCGCCTGCGCGAGCCCGGCTTCGAATACCGTGCCACGCTCGAATCCGAAATGGACGCTGCGATGGCCGGTGGCATTACCAGCCTGGCCATTCCGCCCGACACCGACCCGGTGCTGGACGAGCCCGGCCTGGTCGAAATGCTGTGCTACAGGGCCAAGAAACTCAACCGCGCCCATGTGTATCCGGTCGCAGCGCTGACGCTCGGGCTCAAGGGCGAGCGCCTGTCGGAAATGGCCGAGCTGGTCGAGGCCGGCTGCGTCGCCTTCTCGCAGGCCAATGTGCCGATCGTCGACAACACCGTGCTGATGCGGGCGATGCAGTACGCAGCCACTTTCGACTTCCGCGTCTGGCTGCAGCCGATCGCCCCCTTCCTGTCGCGCGGCGGCTACGCCCACGACGGTGAAGTTGCCACCCGGCTCGGCCTGCCCGGCATCCCGGTCGCAGCCGAAACCGTCGCCCTGTTTACCTACCTGCAACTGGCACGCATCACCCAGACCCGACTGCACATCACCCGCCTGTCGAGTGCCGAAGGCCTGCATCTGATCGACCAGGCACGCGCAGACGGCATGGATGTCACCTGCGACGTCTCGATCAACCATGTACACCTGTCGGACATGGATATCGGCTACTTCGACGCCAACTGCCACCTGATCCCGCCGCTGCGCAGCCAGCGCGACCGCGACGCACTGTGCCGTGGCCTGGCCGAGGGCCGCATCAACGCCCTGTGTTCCGACCACACCCCGGTCGACGACGACGGCAAGCTCACCCCCTTCAGCGAATCCGAAGCGGGTGCAACCGGCCTCGAACTGCTGCTGCCGCTGACGCTGAAATGGGCCGAGCGCGCCGGACTGCCGCTCATCGACGCGCTGGCACGCGTCACTTCCGACGCCGCCGCCATCATCGGCATCACCAAGGCGGGCCATCTGTCGCCCGGCGCGCGCGCCGACGTGTGCATCTTCGACCCGGAAGCGCAGGTGTGCATCAACCGCGACAGCCTGCGCAGCCAGGGCAAGAACACCCCCTTCCTTGGGCTGGAACTCCCGGGCAAGGTGCGCTACACGCTGGTCGAAGGGCAGCTGATGTTTATCGGCTGAACAGCCACACCGGGAAAGGCGGCTCAGGCCTGCTCACGCAGCCTGGCTGCCACCCCCGCTGCGGCACCGTCCACGCGCACCCGCTTGGCACGCGAGGTCTCGCCGCTGATCAGGCTCACCGCGGATTTCGGTACCTTGCAGAAGTCCGCCAGAAAGGCGCACAAGGCCGCATTGGCCTTGCCATCGACCGGCGGTGCGGCGAGCCGGATCTTCATCGCCTCGCCGTGCAGACCGGCAAAGCCGGTCTTTTTGGCCCCGGGCTGAATGTGCAGGGTCAGCGTCAGGCTGCCATCGGCAGCTTCACGCAGCCAGTCGCTCACAGCCCGAACAGCAGGGGCGCGAAACTGTTGCGCATGCCGCCGAGCACCATCAGCAGGATCTGCAGCACCAGCAGCAAGACCAGCGGCGACAGGTCGACATTGGAGATGGTCGGCACCACGCGACGGAACGGGCGCAGAAAGGGCGCCGCCAGCGCGTCGAACAGCGCCGCAGCCGGCGCATGCGGACTGACCCAGGACAGCACCGCAGAGATCAGCACCACGCCGAACACCAGATACACCATCATGCGCAGCATCTCGACCAGCCCGAGGCCGAGCACGCCCAGCGCGATGCCGGCACCGTCGCCACCGAGGGCGACGCCGCGAATCAGGATCTCGAACACCACCATCAAGGTCTGGAACGCCCACGCCGGCAGCAGGCTTGCCATGTCCAGACCGAACAGTCCCGGCACCACGCGCCGCAGCGGTCGCACCACCCAGTCGGTGGCGGTGACGACGAACTGTCCGATCTGATTGCGGAACGACACCCGTTGCCACTGCATGAAGAAACGCGCGAGCAAAACCAGGGTAATCAGGCTGATCGCCGTATCGACGATGAGTAACAGGACGTTGTTGAGCATGCGCGATCAGTCCTTTCCAAGCTCGTCGCCGAGCGCACGGCCACGGTCTGCAGCGGCCGCCACGGCGGCCACCAGGGTATCGTGCCAACCAGCCTGGGCGAGATGGGCCAGTGCCGCGGCCGTCGTGCCGCCCTTGGAGGTCACTTTTTCGCGCAGCACCGAAGGCGCATCCTCGGAGCCTGCAGCCAGGCGCGCAGCCCCCAGCACCGTGTCGATCGCGAGCTTGCGCGCCGTCGCCTCGTCGAAACCCTGCGCACGTCCCGCAGCCTCCAGCGCTTCAATGAAATGGAATACATAGGCCGGACCACTGCCGGACACACCGGTCACGCCATCCATCTGCGCCTCGTCCTCGATCCACACTGTGGAGCCGACAGCGGCGAGAATCCGGCCGGCGGCTTCCTTGCCCGCCGCATCGACCGAGGGATCGGCATACAGCCCGGTGATACCGGCACCAATCAGTGCCGGGGTATTCGGCATGCAGCGCACGATGCGGGTATAGGGTGCCGCCGCGCTGCCAAGCCAGCGACCGATGTCGCCAAGCCTCAGCCCCGCTGCAATACTGATCACCAGCACGTCCTTCAGCACACCCGCCAGCGGCGCGAGCGCAGCCTTCATCTGCTGCGGCTTGACCGCCAGCATCAGCACATCGCAGCCCAGCGCCTGCGCATCCGCCAAGCCGGTCGTGCGGACACCGAAGCGCTTGTGCAGGCGCTCGCGGTTGTCGGCATCAAGCTCGATCACCTGGATGTCCTGTGCAGCGAAGCCACGTTCGATCATGCCGCCGATCAGTGCGATGGCCATGTTGCCGCCACCAAGGAAGGTAATTTTCATCTGTTGTCCGAACCATGGAGTAAGTGTTGAGGAGCCGGCTTCAATGAGATGCCGTCCTGTCCTGATGCGGCGGCAACTGCCGCTCGCCGAATATTGCCGTACCCACGCGCACGATCGTCGCCCCTTCTGCAATCGCCGCTTCGAGATCGTGTGACATGCCCATCGACAGGGTGTCGAGCGTCATTCCCTCCGCCACGAGCGCATCCCGGAGCACGCGCAGCGCGGCAAAGCGGCTGCGCACCAGGCTTTGGTCGGTGCTGGGTTCGGGAATGCACATCAGGCCGCGCAAGCACAGCTGTGGCAGGACGGCGATCGCCCTCGCCAGCGCAGGCACCTCTGCAGGCGTCACGCCGCTCTTGCTGGTCTCGCCGCTGACATTGACCTGAATGCACACGTTGAGCGGCCGCAGATCGCCCCCGCGCTGGGAAGACAGCCGCTCTGCGATCTTCAGCCGGTCGATGCCGTGCACCCAGTCGAAGGATTCCGCGACCGGACGCGTCTTGTTGCTCTGAAGCGGTCCGATGAAATGCCACTCGAGCCCGGGGTCGCCCAGCGCGGCGATCTTATCCACGCCTTCCTGGACGTAATTTTCGCCGAAAGCACGCTGTCCGGCCGCTGCCGCGGCACGAACGTCCTCTGCGGGCTTGGTCTTGCTCACCGCCAGCAGGCGAACCGAAGCCGGATCCCGTCCTGCCGCGCGCGCAGCCGCTACAATCCGTGCGCTAACGGCTTGCAAGTTGGCGGAGATTGATGTCATATTGCCAAAGCCTTTTCTCTCGGAGCACTGCGCCGAAAGTATAGCACCGGCCCCGCCGGCGGCTCCGGACGCCCCTTCCTCAAGCTCGTCAGAACCGACATCATGGACATCACAGAACTCCTCGCCTTTGCGGTCAAGAACAAGGCCTCCGACCTTCACCTCTCGTCAGGCCTGGCGCCGATGATCCGGGTGCATGGAGACGTCCGGCGCATCAACCTGCCGCCGATGGAACACAAGGACGTCCATGCCATGGTGTATGACATCATGAACGACGGCCAGCGCAAGCAGTACGAGGAAACCTGGGAGTGCGACTTTTCCTTCGCCATTCCCAATCTGGCACGCTTCCGGGTCAACGCCTTCAACCAGAACCGCGGCGCGGGCGCCGTGTTCCGGACCATTCCGTCCAAGGTGCTCACGCTCGAAGAGCTGAACTGCCCGAAGATCTTCAAGGACATTGCCAACCAGCCGCGCGGCATCGTGCTCGTCACCGGCCCCACCGGCTCGGGCAAGTCGACCACGCTGGCGGCCATGGTGGACTACGTCAATGAAAACGAATACGGCCACATCCTCACCGTCGAGGACCCGATCGAGTTCGTGCACGAATCCAAGCGCTGCCTGATCAACCAGCGCGAAGTGCACCGCGACACGATGTCCTTCACCAATGCGCTGCGCGCCTCGCTGCGTGAAGACCCCGACGTCATCCTGGTGGGCGAGATGCGCGACCTCGAAACCATCCGTCTGGCGCTCACCGCGGCCGAGACGGGCCATCTGGTGTTCGGCACGCTGCACACCTCGTCTGCCGCCAAGACCATCGACCGTATCGTCGACGTGTTCCCGGCGGCCGAGAAGGACATGGTGCGTTCGATGCTCTCCGAGTCGCTGCGTGCGGTGATCTCGCAGACACTGCTCAAGACCAAGGACGGCGCCGGCCGCGTGGCTGCGCACGAAATCATGATCGGCACCCCTGCAATCCGCAACCTGATCCGCGAGAACAAGATCGCACAGATGTACTCCGCGATTCAGACCGGACAGAACGTCGGCATGCAGACGCTCGACCAGTGCCTGTCCGATCTGGTGCGGCGTAATATCGTGTCCAACGCCGAAGCCAGGCTGAAGGCACAGAACAAGGAAAGCTTCGCCGGCTGATGCAGCACGCCTGCGCCGCGCGTCGGCCGCAGGCGGCAACCGGACGAGACACTCATTCTGCCCGCATGCGCATGCATGCGGCTAAAGGGAGCGGAAAATGGAACGCGATCAGGCACTCAAGTTCATGCACGACCTGCTGCGGCTGATGCTGCAGAAGAACGGCTCCGACCTTTTCATCAACTCCGGATTCCCGCCGGCAATCAAGATCGACGGTCGCATCGTGCCGCAGTCGAATCAGGCGCTGAGCCCCGCCCACACCGCCGAACTCGCCCGCGCGATCATGAACGATCGCCAGGCTGCCGAGTTCGAGGCCACCAAGGAATGCAACTTCGCGATCTCGCCGGCCGGCATCGGCCGCTTCCGCGCCAATGCCTATATCCAGCAGGGGCGCGTCGGCCTGGTCCTGCGGACCATCGCGCTGAAGATTCCCACTTTCGACGAACTGGGCCTGCCGGCCGTGCTGCGTGACATCGCAATGGCCAAACGCGGCCTGGTGATTTTCGTCGGCGGGACGGGTACAGGCAAGACGACCTCGCTGGCGGCGATGGTCGATTACCGCAACGAGAACAGCTACGGGCACATCATCACCGTAGAAGACCCGATCGAGTATGTGCATCAGCACAAGAACTGCATCATTTCCCAGCGTGAGGTGGGCATCGACACCGAGAACTGGGAGGCCGCGCTGAAGAACACCCTGCGCCAGGCGCCGGACGTGATCCTGATGGGCGAGATCCGCGACCGCGAGACCATGGACTACGCGATTGCCTTCGCCGAAACCGGCCACCTGTGTCTGGCCACGCTGCACGCCAACAGCGCCAACCAGGCCATCGACCGCATCATCAACTTCTTCCCGGAAGAACGTCGCTCGCAGTTGCTGATGGACCTGTCGCTGAACCTGCGCTCGATGATCTCGCAACGCCTGCTGCCGCTCAAGGACCGCAAGGGCCGCATCCCGGCAGTCGAAGTCCTGCTCAATTCGCCACTGATCTCCGATCTCATCTTCAAGGGTGAAGTGCCGGGCATCAAGGACATCATGAAGCGTTCGCGCGAGCTCGGCATGCAGACCTTCGACCAGTCGCTGTTCGACCTCTACGAGGAAGGCATGATCACCTACGAGGATGCACTGCGAAACGCCGATTCGGTCAACGACCTGCGCCTGCAGATCAAGCTCAACAGCAAGCTGGGCGACAAGGACATGAGCTCGGGCATCCAGCACCTCGACATCGTCTGACGCAAGAGGCTCCGGCAGCGAACCACGTCGCCGGAGCCGCGGCCTGAGCAGGCCTCAGGAGGGATCCTTCTGTGCGTCATCCGCAGCACGCGGCTTGTCGCGCATGCTGCCCGCGATCACCTTGTACTCGAACAGGCGGCACTCGAGGGCGCCATTGAACAGCGGGGTGCGCTTGCTGGCCTTGAGACCGATCAGCTTGGCCAGCATCATGTCGCCGCTGAAGAAATAGCAGCGCCAGCCGGCCCAGTGTTTTTTCAGTGCATCACCAAGCTGCGGATAAAAGGCCGCCAGCTCCTCTGCCTCGCCGATCCGCACGCCGTAGGGCGGATTGGTCACCATCACCCCGGCAGCGAACGGCGCCACCCGGTCGAGGATGTCGGCCCGGTCCAGGGTCACGCACTTGTCGAGTCCGGCGGCGGCCAGGTTCTCGCGGCTTCGACGCACCTGATCCCCAACAAGGTCCGAACCGAAGATCGGCAGCGGCGCGAGCGGCTTGCGCCGTGCCTCTGCCGCACTGCGCACGGCCGACCAGGTGGCCTCGTCCACATTCTTGAAACGCTCGAAGCCGAACTTGCGGCCCAGTCCCGGCGCAATCCCGAGCGCCATCTGCGCGGCCTCAAGCAGGAAAGTCCCGCTGCCGCACATCGGGTCGATCAGCGGCTCACCGGGTTGCCAGCCACTGAGCTTGAGGATGCCAGCCGCGATGTTTTCCTTCAGCGGCGCCTCGACCGCAGCCGTCTTGAAACCCCGCTTGTACAGCGGCTCACCCGAGGTATCCATGTACAGGGTGACCATGTCCTTGGTGAGAAAGGCATGAATGCGGATCGCGGGATTCGCGGTATCCACGTCGGGGCGACGTCCGACCACGGTGCGGAAGTGGTCGCACACCGCATCCTTGATCCGCAGCGTAATGAATTCAAGACTCTTCAGGGGCGACTGCTGCGCCGTCACCGATACGCGGATGCTGTCGTCCGGCGTGAACCACTTGGCCCAGGTCACGCTGTAGGCGAGCTTGTAGATATCGATTTCACCCTGATAGCGGCTGCGCCCCACACGCCAGAGCACGCGCGTCGCCAAGCGGCTCTCGAGGTTGGCGCGGTAGCAGCTCGCCCAGTCGCCGCTCCACATCACCCCGCCATGAAGAACCTCTGCGCTTGCAGCTCCGAAACCCCGCAACTCGTCGGCCAGCAGGTTCTCGAGGCCGCGTGGGCAGGGGGAAAAGAATGTTTCGGCCATGAAGCGCTCCGGAATGAATGGAAATGCCACAAGCGGCCGCTGTGGATCACAGGGCTCACGCTCGGGCGGGGCGGAATGCGCGCATTGTAACGTGTGCCACACGCTTGTCCCGACTCAGCTGCATCGGGTGCCGCCCGCAGGAAAAGAAAGACCCCGTCCGACTCGCGCCAGACGGGGCCTGAAGAAGGCCCGGACACCCATACTGGAGGGGGAACGGTGTCCGGGCCCTGTTACAGCGAATCGCGCCGGCAGGCTTACTTGCCCGCCTTGAGCTTCCATGCGGAGGCAACACGATCCTGCGCCGCAGCGAGTTGCTCGCCAGCGACCTTGGCTGCCTCCGCGGCCTTTTCCTTGGCCTCGGCCGCCTTGACCTGAGCCTCTTCCGAAGGCGCGGGCAGTTTGGCCCACACCGGGCCGGCCGCCAGGCCGAGGCCGGCGACGAGCAGCACTACGCTAAGCATGGATTTCATGAACGTGCTCCTGTGACCGAATCCTGAGGATGACCGGACTTCCCGGCCTTGACGTCGTCGTACCAGAACTCGTGATGCTCCTTTGCCCAGGTCTCATCCACGTAACCGGTCTTCATCGACTGATAGGCACCCTCGACGCCGATCGTACCCATGTAGATGTGACCGAAGGACAAGGCGAGCAGCACCAACGCACTCACCCCGTGCACCATATTGGCAAGCTGCATGTCGGCCCGCGTCCAGCCATAGTTGGGGAAGTCCATTACCAGGCCGGAGATCACGACGGTCAGGCCAAGGAATGTCACGCCCAGCCAGAACCAGGTCTTCTCGCCGAAGTTGAAGCGGCTCGAAGGCACATGATCGCCGCCGAGCAGCCCACCTGCGCGCTTGATCCAGATCGCGTCGCAAGCCTGCCACACGTTGTCGCGCAGGAAGGTGAGGATCATCAGCAGCACGAACACGCCGAACACCGGCCCGACATAGTTGTGGATCAGCTTGCCGACCACGAGCAGGGAAGCGAAGAACTCCGGCCCGAAGATCGGCGCCAGCACGTGCTTGCCGAACAGGATCGCAACACCGGTCACTGCGAGAAGCAAAAAGGTGATCGCTGTTCCCCAGTGCGCAAAACGTTCGAAACCCGAGAATCGCTTCATCTTGCGACCGGTCGGCTTGTCATGCAGCTTCATCGTGCCCTTGACCAGCCAGAACAGCGCAATGGCAGACGGCACGAGGATCAGCAGCCAGCCACCGTACTGGGTGATCGGGCCGTTGCGCCACTGCCGCCAGGTATTGCCCTCGCTCTGGATCAGGACGCCGGCTTCCGGCCCCTTTGCCAAAGTGAAGTGTTCCTGGCCCGAGCGCACTTCCCGCCACACCGGCGCGTTGTTCAGCGGCTGCGACTGCTCGCGCGCCACCTGTTCGGCAGCCGCCTCGCCTGCCGCGTGTGCAGGCATGAAGGCGCCGAACAGCGCCATCATCCAGCACAGCATGACAAGCCGCAGGGCACTGCCGCGACGCATGAAGAATGTCTTCATGGTGAGCCTCCTCACTGGGTGCGGTTGTATTCGTTCTGCGCGCGGGCGCGATTCTTCATCGCCAGCTCCCAGGCCGCCTTGTCACCCTTGAACACCGGGTTGTCCCAGGGCTGGCTGTCAGCCTTGCCCTGATACTTGCCCTGCTCGTAAGTGACTACCTGCGGCTGCTCGCCACAGCCCGCCAGCCCGCCGGCCAGCGCGACCGCGGCCAGCATCGACATCAAGCCTCGTGCGCTCATTTCGCGCCCTCCTTCTGCTCTTCACCGTAGGCCGTCATCCAGCCCCAGGCTTCCAGGCCCTTGCCACGACGCAGCACACGGTCGCGGAAGATGTCGGACACGGCAGCCGAATCGCCCGCCAGCAGCGCCTTGGTCGAGCACATCTCGGCACAGGCCGGGAGCTTGCCTTCGGCCAGACGGTTGGAGCCGTACTTGGCGTACTCCTCCTTGGAACCGGTCTCTTCCGGACCACCGGCACAGAAGGTGCACTTGTCCATCTTGCCGCGCTCGCCAAAGGCGCTCGGGCCGTTGGGGAACTGCGGCGCGCCGAACGGACAGGCGAAGAAGCAATAGCCACATCCGATGCACATGTCCTTGTCGTGCAACACCACACCGCCGTCTGCCTTGTAGAAGCAGTTGGTCGGGCACACGGCCATGCACGGCGCGTCAGAACAGTGCATGCAGGCCACCGACATCGAGCGCTCGCCCGGCACCCCATCGTTGATCGTCACCACACGGCGTCGGTTGACGCCCCATGGGACCTCGTTCTCGTTCTTGCAGGCGGTGACACAGCCGTTGCACTCGATGCAGCGCTCTGCGTCACACAGGAATTTCATGCGTCCCATTGTTCTCTCCTCCCCCTCAGACCTTCATGACCCGGCACAGGGTCGTCTTGGATTCCTGCATCATCGTCACCGAGTCATAACCGTAGGTGGTCGCGGTATTGACCGCCTCGCCACGCACGATCGGCGCCGCGCCCTCCGGGTAGTACTTGAGCATGTCCTCACCCTGCCACCAGCCGGAGAAGTGGAAGGGCAGGAATACCGTGCCCGCACCCACCCGCTCGGTGACCTGGGCACGCACCTTGAGTTTGGCCTTCGTAGGCGACTCGACCCACATGTAGTCGCCGTTGCGGATGCCCTGATCGTTGGCGTCCTTCGGATTCACTTCGGCAAACATTTCCTGCTGCAGTTCGGCCAGCCACGGGTTGGAGCGGGTTTCCTCGCCACCGCCCTCGTACTCGACCAGTCGGCCAGAGGTCATGATCAGCGGATACTCGCTGGAAATATTCTTGACCTTGTCCTGCATCGACTTGTACAGCGTGGGCAACCGCCAGAAAGCCATCTTGTCTGCATGGGTCGGGTATTTCTCGACCATATCCGGACGCGGCGAGTAAATCGGCTCGCGGTGCAGCGGCACCGGGTCGGGGAAGTTCCACACCAGCGCACGCGCCTTGGCGTTGCCGAAGGGATGGCAACCGTGGTTCTTCATCACTACGCGCTGGATACCGCCGGAAAGGTCAGTTTTCCAGTTCTTGCCCTCGGCAAGCGCCTTTTCCGCATCGGTGAGTTCGTCCCACCAGCCGAGCTTCTTCAGCAGCACATGATCGAACTCCGGGTAGCCCATCTGCAGGTCCGCGCCCTTGGAGGCCGAACCGTCCTCGGCGAGCAACGACACGCCGTCGCGCTCGACACCGAAGTTGGCGCGGAAATTGCCACCACCATCCATGACATGCTTTGACGTGTCGTACAGGTTCGGCGTACCGGGGTGCTTCATCTCGGGGGTGCCGAAACAGGGCCACGGCAGACCGAAGTAGTCGCCGTCGCACGGACCGCCCACCGCCTTCAGCGTCTTCACGTCGAAGGTGTGCATGTTCTTCATGTGCAGCTTGAGACGCTCGGGCGACTGGCCGGTGTAGCCGATGGTCCAGGTGCCGCGGTTGATCTCGCGCAGGATGTCCTCGATCTCCGGCTCGTCCCAGCCCTGCTTGTCCTTGTTGAGCTTGACGTTCTTCACCAGCTCGTCGCCAAAACCGAACTTCTTGGCGAAGGCATACATGATGGTGTGGTCGGGCTTGGACTCGAACAGCGGCTCAATGACTTTTTCGCGCCACTGGATGGAGCGGTTCGACGCGGTACAGGAGCCGTAGGTCTCGAACTGGGTCGCGGCCGGCAGCAGATACACACCGTCCTTGCGCACCATCGCCGCCATCGATGCGGTGGCCGACGGATAGGGGTCGATCACCACCATGGTGTCGAGCTTCTTCATCGCCTCGACCATTTCCGCACCACGCGTCTGCGAGTTGGGCGCATGGCCCCAGTACACCACCGCGCGCAGGTTCGAATCCTGGTCGATCAGTTCGTTGTCCTCGAGCACGCCGTCGATCCAGCGCGACACGGTGATGCCAGACTTGGTCATCATCGCCTCGGAGGCATAACGCCCCTTGATCCACTCGTAGTCCACGCCCCACACCGTGGCCCAGTGCTTCCACGAGCCGGCAGCCAGACCATAGTAGCCGGGCAGCGAATCGGGGTTGGGGCCGACGTCGGTCGCGCCCTGCACGTTGTCATGACCACGGAAGATGTTGGTGCCGCCACCGGACTTGCCGACGTTGCCCAGCACCAGCTGCAGGATGCACATTGCGCGCACGTTGGCGTTGCCAACGGTGTGCTGGGTCTGGCCCATGCACCACACCACGGTCGACGGCTTGTTCTTCGCCATCGCCTCGGCGACCTTGAAGACCTGCTCCTCGGGGATACCGGTGACCTCGGTCACCTTCTCCGGCGTCCAGGTCATGATCTCTTCCTTGACTTTTTCCAGACCAAAGACGCGATCGTTGATGTACTGGGTGTCTTCCCAGCCGTTCTTGAAGATGTGATACAGCATGCCCCAGATGAAGGGGATGTCGGTACCGGAGCGGATGCGGACGTAGTAGTCGGCCTTGGCCGCGGTACGGGTGAAGCGCGGATCCACCACGACCATCTTGGCGCCGTTTTCCTTGGCGTGCAGGATGTGCAGCAGCGACACCGGATGCGCCTCGGCTGCGTTCGAGCCGATGAACAGCATCGCCTTGGCGAACTGCATGTCGTTGTAGGAGTTGGTCATCGCACCGTAACCCCAGGTGTTCGCAACGCCGGCCACCGTGGTGGAGTGGCAGATGCGGGCCTGGTGGTCACAGTTGTTGGTGCCCCAGAAGGACACGAACTTGCGCAGCAGATACGACTGCTCGTTGTTGTGCTTGGACGAGCCGATCCAATAGACCGCGTCCGGGCCACTTTCCTCGCGGATCTTCAGCAGGCGGTCGCCCACTTCGTTCAGCGCCTGTTCCCAGCTGATCTTCTGATACTTGCCGTCGACCAGCTTCATCGGATACTTCAGGCGATGCTCGCCGTGACCGTGCTCGCGCACCGATGCGCCCTTGGCACAGTGCGCGCCGAGGTTGATCGGAGAATCGAACACCGGCTCCTGGCGCACCCATACGCCATTCTTCACCACCGCATCGACCGCACAGCCCACCGAACAGTGGGTACATACGGTGCGCTTGATTTCCTCGCCACCGGCCATGCGGTTTTCAGCCGGCGCAGCGGCTTCGGCGCTACCGATCAGGTTGTAGGGCAGCTGGGTGGCAATCGCACCGGCACCCATGCCGAGGCCTGAATGCTTGAGAAAGGCACGGCGGTCCATGGTCTTGCCCATGATGCGGGCCGCCGAGCTGCGCAAACGCCGGGTGCTGCTGCCGCTCGCGACGGCACTTTTCCTGGTCAACATCGTTTGCTCTCCTTCAGATGCGCGCAGTGCGGTAGTAGTTGCGCATGTGCTCGCTGGTGCCGACGCGCTCGCTGGACGCGGCGCTCTTCACCGCCTGCTCAACTGCCGGTGCAGCCGGCCCGCTTGCCACTGTGGCCACCGCTGCCGCCCCTGCGGCACCGCCAGCCCCGAGCGACAGCAGGAAATTCCGCCGCGACAGCTTGGTCTTGTTTTCGCTCATCCTCGTTCTCCCCATCAATTGGACGGAATACAGGCCGTGGCCGGCCCGATCACACCATGTCGAACGCCTGGCGCTCGATATCGAAAAAGGCCTGCAGCAGACTGCCGACCCGTACATAGAAACTGGCCGACGGCGCCGCCGCGACCTCCGCCACAAAAGCGCCGTACCACGGCGCCAGGTGGCGACCGAAAAAAGCCTGTTGCCGCATCAGGCCTTCGTCGTCCGGACCGGTCACCACCAGATGCCGCATCACTTCGGCCAGTGCGGCGATGTGGTCCTCGGTTTCGGCCACGCCTTCGCGACGACCGAGCCCGAGTTCGATCAGGTCCTCGCGCAATTCCGCCAGCGGTTCTTCCTGCAGGAAGCCGGTCAGGTACCACGAGCCATTGAGCATGACTTCGGCACGGCCCACGCCCTGAAACAGGGCGGAATACTCGGCGGCCACCGCCTCGGCCGTGGTCGCTGCCGCGGCTTCGCCAAGGGCCGCCCATGCCTCGGGAAATGCCCCCTTGCCTGCACCCAGCACCTGCGCAGTCCGGCTCAGCCCCTCCAGCAGGGCTGCATCGGGCGCAGCAAAATACAGGCGCGCAAGCAGCGCATAGTGTTCGGCACGGGCACGGTCCTCATCCGACCACGCCGGTGCGGGCTGCAGACTGCGGGCATCGGTACTCATCGGTGCATTCATTCGGTCATGTCCCAGGCTTTGGTGCTCTTCTCGTTCTTCATCAGGTCGATCACCCTGCAGTCGCCGCACATGCGCAGGCGGCCGAGTTCGGTGGCCGAGGCAAACATCGAGTGACCGGTAAGGCGGGAAATCATCGCCTCGATCATCGGCGAGGCGCCCATCGCCTTGCCGCAGCTCACGCAGTGGAAGGTGTCGGCTTCGCGCAGCTTGCGCGCGCGGCGGGCTTCGTCACCGAACAGCAAACGCGGCTCGAGACTGAGCGCCGACTCCGGACAGGCATTCACGCACAGTCCGCACTGCAGGCAGTTGCGTTCGATGAAATCGAGGCGGTAGGAATCGTTGGACGCGCGCAGCGCACCGGCCGGACAGGCGCCGGTACAGGCCATGCACAAGGTGCACGCATCGCTCGCCATGACCTGGCCGAAGGGCGCCCCGGCCTTGAGTGCCACCATCGCCGGCACACCGGCTTCGGTACGCGCCGCCGGCGCTTCCGCGACCAGATGTCGCAGCGCCAGTTCGAGGGTTTCGCGCTTCTTCGACAGCAGGCGGAAACTCGCCGGCCGGCCCACGGCCATTGCCGGGGTCCAGTCCCACAGCGCGCGCTCGAGCTTCTGCCAGTCGTCTGCATCGGCCGCATCGGCCGCATCGACGATACGGACCGGCTCGCCGGCATAGCCGAGCGCACCGAGGATCGCCGCCGCATGTCCGGCCTGAGCCTGCAGCGGCGCGGGATCGTGGCTGCCGGCCGTCAGTACGGCCACCTGACAGGCACCCATCGCCAGGGTGCCGAGCATCAGGTCGAGGCCGATCGCGTCGGCGCTCCAGATTTCAACCGGAATCACCCGTGCCGGCAGGCCGCGACCGCGGCGCGCCAGCCGCTCGATAAGCTTGCCGCCGGCGTCAGCCGCGTGAAACAGCACGCAGGCATCGCTGCCACCGGCCCGCGCGTATTCGCTCAGCACGGTTTTGACCTGCAAACCGACGTCAGGCACCCGTGGGTACTGGAAGGACAGCGCACCCGACGGGCACACCGTGCTGCAGGTGCCGCAGCCCTTGCACAGATAGGGATCGACCGCGATCACGTCGCCGTTGCTGCGGATCGCCTCGGTGGAGCAGACCTCGATACAGTTGTTGCAGCCCGACTTGCGCGAGCGGCTGTGCGCGCACAGTCCGGACTCGAAGGCCACATAACGCGGCTTTTCGAACTCGCCGACACATTCGCCGAGGGCCTGAACCGCCAGCGCCTGATCGAAAGGATCGCGACCGGGCGCGGCATAGCCGTCGGGCAGTTCGACACGCTTGAGCAGAGGCTTGGCCTGCAGATCGAGCACCAGATCGAACTGCTCGCTGCGTGCAACATCCTTGCGGGAAAAATCGATCGCGCCAATCTCACCACAGGCGGTGACACAGGCGCGATGGCTCTTGCACTTGTTCGCATCAACCTGAAAATCGAAACCGATCGCACCTTCCGGACAGGCCTTGATACAGGCGTTGCAGCGTACGCACAGATCGAGATCGATCGGATTCTGCTGCGTCCAGCTCAGTTCGAAGGCGCCCAGATGGCCCTTGAGCGCCAGCGGGCTGCCCGACCATACCGGATAGGTGTTCTCGACCGGCAATTCGACCTCGCCCGCACGCTCGGTCATCAGCACCGAGACCTCAAAACTGCCGGACAGGCGCTCGGCCCAACCCAGCGCGGCACCCGCTTCGCCGACGATCAGCAAGGCGCGGCCGGCTTGCATCTGCACGCCGGTCACCGGCTCGACTTCGGGCAGGGTGGTCGCCGCCGCGATCAGGGCCGCCATCTTCGGCGTCACTGCTGCGCGCTCGTCCGACCAGCCGGCGTTCTCGCGCACGTTGAAGAAGCGGATCGGGCGGGCGGCATCGATGGAGTCGGCGAGTTCGGAGAACAGAGCCGACTCCTGCGTACAGGAAACCGCCACGTCGCACCCGGCGGCGAGGTCAGCCTCCAGCACCGGCAGTTCGCGGCGGCAGAGTTCGTGATGAGCCGAAACGCCGGCGCCGGACGAAAGTCCGCTCAGCCGCTCGGCGTCGAGGTCGAAGCTGCGATTGCAATCGCAAAGACGGATCTGTTTGCTGCTGTTGCGCATTGGCCCACATCCTTTGAGGTGTGGACCTAAAGCAGCCTCCGGGCCTATGCAATCCACCTCATAAGCACAAAAAGAAACCAGAACACCTGAACGGAACGGAAATCAACGCACCGCAAGGACAAAATGTCTCAGCCGAGCCAATATGTCCCATCAACCCGATTTAGTGCGACGCAATATTGGAATGCGCAGTTCATGCCCGATGATTGAGCCATTTGCCTGAGCTCATCGGCAGCAAACGCAGGACAGAATCCGGAAACCGGGGACGCCCCCTCAGTGCCCGGCAGACGCAGCGCGATCGATGGGTGCGGCTTCGACTCCGCCGGCAGGAGATGCTTCGCCCCCCGCGGCCGCAGGGCAGGGCTGGCTTGGCTCGGTCAGCGCAGGCTCGGTCGCGCCCGCTTCCGGCAGCAAGGCGTCGCCCGCTGACGGCTCGTCCGGGGTCTGCGCGACCTGCTGCGACGTCGACTCGACAGCGGCGTCGGCGCCCTCTTTCTCATCGCGGTCGGCCAGCCATTCGGCCGCCGAGCGCAGCTTGGCCAGCAGTTCCGGCGGAATCGGCGTCGACACGGAGTAGTCGTCGATGTAGATGTCCAGCCCGTCCATCACATTGAAGTGCGGGTCGTTGAACAGCTTCTTCAGCGCCTGCCGACGCAGCCCCTCGCTCACCTCATCCTTGAGGAAGGCGGTGAAATCGGAGTCGAGTGCAAGCGAGGCGATATCTGGCAACGCAGCCGGCTCCGCCACCTGATCGACGCCTGCCGGCGCCCCACCCTCGACAGCCGCAGCGGCCGCGGGCGGAACGGCTACTGCGGGGATCTGCTGTTCCACCTCGACCCCGGTCTCCGCAACCGGCGCCAGCTTCAGGCGTGACCAGCGCGACAGGAACCGTCCCGGTGTGCTCATGCCCGCCCCCTGTCCTGCGCCAGCGGATCATTGCGCCGCACCTTCTTGCGCGGCGCCGGCTTGTAATGCGTATTGACGAAGTCGCCCACCCAGTCGGCCATCTCGCGCGACATCGGAATGCCGTCGACCTGTTCGCCGGAATCCAGCCAGCGCGCTGCCTCGCCGTAACTTACGGAAGTGACCTCGGGCGCTGCAATCTCGCCCTCCTTGCGCCACATCACGAAGACCTTGGGAATCGGCGAACTCATGTTGAGAAAGTAGTTGTCGACCTCGTCGCGAAACAGCTCCAGCCGGAAGCCGTCAAACAGCCACTGATCGCGATCGTCTTCGTTCAGGATCTGGCGCGGCGCCGGCCTCGGCGCGCCCGGCTCGGACTGCGCCTCGGCATCGAACGCCGGCACCACGCCCACTGCCTCCCAGGCCTCATCGACCCAGCGATTCTGCAAGCGTCGACGCTCCATGATCACGGCTACGGGAAAGTGGTGCATGCGGGCATTCCTTGGATGGGTACGAATCTCGTTTACAGAATACGTCAGCCAGCGGCCGCGCGCATCGAAGCGCAGACTCCGCGCCGCCGCCACTGCCCTGCATTGTGGACCGCCCTCACATACAATCGATCCATGCTCATTCCAACGCTCAACCTGATTGGTCCCGGCCGCCTCGGGCGCACCCTCGCCCGTCTGTGGCAGGACAAGGGCCTGGTGCGGATTGGCGCCGTCGCCGGCCGCGATGCCGGACGCTGCAGCAGCGCGCGAGACTTCATCGGTGCAGGCAGTCCCATAACCGAGGGCCAGCTTCCGCCGGCCGACCTGTGGCTGATCGCCACGCCGGACGACGCCATCGCCGGCGTCGCCACTCGTCTCGCCGCAGACGCTGCACTGCGCCAGGGCGACATCGCATTTCACTGCAGTGGCGCGCTCGCCTCGGCCGTACTCGCCCCCCTGCAGGCAAGCGGCGCCCACACTGCGAGCATCCACCCGCTCAAATCCTTCGCCAGCCCGGACACCGCAATCACAAGCTTCGACGGCACCTTCTGCGCCTGCGAAGGCGGGCCCGAAGCCGTGCAGCGCCTCGCCCCCTTGTTCGATGCCATCGGCGCCCGCCGTTTTGCGGTGACGTCCGAACACAAGCTGCGATACCACGCCGCCGCCGTACTGGCCTGCAACCACCTCGTCGCGCTGATGGAGGCCGCACTGCGCTGCATGGAGGGCGCCGGCGTGAATCGCGACACCGCATGGTCCGCACTGCAACCGCTGATCGCTGGCACCCTGGCCAACATCGACCGCAACGGCACCCGCGCCGCACTGACCGGACCGGTTGCACGCGGCGACAAGCAGACCATCCGCGACGAGATCGACGCGACCACGGACCTTGACCCCGAGCTGGGCGAAGCCTACCGGGTGCTGTCGCTGGTGGCGCTCAACCTGGCCCCGCCCGACAACGGCCTCACCCGCGCCGACATCTCAGGCAGTTCAAAGGGGTCAGAGTCGTTTGTTCAAAGGGGTCAGAGTCGTTTGAACGCCGATCAAACGACTCTGACCCCTTTGAACGATGAGGCTACAATCCCCGCTCCACCCCATGGCAAGGCCCGCATGAATCTCCCGACCGCCCGACGCCCTGTGCTCAGCAGCGCCAGCCGACCGCTTACCGTCACCATCCCTGCCGTCAATGAACTCGGCGAGGCAGTGCCCACCGCGATTGCCGGCGAGCACCCACTCACGCTCTACGTCGACAAGCGCGAGATCGTCACCCTGATGACCCTGGGCGCCGCCCCCGAAGCGCTGGCCATTGGCTGGCTGCGCAACCAGCGCCTGGTCAAGAGCCTGGACGAGATCGCCTCGGTACAGGTCGACTGGGAGGTCGAAGCGGTCTCCATCACCACCCGCAATGGCCTGCAGGACGCCGACGAACGCCTCGGTACCCGCACCGTCACCACCGGCTGCGGCCAGGGCACCGTATTCGGTGGGCTGATGGACGAAATCGACAGCATCCGACTGCCTGCCCAGCGCAGCCTGTCGCAGGCCACGCTCTATGCACTGATGGACGCCGTGCGGCATCACGAATCCATCTACAAACAGGCCGGCGCCGTACACGGCTGTGCCCTCGCACACGCCACGCCCGAAGGCAGCGAAGTGCTGATGTTTGTCGAGGACGTCGGCCGTCACAACGCGGTGGACGCAATCGCCGGCCACATGTGGCTGGACGGGCTCGACGGCAGCGACAAGATCTTCTACACCACCGGCCGTCTCACCTCAGAGATGGTGATCAAGACCGCACAGATGGGCATCCCCTTCCTGGTTTCACGCTCTGGCCTCACCAAGATGGGCTGGGACATCGCGCAGAAACTCGGCCTGACCATGATCGGTCGCGCCCAGGGCAAACACTATCTGCTGTTCAGCGGCGAGGAGTACTTCAAGCGATGAGCGCCGAGAAAATCACCGGCGTCGTTCTTGCCGGCGGCATGGGCCGTCGCATGGGTGGCGTGGACAAGGGCCTGGTCGAACTCGACGGCAAACCGATGGCCGCCCATGTGCTGGCACGGCTCGCCCCTCAGGTCGATGAGCTGATGATCAACGCCAACCAGAACACCGAGGCTTACGCGGCCTTCGGCCACCCCGTGTTCGGCGACGACATCCCCGACTTTGCCGGCCCGCTCGCCGGTCTGCATGCGGCGCTGGTGCGCGCCAGCCATCCGCTGGTGGTCACCGCCCCCTGCGACTCGCCGTTTCTGCCCGCCGATCTCGTTGCCCGGCTCGCGACCGCGCTGCACGCCAATGCAGCCGACCTCGCTGTCGCCAAGACCTTCGACCAGGCGCATCCGGTGTTCTGCCTGTGCCGGCGCACGCTGGCCGATCACCTGCACGCCTTCCTTGCCGGGGGCGGGCGCAAGATCGACCGCTGGTACGGCAGTCTCAACATCGTCGAAGTCCCCTTCGACGACGAGGAAGCAGCGTTTCGCAACATCAATACCCGCGATGAACTCAGCGCGGCCGCAAGCGGCACCCTGCCCGGTGGCCGTGACTGATCGCGACCTGCCCCGCCCGGCCGGCGATGCTGCACCGGACAGCCCCAACCTGACCGCGCGTCAGGCCGCGGCCTACCTGCACCTGAACGAGAAGAAGCTCTACGAGCTCGCCAATGCGCGCGAGATTCCCGCGGTGCGCGTCGGCGGCAAATGGCTTTTTCCGCGCCCCTTGCTGGAAGAGTGGCTGCGCGAACAGGCGCACGGCGGTGTGCTCACCGACCGCCTGCTGATCACCGGCAGCGACGACCCGCTGCTCGCGGCCGTCGTCACCTCGCTGGTCCCGCACCTCGGCGGCGAAGCCTATGTGGCCTACAGCCCCACCGGCACCCTGCCCGGGCTGGAGCTGCTGGCCCGCCGCCGCGCCAATATCTGCGCCCTGCACTGGGGCGGCGTCGATACCAGCGCAGCCCAGCACAGCATGCTGCTGCGCCGCTTCAGTCAGCACCCGCAATGGGCCCTGGTGCGTCTTGCTCACCGCGAGCAGGGCGTGATGCTGCGCCGCGAGCTCAGCATCGACGGCATCGAGACGCTCGCCGCCTTCGACTACCGCTGGGCGATGCGCCAGCCCGGCGCCGGCTCACGTCACTTCCTTGAATCGGCACTGGCCAGCCGCGGCTTTCGACCCGAAGACTGCAGCGTAGTCGCCGAAGCCCGCACCGAACGCGAGGCCGCCGGCCTGCTGGCGCGCGAAGAGGCCGACTGCGCGCCGGGCACCCGCGCCGCCGCGGCCGAGTTCGGTCTCGGCTTCATCAGCCTCGGCTGGGAAGCCTTCGACCTCGCATTGCCACGCGAAATCGTGTTCCGCAAGCTGTTCCAGCAACTGCTGCAGTGCTATGGCAGCGCCGACATGCAGCGCCTGGCCACGCGCCTGGGCGGCTACGACCTCAGCCCGCTTGGGCAGGTGCTGGGCTGCGATTAAAAGCGAAGTCGACGACGAAGTCGGCCACCGCCTGCGGATCGTTGATGTCGAGACAGGGCAAGGTCGTGTTCACCGCCACGTCGGTTGCCACCGCAACGATGTTGGGATCGTCCGGAAACAGCAGCGGCTCGGGGACCGCATCGCGATGCACTTCGATCTTCGGGATCGCCGCGCGCTTGAAGCCCTCGACCAGCACCAGATCACAGTGCGACAGCTTTCCGAGCAGCTCGTCCAGAGACATCTCGTCCTCGCCGCGCAGCTCGTGCATCAGCGACCAGCGCAGACCGGAGCTGATCAGCACCTCGCGGCAACCGGCATGGCGGTGGCGCCAGGAATCCTTGCCCTGGTGGTCGATATCGAAGGTATGGTGGGCGTGCTTGACCAATGACACCGCAAGACCGCGCTGCGACAGGATGCCGATCACCTGCTCGACCAGCGTCGTCTTGCCACTGCCGGACCAGCCGGCGAATCCGATCACTTTCATCGTCTCTTTCCTGTCAGCCACCGCTGTTGCGGGCCGCTTCTGCGTGTTCGTTGCGATACATCGGCTCGGCGCGAATCCACAGGGTGAAGGCCGCCCCCTTGCCATAGATGCTATCCACCGTGATGTGGCCACCATAGCGTTCGATCAGTGAATAGCTGATCGACAGCCCAAGCCCGGTGCCCTGCGTCTTCTTGGTGGTGAAAAAGGGGTCGAATATACGCGCGAGATCGTCCTCGCGGATACCCTGACCGGTGTCGCTCACCGTGATGCACACCCCGCAGGGCATGTCATGTTCATCCCACGGGGTCGAACTCAGGGTCAGCGTGCCGCCGTCGGGCATCGCCTGCACCGCGTTGACGATCAGATTGATCAGGACCTGCTGCAGTTCCTGGGTGTTGATCTCCACCCGCCGCGTGGTCTGCAGATGCTGCACCACTTTCACGCCGCGGCTGGTCAGATGCTGCCGCGTGAGCACCAGACAATCGGCAATCACCGTGGCCGGGTCGACCGTTTCGACATAGCCCGCGAACTCCCCGGGGCGGGCAAACTGCAGCAGCTTGGTCACGATCAGCCGGATGCGGTTGACCTGCTCGTCGATCAGGCGGATCTCGCTCATCACCGGCGCAGCCTGCGGCCCGAGCTCTTCGCGCAAGAGATCGAGGTTGCCCTGGATGACCGCCGTTGGATTGCTGATCTCGTGCGCCACGCCTGCGGTCAGCTCGCCAATCGCGGCGAGCTTCTCGCTCATCAGCAACTGGCGCTGGGCAGCACGCAACTCGGTGTTGGCCGTTTCAAGGTCGCGGGTGCGCGCCTCCACCTTGCGGTCGAGCGAAGCGGCAAGCTGCTCGAGCTGGTCACGCTTGAGCGCGAGCACATCGAGCAGGCGATCGAACTCGCGCGCCAGCAGACCGAGCTCGTCGCGACTGTCGACCGGGCCGACCCGTGCCGAATTGTCACCCCGCCCGATACTGCGAATTGCGCCGTGCATGCGCTCGATCGGGCGGAAAATGCTGCGCGCCCAATGCAGCGACCACACCGCACCGATGATGCTGATGGCGAGGAAGAGACAGAAGATCACCAGCAGGGCAACCGTCTTTGCCGCACTGAAAGGCGCCTCGAGAAAGCCGACGTAGAGCATGCCGACTCGCGTCCCCTGGCTGTCGACGATCGGCTCATAGCCCGACACATACCAGTCGTTGACGACGAAAGCCCGCTCCAGCCAGGGCTTCCCATCGGTGAGGACGTGCTTGCTCACCTCGGCCGAGGCCCGGGTGCCAAGCGCCCGTTCGCCCTCGAAAAGACGCACATTGGTGGCAATGCGGGCATCGCCAAGGAAGAGCGTTGCCGTGCCCTTGCTGCCAAGCGGCAGGGAATCCTCGCGATAGACGATGGCATTGATGGTGTCGACGATGCCGAGGTTGCCGTTGAGCAGCACCCCACCCTCGATCACGCCGACCAGGTTGCCCCGGGCGTCGAACACCGGCGCCGCAGCGTGAATCACCATGCCGCGGTCTTCCCGGGTACGCGAATCGGGCGCCGCCCGCGGGGTATCGACCAGCGCGAGGCGCGCACGGTCACGCAGCTCCGGAGAGATCGCGGCCAGTGCGTCGGCGCTGAAGACCTCGACCACGCTGCGCTCGCCCGCGCCCTCGCGGATCGCGCGCGACACGATGGCCCACTCGCCACGCTCCGCACCTGCGGGCAGATGCCCGGTGGAATGCAGAACCCGGCCATTGACATCCAGTACGTTGATGAAGTCGAGGACAAGTTCGCCCTGCTCCGCCTTCAACAGCACACCCGCCCCTCCATCCGCGAGGGCCTGCGCAAGCTGCCGGGATGTTGCCAAGGCGCTTATCCGGGTGCCAACGCCCTCCACCACGCGGTCAAAATACTCGTTGGCGGTAACCAGATCACTGCCCACCTTGAATACCAGCAGCTTGTGATAGTAGGTGTGGCTCCAGTACCAGGTCAGCCCCATCATGATCGGGAAGCCGAGCATCAGCGGCGCCAGCACGAGGAAGAGCAGCTTGGCACGGACCGAGCCGAGGAAATACGCCAGCGGCGGCCTCAGAAAACGGGGAACTTGCATCGAGCGCGACGGCGTCAGACTTCGGCAGCCGCAGGACGCGTGTCCTCGCCCCAGTCAGCAAACTTGCGCTCCAGCGTCTTGCGCGACACGCCCAGACGGCGCGCGGCTTCGGACTTGTTGCCGCCGCAGGCTTCGACCACCCGCAGGATGTGGCGCCTCTCCACCACCTCAAGCGGGAGACAGTCGTCATCATCTACAGACATCGACGCTGTGCTGGCAGAGGACAATGATGCAGCCGGGAAAGCACCCAGAATCAGCGAACGCTCGACGAAGTTGCG
Organism: Parazoarcus communis; assembly: GCF_003111645.1. Lineage (NCBI taxonomy): Bacteria > Pseudomonadati > Pseudomonadota > Betaproteobacteria > Rhodocyclales > Zoogloeaceae > Parazoarcus > Parazoarcus communis. The sequence continues at coordinate 2,941,516 of NZ_CP022187.1, forward strand.
CAACTCGCGAACGTTGCCTGGCCAGGCGTAAGCGGCAAGCCCGCTCACCAGGCCGTGCGACAGCGGAAGCGGCGCAACCCCAAGCTGCAGCGACAGCATCTCCATGAAGTGCCGCATCAGGTCGGGGATGTCCTCCACCCGCTCGCGCAGCGGCGGAATGCGGATATCGACCACCGCCAGGCGAAAGTAGAGGTCCTGGCGGAAGCGCCCGGCTGCAACCTCGGCGGCCAGGTCACGGTTGGATGCGGCGATGATGCGCACATCCACCGGGATCTCGCGCTCGGAGCCGACCGGACGCAGCTTGCGCTCCTCGAGCACGCGCAACAGCCGGGTCTGCATCGGCAGTGGCAGCTCGCTGATCTCGTCCAGGAACAGGGTGCCGCCATGGGCGTAATAGAACAGGCCGTTGCGACTCTCGCTCGCACCGGTGAAGGCCCCTTTCACATGCCCGAAAAGCTCACTCTCGATCAGTTCCGACGAGATCGCCGCGCAATTGAGCGGCACGAAGGGGCGCTGCGCTCGCGGACTGGTCTGATGCAGCGCTCGCGCGACGACTTCCTTGCCGGTACCGGACTCCCCCAACAACAGTACCGTGCTCGGCGTCTGCCCGACACGCCGAATCATCGCGCTCAGCTGCTGGATCGCAGTCGAGTGTCCAACCAGCCCAACCACATCGGTGGCCCGCTCAGCCAGCTCGCGCCGCAGCACGAAATTCTCGCGCGCCAGATGGGCGCGTTCGAAACAGCGCTTGATCGAATTCAGGATCTGATCGATGCGAAAGGGCTTGAGGATGAAATCGGACGCCCCGCCGCGCAGTGCATCGATCGCGGTTTCCATGTCGGCAAAGGCGGTGATCAGGATCACGTCGCCGCCAAAGCCCTGCTCGCGCAGTTCGTGTAGCCATTCGATGCCCGACTTGCCCGGCAGGGCGATGTCAAGAATGATCAGATCGAAGTGCAGGCGCGACATCAGTTCGACCGCCTGCTCGACACAGCCCGCGGCTTCCACCATGCCGCAACGGCGCTTGAGGGTGCGCTCGAGGAAGTGGCGCATGCCCTCCTCGTCGTCGACGATCAGCACCGAATGGGCCTGCCAGCTGAACTCGTGCTTGTCCGCCGGCTCCGTTGCCGGCACTGCAGTCTCAGGCTGCATCATGTCTCCTCATCACCTGCGGCTACCCCCTTCAGAACGGCTTGAGCACAACCAGAAACACGACCACCAGCAGCACCACGACGGGAATCTCGTTGAATACCCGGAACCAGACGTGGCTCTTCGTGTTCTTGCCAGCCGCAAAGTCGCGCATCAGCTTGCCGCAATAGAGGTGGTAGCCAATGAGGCCCACCACCAGCGCGGTCTTGGCATGCAGCCAGCCGCCGGCAAAGCCGTAGCCGAACCACAACCAGAAGCCGAGACCGACGGCCAGAATGCCCAGCGGGGTCATGAAGCGGTAGAGCTTGAATTCCATCAGCGCGAGGCGCTCGCGGGTCGCCGCATCCTCGACCATCGCATGGTTGACGAACAGGCGAGGCAGATAGAAAAGACCGGCGAACCAGCTCGTGACAAGAATGATGTGCAGCGCCTTCACGGTAAGCATTGAAAAAACTCCGGCGAATCAGGTGGGCAAGAGGGATTGAAGCGTAAACGACTGTCGTGCCGCCTGCAGGCCGGCACTCACCGTCGGATAACGCAGGCGGGCGCGCAGTTCCCGGTACATGCGACGATTGCCGATGCGACGCGACTCCGCCATGAACGAAAGCGTCATTGCCGGCAGCCTGAGCGCGATCTCGTCGCGACTCAGGCGCTGCGGGCGCGCCAGCCCGAAGGCGTCGGCAACGGCATCGAAGTATTCCCCCATCTGCAACTCGGTATCGTCCACCGCGTTGTACACCCGGCAACTGCGGCCACGGAACAGGGCCAGCACCGCAAGCCGTGCGAGATCGTCGGCATGGATGTGATTGGTGTAGACATCATCCTCGGCGCGCAACACCGGATCGCCGCGACAAATGCGCTCCAGCGGCAGGCGCTCGCTCGCGTAGATGCCCGGCGCCCGCAGCACGCTGACACCCACGCCGCAGCGACGCCCGAAGGCACGCAACTGGCGCTCGGCATCGACCCTGCGCGCAGCACGTGGCGAACGCGGCCTGGCGGGACGGGTCTCGTCGATATGGGCGCCGCCACAGTCGCCGTAAACCCCTGTCGTGCTTATGTATATGAGGTGCTGTGGTAGACTCGGCCGGCTTGCTAGCGCAGCGAGAAGATGGCGGGTACGGGGATCGGTTCTGCCCTGTGCCGGCGGGGGGGCAAAATGCAGCACTGCGTCGGCAATGCCGGCCAACCGGACGAGGCTGCGGCGATCATCGAGATCGGCCAGCAGTGGCATCGCACCCAGCCGGCGCATGCCTTCGACAGCCTCTGTCCGGCGGACAAGGGCGAACACGCGGAACCGCCGCACCAGCCAGGGAATCGCACGCAGGGCAACATCGCCGCATCCGACGACAAGAATTCTTTTCATTCGCACATTATCTCACGCCCCATGCCGTATCAGATTTCGCTCCAGCCCGGTGGCCAGACCTTCTCCGCCGATGCCGACCAGACCATCCTCGAAGCCGCACTCGAGGCCGGCCTGCTGCTGCCCTACAGCTGCCGTGACGGCGCCTGCGGCGCCTGCAAGGGCCGGGTGATCAGCGGCGAATTCGACGTCGGCGGCTATTCCGCCAGCGCCCTGTCCGACGCCGAGCGCGAAGCCGGCATGACCCTGTTCTGCCGGACGCGGGCGCACTCGAGCATGGTTCTCGAGGCACGCAACGTCAGCCGCGCAGGCGACATCCCGGTCAAGAAGCTGCCGTGCAGGGTGCAGAAGCTGACCCGGGTCGCCGACGACGTCATCGTGCTCGAGCTCAAGCTGCCCGCCAGCGAGCCATTCCGTTTCAACGCCGGTCAGTATGTGGACATCCTGCTGCCCGATGGCGCGCGCCGCAGCTTCTCGATCGCCAATGCCCCGCACGACAACGGCCACATCGAGCTCCATGTGCGCCTGATCGCGGGCGGCCGCTTCACCGGACAGGTGTTCAGCACCATGAAGGAGCGTGACATCCTGCGCTTCGAGGGACCGCTCGGCAGCTTCTGGCTGCGCGACAACACACGCCCGATCGTGATGGTGGCCGGGGGCACCGGCTTCGCCCCCATCAAGGGCATGATCGAACACGCCATTCACGCCGGCATCACGCGCCCGATCACGCTTTACTGGGGCGCGCGTCAGCCAGAGGGGTTGTACATGGACACGCTTGCACGCAGCTGGAGCGAAAACCTGCCCGGTTTCAGCTATGTCCCAGTGATTTCCGATGGTCTTCCCGACGACGGCTGGGACGGCCGCCGCGGACTGGTGCACGAAGCCGTATTGGCGGACTTCGCGGACCTGTCCGCCCATGAGGTCTATGCCTGCGGGGCGCCACCCATGATCGATGCCGCGCGCAGCAGTTTCGTTGAGGCACGCGGCCTTGCCGAGGATGCCTTTTTCGCCGACGCATTCACCTTCGCCATGCAGAACGCCTGAGCCAGGACCATGAGCCAGACCACCTTCATTACCCGCGAACCCGTGGTCAACAAGAGCCGGGCGATCACCGCAAACCGCCTGATCGCGCACGGCCCGAATATCGGCGAGGTGGTCGAGACCCTGAATGGCCTCGTCGATCAGTGGCCGACCCACCACCCGGTCTTTGTCAGCCTCGGTCGCCTTGTACCGACGCCGGCGCTCATGGACTGGGCCGCGCCGGCGAACGCAATGATCGAGATTCCCGCCCAGGCACTGCCCCATCCGCAGACCCAGGCCCTGCTGCCAAAACTGCAGGAAGCCGGCATCAGCGTCTGTCTGACCTGGTTCGCGAACGGCACGGTCCTGCCGCCGGGTATCGACTGGCGCTTCGTCCTGATGGATGCACGCAAGCATCCGGCACCCACCGGCTCGCCTGGCCTCAGCATGGCCTGGGGGCTCAAGGATGTAGCGGCCTTCCGCCAGGCGGTGGGGGCCGGATACGATGGCGCTTCGGGCTGGTTCTTCCTTTACGGAAACCCACCGGCAAAGGAGCTCTCGCCCGGCCATGCGCAGATCGTCAGGCTGCTCAACCTGGTGCGCAACAATGGCGAGATCCGCGATATCGAAGCCGTGCTCAAGCAGGACGTCGCACTGTCCTACAAGCTGCTGCGCTATATCAACTCAGCCGGCTTCGGCCTGATGTGCGAGATTCAATCCTTCCGCCACGCGGTCAGCATTCTCGGCTACTCGAACCTGCACAAGTGGCTTTCTTTGCTGCTGGTCACCGCCAGCCGCGACCCCGGCGCCCCCGCGATGATGCAGACCGCAATCGCCCGCGGACGGCTGATGGAGGAGATCGGAGGCGGCTTCTTCGACAAGTCGGAGCGCGACAACCTCTTCATTACCGGTGCCTTTTCGCTTCTGCACATCCTGCTGGGCACATCGATGCAGGCCCTGCTCGACGAGATGCATCTGCCAGCATCGGTAACGGACGCCCTGCTCTCCGACGAGGGCGACTTCGCCCCCTTCCTGAGACTCGCACGCCACTGTGAAAACTTCGATGGCAGCAGTCTGATCAAGGCTACGGCAGAGCTGCACCTGTCGGCCGAGCAGATCAACCGCGCCCAGCTCGTCGCTCTGGGCTTTGCAGACAGCCTGCAAGCCTGAATCGCAGCGCGCATTCGTTCACATCCAAGCATGCGCGCAGGCCCTAGAATGCGCCTCACCGCAGCCAATCCAGTTCGCTCGTATTCATGACCCAGGCTTTGCCCGGACCGTCCAGCCTGCACCCCCTGCCGGAAAGCGGCGCGACCGTGCTGCGCCTGCTCGCAGCCAACTCGCCGAACTGGCCCGAGGTGGCGCTGGTGGCTGCGCGCGACCCGGCCCTGTGTCTGCTGCTGCTGTCGTCCGCACCGCTGGCGCGGGATGAGCTCGAACAAGGGCTCAATACCGCGCTGCGGCACCGGCTTGAAACCCTTGGGCCGGACCTGCTGCGTGCCTGGCTGCTGAGCCAGGGCTACGCCGATATGAGCACGGGCAGTGTGCAGGCGCTGGTGGTGGCTGAATGTGCGCTCCATCTTGCGCTCGAAACCCACTACCCCAGGCCTGACGAAGCCTATCTGGGCGGACTGTGGCACACGCTCTTTGCCCGCCCGCGCGAAGCGTGCGCCACGCCCGGTGTGCTGCAGCCCGATAGCGGCCGCCAGCATCTTGCCCGGCTCGTCCGCAACTGCGGCCTGCCCGGCACCCTCGCCGATGCGCTCGAACTTGGCGACCTGCTCGACGAACAATTGCGCGGCGCCCACCCGCTCGTCGGCCTGCTAGCAGCCGCTCATCGCCTCGCCGGCGACGGATGGGAGGAACGCATCCCCCGGATCGAATCCCTGACCGGGTTGCCATCGACAAGCCTCATCAGCCTGCGCTCGGACGTCGGCTACATCGTCGCCGGCCACGCCGCCTATCCGGCCCCGCCGGGCAACGCCACGACGCTGGTCGCGAACAGGGGGCTGCCTGCACTGATGGAGGACGAACCGTTTCGGGCCGCCGCCCTGCATGGCCTGATCGTTGCCGGGTTTACGGAGCTCGACCTGGACGCCACCGCCGCGCGGCTGGCAATTGCATGCCCCCTGCTCGGCCGCTGTGAAATGCCCATCGTGCTGATTCCCAACGAGAAGGGCGTGCTGCTGCCGCTTCTCAAGGCCGCAGAGGGCTCGGTCGCTGCTTGGCTGCAGGAGCTGTCGCTGCGCGAAGACGATGAAGCCAGCTGCATTTCACTTGCACTGCGCAGCGGCGAGCGCACCAGCTGCTTTCCCGCCAGCAATGCCCCCGGACGCAGCATGGCCGACTGGCATCTGGTGCGCTGGCTCGGGCAGCGCGGCTTCTGCTGTCAGCCCTTGCTCCTCGGGCCGCTGCGCGGCGTGGCACTGATTGGCCTGGCGCACGAACAGGCGCTGAGCGGCGCGGCACACTGGATGATCGGCGAGCTGCTCTCTGCTGCCGCCCGCAACATCCTCTCCGCCCAACGCCAGCATGCTGCCGTAGCCGCCCGCGAATCCGAACTGCATGCGCGCTTCCGTGAGCACGTTCGTCGCATTGCCCACGAAGCCACCAACCCGCTGACCGTGATCAAGAGCCGGCTCAGCCTGCTCGTTCAGAGCCATGCAGACGACAGTTCGCTGCAGGAGGACATGAGCCTGCTCAACGCCGAGCTCGATCGCATCGGCAATCTGCTGCGTTCGGCGGGCAACCTGCCACAAGAGGGCGCCGAGGCTCCAAGCTGCCGCATCGTCGATCTGCTGCATGAAATGCGGGCGCTGTACGCCGACACGCTGTTCGCGCAGCGCGACATACAGTTCGAGCTTCGCGCCGTGGCCGGCACGCCCAGCGTCGCAATGCCGGCCTCCGCACTGAAGCAGGTGCTGCTCAACCTGCTGCGCAACGCGTCCGAAGCCTTGCAGCCGGGTAGTCGCCTGTCGCTTTCATTCGCAGGGCAGATCATCGCCGACGGTCGCGCCTGCGCCGAACTGCGCCTGATCGACAACGGCCCCGGGCTTCCGCCCGAGCGTGCCGCCAATCTGTTCGCCCCGGCGACCAGTCAGAAAGGGGGACAGCACCAGGGCGTGGGCCTCTCGATCGTGCGCGAAATCCTGACGAAATGGCACGCGTCCATACTGTGCCGGAGCCAGCCAGGCAGCGGGACCAGTTTCCAGATCTTCATCCCACTGGAACATTCCGCCTGAGTGTTGCATTATCCTGAAAGTGCTACAGCGGAACGCCGCATACCGGGAGCGCATGGTCATACCGGGAGAACAGCCCTTCTACGCGAGTATTGCCGGGTCGCAACCGGACGCAGATGTCTGCCGCATCCTCGTCGTTGATGACGATGCGTCCCTGCGCCGTACGTTGCCGCTTGTGCTCGCCCGCGAGGGACGCTCCTTCGACGAGTGCGCCAGCATCGCCGAAGCGATTGCTGCGCTTGAGCATAAGCACTTCGACCTGATCCTGCTCGACTACCGTCTGCCCGACGCCACCGGCCTCGACCTGCTCGACTGGCTGACCAGCCATGAGCGCGAAGAAGCCGTCATCGTCATCAGTGGCGAAGACGCCATCGATGCCGCCATCGGCGCCTTGCGCGGCGGCGCCGACGACTACGTGCGCAAGCCCTATCATGTCGCCCAGTTGCAGCGTGCGGTCGACAGCACCCTGCACAAGACCACGCTGGAACGGGCCAACCGGACCATGAGCCAGCGCCTGCGGGCATCGGAACGCCTGCATCGCTTTCTGGTCGAGAGCTCGCCCGACATGATTTTCACCCTCGACCCCGAGGGCCGCTTCAGCTACATCAACCCGCGCGTGCGCCAGATGCTCGGCTACGAGCGGGCCGCGCTGATGCGACGTCCCTTCTCCACCCTGGTCGTGGCGGAAGACGTCGATCGCATCAACAGCCTTATGTTTGCACGCGGCAACACCCCGGGCGAAAGCTTCAACATCGAACTGCGCCTGCGGCGAAATCGCGAAACGTTGGTGGAAGGCGGATCGGAAAGCGCCACAGTGTCGCTCACCGGCATTCCGATGCCCGGCAGTGGCGGTCGCACCTCGAACGGCCTTTACGGCGTGGCGCGCGACATCTCGGAGCGCAAGCGAGCCGAAGAGATCATTACCTTTCAGGCCTACCACGATCAGCTGACCCGGTTGCCCAACCGGGTACTGTTCAAGGACAGGCTGGAGCTTGCGATTGCTCAGGCACAGCGTCGCACCGGCGCACTGGCGGTGATGTTCATCGACGTCGACCGCTTCAAGCTGGTGAACGACACGTTCGGGCATGCTGAGGGCGATGCCCTGCTGCGCGGCATTGCCGCCCGCCTGTCGACGACGCTGCGGCGCGGCGACACCCTCGCCCGCCTCGGCGGCGACGAATTCACCGTCCTGCTTCCCGACATCAACCACCCGGAAGATGCGGAGATCATTGCGCGCAAGATCCTCGATGCGCTGGCTCCGCCCTTCCGCCTCGACCACGGCGACTTCCGGGCCACGGTCAGCATCGGCATTTCGCTTTTCCCGCGCGACGGTGACACCGCCGAAGACCTGACCCGGCACGCCGATATCGCGATGTACCAGGTGAAGCGTTCGGGCAAGAACGCATTTCGCTTCTTCGACCCCGAGCTCAACACGCACTACCGGGAACGCATTGCTCTCGAAAACGACCTCCGGCTTGCGCTCGAGCGCTCGGAGTTCGAGCTGTACTACCAGCCCCAGGTCAGCATGAAGGCCGCCCGTGTGGTCGGCATGGAGGCGCTGCTGCGCTGGAACCACCCTGCCCACGGGCGGATCGGACCGGCCACTTTCATACCGGTGGCCGAAGAGATGGGGTTGATCGGCGACATCAGCCACTGGGTGCTCGAAGAGGCCTGCGCGCAGCTGGCACGTTGGCGTGCTGACGGCTTTGAGGACCTGCGCATGTCGCTCAACCTCTCACCTCACGATTTCAGCCGCACGGACATCGTGGACATGGTCACCGAGTGCGTGAGCCGCAATCAGCTGCCGCCGGCACAGGTCGAGCTCGAAATCACCGAAAGCATGATGATGCAGGACACGGCCGGGGTCGCGACCAAGGTCAAGGCAATGCGCGAAGCCGGTCTGAGCGTGGCAATCGACGACTTCGGCACGGGCTATTCGGCGCTGGCCTACCTGCAGAAGTTTCCGGTCAGCACGCTCAAGATCGATCGCAGTTTCGTGCGTGACCTCGACGGCCCATCGACCAATCCGATCATTTCGGCCATCACGGGCATTGCGCGCGGATTCGGGCTCCATCTGATCGCCGAAGGCGTGGAACATGCCGAACAGGCGGAAACCCTGCGCATCCTCGGCTGCGACGTCATGCAGGGCTATCTGTTTGCACGCCCCGGTACTGCGGCACAGGCGACGGGCTGGCTGGAGGCCGTGCCTCAGCCCGATCTTCTGCGCCGGCCCGCATGAAAAAAGCCGGCATCAGCCGGCTTTTGATTGCAGAGGGCGGTAAGACCGCTCCGGAAACAATTACTTCTGCGACAGAACCCAGGTCACCAGCGTAGCGGCTTCTTCGGCCGACACTTGCGGGTTGGGGGGCATCGGGATCTGACCCCAGGCGCCTACACCACCCTTCTGAATCTTGGTCGCGAGCATGGCAGCGGCGTCTTTCTGACCAGCGTACTTGGCAGCCACGTCCTTGTAAGCCGGACCGACCAGTTTCTTGTCCACAGCATGACAGGCCATGCAGTTCTTGGCCTTCGCCAGATCTGCAGAAGCGAATGCCGGGGCGACAGAAAGGAGACCAGCAGCGACCACAACAGCAACAAGAGCCTTCATGTTGTCTTCCTCTTTATGATGATCTTAAACGCCGCGAGATACTAACCCAAGGGGCAGGCCTATGCTACCCAATAAGTCAGAGACACAGCACCTTAAAGATGCTACGAACTGTCACTTGGTTCCCCTTGCAGCGCAGGCCGGTTTCCTTGTCGGCAATCGAGCACTCTCCCAGCGAGCACTGCCCCTGGCAGACTGACGTGATCGCCGGAGCGCCGGGTCATCCTCGCCGATCACAGCAAGATCGGCGTGCGCAGCCGCCGCTGCTTCTGCCCGGCCAAGCACATCGACGTGCTGGTGACCAATCAGGCCGCGAAGAAGCATGCCGAGTTCGCGGGATTCGCCGACACCGGCATCGAGATCGTGCTCGCATTAGCACGCAAGCTCTGCCCATTCCCTGACGAGAGACGACCATGGCTTATCGACATACCGTTGCCGGCCACACCTGGCAGTTTGCCGACCTCAAGGCCCTGATGGCCAAGGCCAGCCCGCTGCGCTCGGGCGATGTGCTCGCCGGCCTGGCGGCCGACACCGCCGTCGAACGCATGGCCGCGCGCCTGTGCCTCGCCGAGGTGCCACTGCGCCGCTTCCTCGACGAGGCCCTGATCCCCTACGAGACGGACGAGATCACGCGGCTGATCATCGACCGCCACGACCCTGCCGCCTTCGCCCCCATCGCGCACCTCGATGTCGCCGGTCTGCGCGACTGGCTGCTGGCCGAATCCACCGACACCGAGGCACTGACCCGGGTACAGGCCGGGCTCACCCCGGAGATGGTGGCCGCCGTCAGCAAGCTCATGCGCAACCAGGACCTGATCCTGGTGGCGAAGAAATGCCGGGCGATCACGCGCTTTCGCAACACCATCGGCCTGCCCGGCCGGATGGCGGTGCGTCTGCAGCCCAATCATCCGACCGACGACCTGCGCGGCATCGCCGCGAGCATCGTCGACGGCCTGCTCTACGGCGCCGGCGACGCAGTGATCGGCATCAATCCGGCCAGCGACAGCCTGCCCCTGCTCACCCACCTCAACCACATGCTCGACGAGGTCATCGCCACCCTCGACATCCCCACTCAAAGCTGCGTGCTGACGCATGTGACCAACACGCTCGGGATGATCGAGGGCGGTGCGCCAGTGGACCTGGTGTTCCAGTCCATTGCCGGCACCGAACAGGCCAATTCCGGTTTCGGCATCGACCTGGCGCTCCTGCGCGAAGCGCGCGAAGCCGCACTGAGCCTCGGGCGTGGCACGGTGGGCGAGAACGTCATGTACTTCGAGACCGGCCAGGGCAGCGCCCTGTCTGCCAATGCCCATCACGGCGTCGACCAGCAGACGTGCGAGGCACGCGCCTACGCCGTGGCCCGCGAGTTCAAGCCTTTGCTGACCAACACCGTGGTCGGCTTCATTGGCCCGGAATACCTCTACGACGGCAAGCAGATCATCCGCGCCGGACTGGAGGATCATTTCTGCGGCAAGCTGCTGGGCGTGCCCCTGGGCTGCGACGTGTGCTACACCAACCATGCCGAGGCCGACCAGGACGACATGGACACCCTGCTGACCTTGCTGGGCGTAGCCGGAGTGAACTTCATCATGGGGGTGCCGGGCGCCGACGACATCATGCTCAACTACCAGAGCACGTCCTTTCACGATGCCCTCTACGTGCGCGAGGTGCTCGGCCTCAAGCGTGCTCCCGAGTTCGAAAGCTGGCTCGCCGCCGCGGGCCTGACCGACGCCGACGGCCGCTTGCGTCCGGCTGTGGCCGACCCAGCGCTGCTGAGCACCATGCAGCGTCTGCGCCTGCTGCCCTGATCCACCGGAGACTCTGATGGCATCGAAGGACATCGACCCGCGCCACGACACCGCACCCGAGCGCGTTGCTCAGGACCCATGGTCCGGGCTGCGCCGCTACACCGCCGCACGCCTCGCCCTCGGCCGGAGCGGCGCCAGCCTGCCCACGCGTGAAGTGCTCGGCTTCGGTCTTGCCCACGCCCAGGCCCGGGACGCTGTGCACCTCCCGCTCGACCTCGCCGCCCTGGCCAAAGGCCTTACGGAGCGCGGCCTCGCCTCGGTAACGGTCGCCAGCCAGGCGACGGACCGCGCGGCCTATCTGCTGCGCCCCGACCTCGGCCGCCGGCTCGATCCGGCCGACGCGAAACGGCTGGCCGAACGCCAGGATGCGCCCTTCGAGCTGCTGCTGGTCATCGCCGACGGACTATCCTCCATGGCCATCGAGCGCCATGCCCTGCCGCTGGTGGACGCCATCTGCGCAAGCCAGCCCGAGGGCTGGCGTCCCGGCCCAGTGGTCCTCGCCCGACAGGCGCGGGTGGCACTCGGCGACGAGATCGGTGCCGCCCTGCGCGCACCGATGGTCGCCGTACTGGTCGGCGAGCGCCCCGGGCTGAGCGCACCGGACAGCCTCGGCATCTACCTGACCCTGGGCCCACGCCCCGGATGCATGGATGCCGAACGCAACTGCATCTCGAACGTGCGCCCAGCGGGCCTCGCCTACCCGGCGGCCGCGCGCAAGCTGTGGTGGCTGTGTCAGGCCGGTCGCCAGCTCGGCCAGACTGGCGTAGCGCTGAAAGACAACAGCGACGCCGCCCCCCTCGCAGACCCCGGCACGCCCGACGCCCTGACCGAACCGGACGCCTGAGTCCCGGCCACCTGCGCCCGCATCGCGTCTTCAGCTGGAGCAGGGAGGCGTTGTTCGCAAGACTGCCGCTCGGCACAAAGCGGATGCAGGACGTACAAACAATCGAATCAATGGCTGAATAGAAAAGCCATATTAGCTTTCGATTATTTATTCTCGGAGGAGTGGCATACTATTCGCCCTGCAGTTACGGAATGGCACCCGCATATCCCGGAGCGAAGGTTCGGTCCCGGGTGGAGCGTTTTCAAATCAAGGAGGGAATATGTCTGACAGCATCAACCAAACCCGTCGCACGTTCATGAAGGCCAGCGGCGCAGTCGTGGCCATGATTCCGGTCGTTGCTTTCGCAGCCAAGAACGACGCAATGCGCACCAGCATGAAGTACGTCGACAAGTCGACCGACGCGGCCAAGGTTTGCTCGGGCTGCATGCACTTCGTACCCGGCTCTCCGCTGGGCGGCTGTAAGCTGTTCGCGGGCGACACGGAAGTGAACCCGAACGGCACCTGTGTTGCCTGGGCCAAGAAGCCCTGATCCTCGATCAGTCGAGGCTCAAACGGGGACGGGTCGCAAGACCTGCCCCCGTTTTCAATTCTGCGGCCGGGCCGTCCGCCACAGCGCGATGGCCTGGGTCAGCATGCCGGACGTGACGACGCCCCACCCGCCGGGTCAGGCCTCCATTGTGCGCAACAGCCCCTGGCGCTCGACGAAGTCGATGATCTCGGCCAGGCCCTGGCCCGTCTTCAGATTGGAGAAGATAAAGGGCCGCTCGCCACGCATCTTGCGCGCATCGCGGTCCATGACCTCGAGCGAGGCACCGACCAGCGGTGCGAGATCGATCTTGTTGATCACCAGCAGATCGCTCTTGGTAATGCCGGGCCCGCCCTTGCGCGGGATTTTGTCGCCTGCCGAAACGTCGATGACGTAGAGCGTCAGATCCGACAGTTCAGGCGAAAAGGTGGCAGCAAGGTTGTCGCCGCCAGACTCGACGAAGATGATCTCCAGCCCCGGAAAGCTGCGGTTGAGGCGATCGACCGCTTCGAGGTTGATCGAGGCATCCTCGCGGATGGCGGTGTGCGGGCAGCCGCCGGTTTCGACGCCGATGATGCGATCTGCCGCCAGCGCCTCGTTGCGCACCAGAAACTGGGCGTCTTCCGCCGTGTAGATGTCGTTGGTGACCACGGCGATGTTGTACTTGTCACGCAAGGCCTGACACAGGGCGAGCGTGAGCGCGGTCTTGCCGGAACCGACGGGGCCGCCGATGCCGACACGAAGTGCCTGGGATGCAGGAGTAGTCATGATTCTGTGGTTTCCGTCGTTCAGCTTCTGAAGAGCCGTGAATACTGCGTTTCGTGGTGGCTGCTGGCAAGCGCCAGGCCGGGGGTGTAGTTGCTCCAGTCGTCTTCCGGGAGCGTGATCGCAAGGGGCACCAGATCGGGAATGCGCCCGCCGAGCACTGCCAGCATGCGCTGCCCCGCGCTCTGGCCGAGCGGCACGGTCTTGACCGCGGCCATCACCTGATTCTCCAGCCATGCCCACAGGTAGGCGGCGAGCGCATCGGCCACCGGCACCTTCCAGGCCGCGGCAGCAGCGGTCCATGCCGTCGGAAACGCAGGGGTATCGAGCGTCTGCAGCCGCGCCCGCCAGCCGGGCAGTGAGGACCAGGCGTCGAGCTCGACCAGCATGCGGACCAGCGAGTAGCCCATCTGCACGGTTTCGGCACGCAGCTCCGAGGTCTCGCGACTGGCGACGAAATCGTCGTTGAGGCGTCGCACCGTGTCATCGTCGCCCTGCGCCCAGGCCTCGAGCAGACACGCCACCAGCGGCGCCTCGAAGCGCGCCACGCTCCATTCGAGCAGGTCGCCGATCCAGCGCTGGGTGTCGGCCTCGGTCTTGACCCGGCCGCATTCGACCGCCCACTCCAGCCCCTGCGAGTAGGTGTAGGCGCCGACCGGCAGTGCCGGGCTGGCCAGCTGAAGCAGACGCACCAGCGGCAGCAGCCCACCCCCGACCGCCGCACCGGATACGGGCAGCGTCACTTGGCACTCATCATGTGGATGCGCGCGCCACTGCCGTCACCCGGATGCTGGTGACCATGGGCATAGGCACCGGCCTCGGGCTCGAAGGGCGCCGAGATCGACGACACTTCCGCGCCCAGCCCGACCAGCATGCCTTCGAGCACGTGATCGGCCTGAATCCGCAGCCAGCCCTCGCCGAGTTCGACGGCGACATGACGGTTGCCGAGGTGGTAGGCCGCGCGTGCGAGCTCGAAGGCATCGGCGCAGCGCACCTCGAGCAGGGATTCCGGCGCAGCCACGACTTCGACGATCCGTCCGTCCTGGGCGTGGAGTTTCTGACCGCCGCGCAGGATGGTGCCGCGGGGGAGGAACAGACCGACTTCCTCGCCCGATCTCAGTTTGGCGCGCAAGCGGCTCTTGGTGCGGTAGCCAAAATCGAGTTCCAGGGTTTCCGTCGCGGCGCGTACGCCGGTGTAAAGCGATTCAATCAGCAGCATGTCAGTTCAGTTTCCAGGACGTACTTGACGCGACACGAGATTCAACGACGATCATGGCGGATTGCGTCAGAACAGAAAATAGCGCTGCGCCATCGGCAGTTCGGTCGCGGGTTCGCACGTGAGCAGTTCGCCATCGGCGCGCACGATATAGGTTTCGGGATCGACGTCAATGGTCGGCATCGCACCGTTGAGCACCATGTCGGACTTCTGCACGCCGCGGCACCCCTTCACCGCGACCAGCGGCTTCGTCAGACCAAGCGCAACGACCGCCGGGTTGGACAGCGCGGCCTGCGAGACGAAGGTCACCGAGGTCTTGAGCGCCTTGCCGAAACTGCCGAACATCGGCCGGTAATGCACCGGCTGCGGCGTGGGGATCGACGCGTTGGGATCGCCCATCGCCGCCGCCGCGATCATGCCGCCCTTCAGGATCAGGCTGGGCTTGACGCCGAAGAAGGCCGGCCGCCACAGCACCAGGTCGGCCAGCTTGCCGGGCTCGATCGAGCCCACGACGTGCGAGATGCCGTGGGTGATCGCCGGGTTGATGGTGTACTTGGCGATGTAGCGCCGGATGCGGAAGTTGTCCGCCTTGCCGTCGCCACGCTCGCCATCCTCGGGCAGTGCGCCGCGCTGCACCTTCATTTTGTGCGCGGTCTGCCAGGTGCGGATGATGACCTCGCCGACCCGCCCCATCGCCTGCGAGTCGGACGACATCATGGAGAAGGCGCCGGTGTCGTGCAGAATGTCTTCCGCCGCAATCGTCTCGCGCCGGATGCGCGATTCGGCAAAGGCCACGTCCTCGGCAATCGCCGGATCGAGGTGGTGGCACACCATCAGCATGTCGAGATGCTCGTCGATGGTGTTGACCGTGAACGGCCGCGTCGGATTGGTCGAGGACGGCAGCACGTTCGGCGAGCCCACCGCCTTGATGATGTCCGGCGCGTGACCACCGCCCGCACCTTCGGTGTGGAAGGTGTGGATGGTGCGGCCCTTGAACGCGGCCAGCGTGGTTTCGACGAAGCCGGATTCGTTCAGGGTGTCGGTGTGGATCGCGACCTGCACGTCGTGCTGCTCGGCCACATTCAGACAGTTGTCGATCGCCGCCGGTGTGGTGCCCCAGTCCTCGTGCAGCTTGAGGCCGATCACGCCGGCCTCGACCTGCTCGTTGAGCGGCCCCGGCAGGCTGGCGTTGCCCTTACCGAAGAAGCCGAGGTTCATCGGAAAGGCTTCGGCCGCTTCGAGCATGCGATGGATGTGCCACGGTCCTGGCGTGCAGGTGGTGGCGTAAGTGCCGGTCGCCGGCCCGGTGCCGCCGCCGAGCATGGTGGTGACGCCCGACATCAGCGCCTCCTCGATCTGCTGCGGGCAGATCCAGTGGATGTGGCTGTCGATGCCCCCGGCGGTGAGGATCATGCCCTCGCCGGCAATGACCTCGGTACCCGCACCGACCGGGATGGTGACGCCGGGCTGGATGTCCGGATTGCCGCCCTTGCCGATCTTCCAGATCTTGCCGTCCTTGAGGCCGACGTCTGCCTTGACGATGCCGGTGACGGCATCAACGATCAGCGCATTGGTGATGATGGTATCAGCCACTTCGGCCGAGAGCTGCTGCCCCTGACCCATGCCGTCGCGGATGACCTTGCCGCCGCCGAACTTCACCTCTTCACCGTAGATGGTGTGGTCCTGTTCGACTTCGAGAATCAGCCCGGTGTCGGCCAGTCGCACGCGGTCTCCCACCGTGGGGCCGAACATTTCCGCATAGGCGCGGCGTGTAATCTTTGCCATATCAGAGCGCTCCCATGACCTGGGCGTTGAAGCCGAACACCTTGCGCGCACCGTCCAGTGCAACCAGTTCGATCGTGCGCGACTGTCCCGGCTCGAAACGCACCGCCGTCCCGGCGGCAATGTTGAGGCGGAAACCGCGTGCAGCCGTGCGATCGAAGTCGAGCGCGGCATTGGTTTCGGCAAAATGGTAGTGCGAGCCGACCTGGATCGGGCGGTCGCCGGTATTCGTGACTGACAGCGTCAGCGTCGAGCGTCCGACATTGAGTTCGATCTCGCCGTCGAGCGGCATGAGTTCGCCTGGAATCATTTTCTTCTCCTGATGTGCCTGGCGGTT
Source organism: Parazoarcus communis (assembly GCF_003111645.1). Taxonomy (NCBI): domain Bacteria; kingdom Pseudomonadati; phylum Pseudomonadota; class Betaproteobacteria; order Rhodocyclales; family Zoogloeaceae; genus Parazoarcus; species Parazoarcus communis. The sequence goes on from NZ_CP022187.1 coordinate 2,958,167, forward strand.
CAACCGCCACGGGCGCCGAAGCGATAATCGCGCATGGCCTGTGGGCGCGCCGGCGCAGCCTCGGGGGCCGGCGCGGGTACGACGGGTTCGACCACTGCAGCCGGTGCCAGCTTTTCGCGCAAACAGATGACGAGCAGCAAGAACGCCTCGTCGTCGGCGAGCTCTTCGATCTCGTCCAGCGTCGCCTTTGCATACGCCGGATCGCTCGTCATCGCCGTCAGATTCACGCTGCGCCCCAGCGTACGCTTCACCTGCAGCTTGAAGCGGGCCAGCAACCTCGCCAGTTCGATTTCGGCTTCGCTCATGATGGTCGCCGCCAATGCGTCAGATGATGGGGTTATGCACGGTGACCAGTTTCGTGCCGTCCGGGAAGGTGGCCTCGACCTGAATATCGGGAATCATCTCGGCCACGCCGTCCATCACGTCGTCGCGTGTGAGCAGGGTAGCGCCGTAGCTCATCAGCTCGGCCACGGTCTTGCCGTCGCGCGCACCTTCAAGGATCGCGCAGGTGATGAAGGCGACCGACTCCGGGTAGTTCAGCTTCAGGCCGCGCGCCCGACGCCGCTCGGCGAGCAGTCCGGCGGTGAAAATCAGCAGCTTGTCCTTCTCGCGTGGGCTCAGTTCCATCGATTTCTCCACGGCACCAGTGGCGCCGCCATCAGTTGATCAGGTATTCCAGATTCTCGGCGTCTGCATCGGGCGCCCGGCTACGGTCGGCCTGACCGCAGCCCAAAGCCGCGCAAACCATTCGCGCCCCGGCTCGCATGCGGGCCCGAGATAACGCGCTACCAGCAAGCCGGGCAACAAGGTGACGCCGCCCGTCCCGTGCGTCGGCGCGATCTCGCGCCAGGCCTTGAGGAGTTCGACATTCACCAGCGGCGAAGCGGCCAGCAGACTGCCGCTCACCGGCTCGCCCTGCAGCCCGATGCCGGCAGCCAGCAGGGCGCTGCCACCACCCACCCTGCCGCGCTCCAGCCACAGCGGACGCCCATCCCGCACTATCCTGGTGCGCATCGCAAGCTCACCTCGGGTAAAGCGCTCACCCGAGCCCGTGCGACCGAAACACAGCATCTCCGCCCCGATGAAACAGGCATCTCCGGACAGGCTGACCTCGGTGACGAGGTCACCGAACGCGCCGTCGAACACCAGGCTTTCCTGAGGTAGCCACTCGCACACGGCGCCTGCGGCCACCGCAATACGCTGTGTCTGCCCGCCGCGTGCGCCGGCGCTGCGATACCACTTGCCCGCACCCGGTGTCGTCAGCAGCGCATGGGCGCCTGCCCTGACATCGACATCGACGCTGAGGCTGTCGCCACTGGCGATACCCGCGGGCGGGTGTACCAGAATGGTGTGGCACACCGCATGACCCTCGGGATAAAGCGGACGCTGCACCACCAGCGGACCGACATGCGCGCGCTCCGCAAGCACGGTACGCTCGCCACGGCGTTCATACGCCAGCCGCAACGCGGCACGCCAGCTGCGCCCGGCGGCAGCATTACAGGCATGCGCGCCGAGCGAACGGGATTCAGGGGCTGTCACAGCATTCATGGAGCTTCCATTAGCAAGCAATGTTCCAGCTCAAGGGCCGACCCGATATACGACTGTTTAGACTGACTATTCTGTGCAGACAAGGCTTGCAGGCGCACGACCTGTGCCAGACGACCATGTAAACACCGGCCGGATGCACCAGTACAGTGCATGAGCGTCTCACTGCGCTTACTGCCGCACTTCGTCGCACGCGTCGAATTCGTCGGCCTTGCCCACACCGGGAGTCGCACGGAACGGGTTGATGTCCAGACCACCGCGCCGCGTGTAGCGTGCCCACACCGCAAGCGCCTGCGGGTGGCAACGCGCCACGATGTCGCAGAACACCCGCTCCACGCATTGTTCGTGAAACTCGTTGTGCTCGCGAAAGGACACGATGTAGCGCAGCAGGCCCTCACGCTCGATCGCAGGCCCGGTGTAGCGCACGACGACCATGCCCCAGTCGGGCTGACCGGTCACCAGACAGTTGGACTTGAGCAGGTGGGAATACAGGGTCTCGCTGACGATTTCACCACGGGCTGCCAGCAGGACCGGGGCCGGCTGATAGGTATCGATATCGATGTCGAGATTGTCCAGACAGACACCCTGCGGGTAGCCGAACTGGCGCAGGGGGCGCTCGCCGAGCGGCATCAGTTCAACCGCCACCGCGCCGCCTGCCGCAGCGGACAGGTCGCGAGCAATCGTTTCGCGCACAGTGCCCGCATCGGCAAAGCGACTCTGGTTAAAGGCATTCAGGTAAAGCTTGAGTGATTTCGACTCGATCAGCCGCGGCGTATCGGCTGGCACCCGGAAGCGTGCGAGCGCCACCACCGGCTTTCCCCGCATGTTCAGCCACGACAGCTCATAGGCGTTCCACAGATCCTCACCGACGAAGGGCAAGGCATCGCCGCGCACGCCGATCTCGTCGCGCTTGAGCTGACGTTCGATCGGAAACAGGAGCTCGGGCGCATAGGTATCGCGATAGGCGACAGGCTTGCCGAGCGGTGAGGCTTCGGCACCATGGCGGAGAGGGGATGTATCGTTCATCTGTATGATTGTAAGAGAAGCGCGCACGATGCGCTGTTGCTGCGCTGCAGCATGAATAGTAAAATCACCGGCCAATGCGCTTACGAACGCGCTTTCTCGCAACACCCGCAGACGCGGCATCAGACGACAGGCTGCAGGCCACGTCGTCGCCCGCAAGGCCGCACCTTGACGCCCTGCGACATTCCATCCGGCACATCAGCAGCAAGGCCGCGCCTGCCACGCAGCCCAAGACGGATCAAAACAGACAATGAAATCCCTTCAGCAGGACTGGTTCTCCAACGTCCGCAACGACTTGCTCGCCGGCCTGGTGGTCGCGCTTGCCCTCATCCCCGAGGCCATCGCCTTCTCCATCATCGCCGGGGTCGATCCCAAGGTCGGGCTCTATGCCTCCTTCTGCATCGCCACCGTGATCGCCTTCGCCGGCGGTCGCCCGGGCATGATCTCGGCCGCAACCGGTGCCATGGCCCTGGTGATGGTGACCCTGGTCAAGGATCACGGCCTGCAGTATCTGCTCGCCGCCACCCTGCTCACCGGCGTGCTGCAGATTCTTGCCGGCTGGCTGCGCCTGGGCGTGCTGATGCGCTTCGTGTCGCGCTCGGTGGTGACCGGCTTCGTCAATGCGCTGGCGATCCTGATCTTCATGGCCCAGCTCCCGGAGCTGACCGACGTCAGTTGGCATGTGTATGCCATGACTGCAGCCGGGCTCGGCATCATCTACCTCTTCCCCTACATCACCCGTGCCGTGCCGTCGCCGCTGGTCACCATCGTAGTACTGACCGCGGTATACATGGTGCTTGATCTCGACATCCGCACGGTGGGCGACATGGGCGAACTGCCGGACAGCCTGCCGGTGTTCCTGCTGCCCGATGTGCCGCTCAACCTCGAGACGCTCGGGATCATCTTCCCCTACGCACTGACGATGATGGTCGTGGGCCTGCTCGAATCGCTGATGACCGCCACCATCGTCGACGACCTCACCGACACCACCAGCAACAAGAGCCGCGAATGCGTCGGTCAGGGCGTGGCCAACATTGCATCGGGCTTCCTCGGCGGCATGGCCGGCTGCGCGATGATCGGGCAGTCGGTGATCAACGTGAAGTCCGGTGGCCGCGGACGCCTGTCGACGCTGACCGCTGGCGTGGTGCTGCTGATCCTGGTGGTCTTCCTCGGCGACTGGGTGCGCCAGATCCCGATGGCGGCCCTGGTCGCGGTGATGATCATGGTTTCGATCGGTACCTTCAGCTGGGATTCGGTACTCAAGCTGCGCGAGAATCCGCCCAGTTCCAGCGTGGTCATGATCGCCACCGTCGCGGTCACCGTTGCCACGCACGACCTCGCGCGTGGCGTGCTGGTCGGGGTGCTGCTGTCGGGCTTCTTCTTTGCGCACAAGGTCGGCAAGGTGCTGCACGTCGGTTCGCGCGCGGAAGATGAAGGCAGGATGCGCCGCTATGCCGTCACCGGCCAGGTGTTCTTTGCCTCGGCCGACCGCTTCATCGCCTCCTTCGACTTCAAGGAAGTCATCGACAAGGTCAGCATCGACGTCTCCCGCGCCCATTTCTGGGACGTCACCGCCATCAGTGCGCTCGACAAGGTGGTGGTCAAGTTCCGCCGCGAAGGCACCGAAGTCGAGGTCATCGGCCTCAACGAAGCCAGTGCGACCATGGTCGACCGCTTCGCGGTGCACGACAAGCCTGAAGCCGTCGAAAACCTGATGGGCCACTGAGGAGCAGACCATGAGCAAAGACAACAAGATTCTGGCCTGCGTGGATCAGTCCCGTTTTGCCGATACGGTTGCCGACTATGCAGCCTGGGCCGCGACGCGCATGGAGGCGCCGCTCGAGTTCCTCCATGTCATCGACCGCCATCCGGAACTCGGCTCCGGCGAGGATCATAGCGGCGCCATCGGCTTCAACGCCCAGGAGCAGTTGCTGCATACCCTGAGCGACAAGGATGCGGCGCTCAGCCGCGCGGCGCGCGAACAGGGACGCATCTTCCTCAACCGCCTGCGCGAGCGCGCGATCGCCGCCGGCGTGCCGGCACCGGACATGCGCCAGCGCCACGGTGCGCTCGACGACACCCTGGCCGAACAGGAAGACGGCGTGCGCATGTTCGTCTTCGGTCGTCGCGGCGCCTCGGCCGAGACCAGCAGCCAGAGCATCGGCAGCAACGTCGAGCGCGTGGTACGTGCCCTGCACAAGCCGGCGCTGACCGTGACCGAGGGTTTCAGCGAACCGCGCCGGATCCTGATCGCCTTTGACGGCGGCATCGTCACCCGTCGCGGCGTCGAGATGGTGGCAAACAGCCCGCTGTTCCGTGGCCTGCCCATCCATCTGCTGATGTCGGGCAAGGAAAGCCAGAGCGCGCCCAAGCAGCTGGAGTGGGCGAAGAACACGCTCGAGGCGGCAGGCTTCGAGGCCCCTGCCTCACTGATTCCCGGCGACGCGGAGCAGGTCATCGAGAAAACGGTGAAGGCACAGGGCATCGATCTGCTGATCATGGGCGCCTACGCCCACTCGCCGCTGCGCAGCCTGCTGTTTGGCAGCAAGACCACCGACCTGTTGCGCACCGCCACCATTCCGACACTGCTGCTGCGGGGCTGAGAAGCCCGCACGCCGGGTGCTGGATCACCCCAGCAGGGCCACCGTCTTGATCTGCGCCCACATTCGTCGATTGGCCACGATGCCGAGCTGGTCGCACGAGCGCCGGGTGATGCGCGCGATCAGCGGGGTGCCGCCCGCATCGAGCCGGACCAGCACATGCGCAGGGGTATCGGCTACGACCACCTCCTGCACGATGGCCTGCAGCAGGTTGGTAATGCTGCTGTTATCGTTGCGCGTCTCGGCAAGGCTGACGTCGCGCGCATGCACACGGAAACGCAGACGGTGGCCGACGGCCTCCGGGCGCCGCGCGACCAGTACGCTGCCGCCCGCAAAATCGAGCCGCGTCAGGTGGTAGCGTTCATCATGCTCGGCGATGACCGACTCGATGACGACACCTGCATCCTCGGTAAACGCCGTCGGCAGGTCCAGGCGGGCCAGCGTCTCCACCAGCCCGCCCTGAGCAACCACTTTCCCCTGATCAAGCAGGATCACATGATCCGCCAGCCGCGCCACCTCGTCGGGCGAGTGGCTGACGTAGAGCACCGGGATGTCGAGCTCGTCGTGCAGGCGCTCGAGGTAGGGCAGGATCTCCTGCTTGCGTTTGAGATCCAGCGCGGCCAGCGGCTCGTCCATCAGCAACAGTCGCGGGCTGGTCAGCAGCGCCCGCGCCATGCCCACTCTCTGCCGCTCACCGCCCGACAGGCGCTCCGGCATGCGGTCCAGCAGATGGCCGATCCCCAGCAGTTCGACGGCCTGGTCCCAGGCCACGCGCCGGGTTGCTGCGGCGACCCGCTTCATGCCGAACTCGAGATTGCGCCGCACCGAGAGATGCGGAAACAGGCTGGCCTCCTGAAAGACATAACCGATCGCACGCTCGTGCGTCGGCACGAAGATCCCGGCGTCGGCATCCTGCCAGTGCTCGCCATTGACGATGAGCCGGCCCAGCGGTGCGCGCTCAAGACCGGCGACGCAGCGCAGGCAGGTGGTCTTGCCCGACCCCGAATGACCGAACAGTGCGGTAACGCCGCGCCCCGGCAGTTGCAGATCGACGTCGAGTGAAAAGCCACTGTAGTCGAGGCGAAAGCGGGCCTGTATGCCTTCTGCCGTCATGTGCCCATCCCCGGCTTGAAGCGGCGACTGGTGTACAGCGCGAGCAGGACGAAGAAGGAGAATACGACCATGCCGCCGGCGAGCCAGTGCGCCTGTGCGTACTCCATGGCCTCGACGTGATCGAAGATCTGCACCGACACCGTGCGCGTGCTGCCTGGAATATTGCCGCCGATCATCAGCACCACGCCAAACTCGCCCACGGTATGTGCGAACCCCAGAATCGACGCGGTGACGAAGCCCGGTCGCGCCAGCGGCAGCACCACCGAGAAGAAGGTGTCCCACGGACTGGCGCGCAAGGTGGCGGCGACTTCCAGCGGGCGCTCTCCAATCGCTTCAAAGGCGTTCTGCAGGGGTTGAATGACGAAGGGCATGGAGTAGAACACCGAACCGACGACCAGGCCGGCAAAGGTGAAGGGCAGCGTGCCCAGCCCCAGTGCGGTCGTCATCTGACCAATCGGGCCGTGCGGCCCCATGGTCACCAGCAGGTAGAAGCCGATCACCGTCGGCGGCAACACCAGCGGCAATGCCACCACCGCCCCGATCGGTCCCTTGAGCCACGAACGCGTGCGTGCCAGCCACCAGGCGATTGGCGTACCGATCAGCAGCAGCAACACCGTGGTCAGGCCCGCCAGCTCCAGCGTGAGCCAGATTGCCGAGAGATCGAGCGCAGTGAGTGACATGCCCGCCGACCTCCTTACAGATCGTAGCCGTAGGCGCGGATCACCGCCGCAGCCTTCGGCCCCTTGAGGTAATCGACCAGCGCCTTCGCTGCCTCGCTGTCCTTGCCCTTGCTCAGGATCACCGCGTCCTGACGGATCGGATCGTACATGTCGGCGGGCACCACCCAGGCTGAACCCGACGTGATCTTGCCATCCTTCGACACCTGCGACATCGCGACAAATCCAAGCTCGGCATTGCCGGTGGAAACGAACTGGTAGGCCTGAGTGATGTTGGTGCCCTCGACCAGCTTGGGCCCGACCGCTGCCGTCAGGCCGAGCTTGTCCAGTACCTGAGTTGCAGCAAACCCATAGGGCGCCGTCTTGGGATTGGCAATCGACAGGTGCTTGAACGCATTCCTGCTCAGCACCTCGCCCTTGTCATCCACGTAAGCACCATCAGACGACCACAGCACGAGCTTGCCGACCGCATAGGTGAAGCGTGACCCGGGCACGATGCCGCCTTCGGCTTCCAGCTTCGCCGGCGTCTTGCTGTCGGCGGCGAAGAATACCTCGAAAGGCGCGCCGTTCCTGATCTGTGTGTAGAGCCCCCCCGTCGGGCCGAACGCCGCCAGCACCTGGTGCCCCGTATCCTTCTCGAACTGCAGTGCGATCTCCTTGATTGGCGCGGTGAAGTTGGCGGCAACGGCGACCTGAACTTCTGCTGCGTTCGCGCCAGCGGCGAACACACCAAGACTGAGCGCAATGACAAGGCGGGAAACGGGCGGCTTCATGATTCAACTCCAGTAGATGATGACGGAAAAGGCCAGCCTCAGTCGTAGATCGCAAGAATGACGCTGGATGATTTGAAAAAGGCACAGACCGGCACGCCGACCTCGATACCCAATGCCTTGCAGCTCTCGCCGGTCACCACGCAGGTCACACTGCGACCCGATGGCAGCACCAGCGTGACCTCGTTGTTCACCGGCCCTGCATGCACTTCGGCGACCTTGCCCCACAGTTGGTTGCGCGCGGTGAGCCGCATCGTCTGATCGACCGACAACATCACCGAGGACGACTTCACCAGGGCAAAGACCTCCTTGCCGATCGTCAGCCCGAGATTCTCGGCGCTGGCCTTGGTGATGACGGCGGCAATCTCGGTATCGGCGTCCAGACGCACGCGTACCTCGTAATCCACCCCGCCATCGCGCAAACCGGTGATCGCGCCAGAAAACTGATTGCGCGCGCTGGTCTTCAGGCTCATGCGGTGCATCAGCTTCTGGAAACCGCGAATGTCACAGCCACCCGCCTCATTGAGCCGTTCGGTGAGGCGGTCGAGCGCGGCCTGATACTCGATTTCCAGCGCGCGATACATCGCCACCATCTTCTGGCCGTATTCGGTGAGGCGGGTGCCTCCACCCTGTCGTCCGCCGGTGACACGAACGACCAGAGGCTCGGGCGCCAGATTGTTCATGGTGTCGATCGCGTCCCAGGCCGCCTTGTACGACAGGGGTACCGCTTTCGCCGCCTGGTTGATCGAGCCCTTGTGCCCGATCTCTTCCAGCAATCGGATACGCGTATCGGATAGCGCTGCACCGATCTCGGTTTCGAGCGACATGCGGGCGAGGAAACGGGTAGCTGTCATCGTCTGTGAAGGCATTATGTATTCCGATTTATATAAAGCCAAAACCATGCCAGGCGGCATTTACTATGGTTGCACAGGAATAACCCTTGAAACTACAGTGCACCCCGGGGACATTTGTTGATTACCTGACAATTATATGTAGCTCGAGCTACAACGTGTTTCTTTTCCTTCAATTACAGGATCGCTCTGGAGAACAACATGAAAGTCAGTGCCCGCAACATCTTCAAAGGCCCCATCAGTGCAATCAAGACCGGCATCGTGAATGCAGAGGTCGCAGTCTCGATTGGTGGAAACGACTCCCTCGTCGCCGTCGTCACCATGGAAAGCCTCAATGCCCTTGAGCTCAAGACGGGCAAGGACGTCGTCGCACTGGTGAAGGCCCCCTGGGTCATGCTGATGAGCGAAGGCAGCGACATCCGCCTGTCAGCACGCAACAGCCTGACCGGCACGGTCAAATCGGTCGAGGTCGGCACCGTCAACGCCGAGGTCAGCATCAGCCTTCCCGGCGGCAGCGAGGTGGCATCGGTCGTGACCAAGGAAGCAGCCGCAGAGCTTGGACTCAGGCCCGGCGTCCCCGTCACCGCAGTCATCAAGGCGTCGAACGTCATTCTTGGGGTCCCCGCCTGAGCGTGCACCCCGGGACATTCATGTCGCTCCAGGAACTCAGCGCGGCATGCTTTCGCTGAAGCTGTAGAAGGACTGTCCGGCGCAGTCCTGACCGGGCTGCACGGTGCGGTGGATCAGCCAGCGCTGGTCGCGCAAACGCCAGGCCGCGACCGACTCCGCGTAAGCCGCTGCCGCATAGAACTCTTCGCCGTCATCCGAGCGCGGTTCGCGCAATACATAGCGGTGTGCGTAGTAGCAGGCTTCTCCGTCAGGGTCGTAGCCGAAGACCCGCTCGGCATCGAGTTCGGCCTCGCGGAACAGATCAAAGGACAGGGGCACCACCACCACGTCGCGCCACTCCACCGGCAAGCGACCCCACCAGGGCTGCTCGCCACTGTCTGCGGCACGACGACGATCACCGGTTCTTATATGGCTTGCTGTACATAACACCGCACACATCCTCCTGGGACAGGAATGTCTTCACACAGGCGTGTTGATGCGATCCGCCTGACAAGAATGGCGCAAGCGGGTCTGCCACGCGCATTCGTTGCATCCAAAAGCAATAACGATGCCCGAGAAAGATTCCGCACAGCGGGATGAGAAAGCGGGGCAGGCAGACGGCAGTGAACGAAAAAAGGGCGGCCATGCCGCCCTTCCCAAAACTCAGACCGCGATCAGCAAGCTCAGAAGTGCCACTGCAGCTTGATCATCGGCGTGGAAGTCTCGGAGCCCGTGCTGCCTTCCTTGGAGCCGAACTTGTTGTTGATGTACTCGTAGCCAATGCCTGCGCGCAGGGTGCGCGGCTTGCCCATCAGCATCTGGCCGACGTCGGCCATGATGAACATGTCAGTCCAGGTCTCGGGATCGGTCTTCACGCCGAAGCCGTCCTTGCCCTTCTTGCCGGTGTAGTTCAGGAAGCCTTCGAAGGACAGAGGCACCGAGCCGACGTTGAAGGGAATGCCCCAGGCCATCGCGATACGGTAGGTCGGATCGAATTCAACCGATTTGCCGACGATGCCGTTGTTGTTCCACTCCTTGTAGTACAGCAGGCTCACATCGAAGAAGCCCTTGGGAATATCGAACTTCAGCGTCGGACCAACCAGAATCTTGCGCACCTTCGGCGCAAATGCCGTGTCCTTGGAGTTCCAGTCGAGACCGGTCGTCAGCGCGATTTCCTTCACAGGCCCGAAAGACAGGTTCTTGTCGAAGACCTTGCCCAGGTAGAGCTGGTGGGCATACACAACATAGATTTCCTGCGCGCCGGTATCGCCGCCCTTTGCCGGGTCCTTGCTGTCGGACATCAGGATATCCACGTTCAGGAAGTTCTGTCCGTAGTTGTGTCCACTCACATGGGTGAAACCAACGATGTCTTTCGAAACATCGTCCGAAATGGCGGGCTCCCTGAACTGCTCGCCATAACGATATGAGATCGAAGTGTCGCTCCAGTTGGCCGCAGAAGCAGTCACGGGCGCTGCTAGACAGGCGCCAAGGACAGTCGTGGCGAAAAGGCGGGAGGAAAGCTTGTGCATGGTTCGAGGGCTCCTGAGCGTAAAAATGGTGTTGTTCAACGCAGCAAGAGGCCGCGCTTTTTTTCAAGCTAACAGGAGTCCGGAGATTTTTCTTCAATAGCCCTTATTGCTGATTTCGTATAGCAACAACATCTGCATCCATTTGTTTATAAAGACTATTTCTAAGTCTTCAAAGATCAAGCACAGGCACCACAAAGGCTTCTTTCAAGCCTGGACGCACAGCGATTGTGCATCGCAAAATACGCACACATTCATCCACTTAGGCCGCTTGCAGAAAATCAACCGCACACTTTCAGTGCAAGTCAGGACTTGAAACACCCGAAATCGCCACCTTTGCATCAATTTGGCCGTGGCACGGCAATTGCCAAGCTTGCTCCATCAACTCAAAGGAGCACCGCATGTTTCAATTCAAGTCTGACGCCCTCTCCGCACCAATCACCCGCCGCACCGTTCTGGGCGCCCTGCTTGTCGCGGCATGTTCATTCGGGCTCGGACAGACCCACGCCGCCGATCCGGTGAAGGTCAAGTTCACCCTCGACTGGCGCTTCGAAGGCCCGTCCGCGCCCTTCCTGCTTGCCAAGAGCAAGGGCTACTTCGCCGCCGAAGGCCTGGATGTCGAGATCGACGCCGGCAACGGCTCGGCCGGTGCCGTGACGCGGGTTGCGACCGGCGCCTACGACATGGGCTTTGCCGATTTCAATGCGCTGGTCGAATACGACGCGAAAACCCCGGGCTCGAAGATCCAGGGCATCTACATGGTCTATAACTCGACGCCCGCCGCCGTCTTTGTGCTGAAGAAGTCGGGCGTCACCAAGCCGGCGGACCTCGTCGGCAAGACGCTGGCTGCACCGATTTTCGACGGCGGACGCAAGGCCTGGCCGGCCTTCGCCAAGGCCAATGGTCTGGCGCTCGATGCAGTGAAATGGCAGACGGTCGAGCCTGCGATTCGTGAAACCCTGCTTGCGCGCGGCGACGTCGACGGCATCACCGGCTTCTATTTCACCAGCCTCCTCAACCTGCAGGCGCGTGGCGTGCCGTCCGATCAGATCGTTGCGCTGAAATACCCCGACAACGGTGTCGAGTTCTACGGCAACACCCTGATCGCGAGCCCGAAGATGCTGAGCGAACAACCGAAGGCGGTTGAAGGTTTCGTCCGCGCCTTCAACAAGGCCCTGAAGGAAACCGTCGCCAGCCCCGACACTGCAGTACTGGCGGTGAAGGAACGCGACCCCCTGATCAACGTTGCGCTTGAAAGCCAGCGCCTGAAGCTCGCGCTCGACTCCGTGGTGGTGACGCCCGAAAGCCGCTCGCTCGGCCTCGGCGCAGTCGATCCCGAGCGCATGAAGCGTTCGGTCGCTGAAGCAGCCACGGCGTTCGGCCTGCCTGCCACGCCTGACGCCAGCACGCTGTTCACCGCCGCCTACCTGCCCTCCGCAGCCGATCGCGCCATCAAGTAAGCACTGCCCCAAGGAGTGTGCGGGCGACGCCCCTCGTTGCCCGCCAGAGCGTTCATGGATTTTGTCCGTTTTGAAGATGTGAGCCTGGCCTACCAGCCCGGAAGCCCGTTTGCGATCGAGGATGTCAGCCTGTCGATCCGCGAGAACGAGTTCATCTCGCTGGTCGGCCCCTCAGGCTGCGGCAAGTCGACGGTGATGAAGCTGGTCACTGGCCTCAAGCCCCCCTCGAAGGGTTATGTATATGTAGACGGGCGCGAAGTCGGCGGCCCGCAGAAATGCGTCGGCATGGCCTTCCAGGCCTCCAACCTCCTGCCGTGGCGCACCACCTTGCAGAACGTCATGCTGCCGATGGAGATCGTCGAACCCTATCGCTCCACGCTGCGCGCAAAACGCGCCGAGTACGAGGAGCAGGCGCGCGCCCTGATCAAGCGCGTCGGCCTCGCCGGTTTCGAGGACAAGTTCCCGTGGGAGCTCTCCGGCGGCATGCAGCAGCGCGCCTCGATCTGCCGCGCCCTGATTCACAAGCCACGCCTGCTGATGCTCGACGAGCCCTTCGGCGCGCTCGACGCCTTCACCCGCGAAGAGTTGTGGTGCATGGTGCGCGACCTGTGGCAGGAAGAGCCGTTCACCGTGGTGCTGGTCACCCACGACCTGCGCGAAGCAGTGTTTCTGGCCGACACGGTGTACGTGATGAGCAAGCGCCCGGGCCGCATCCTGGTGCGACGCGAAATCGACCTGCCGCGCCCGCGCGACCTCGACGTGACCTACACCGAGCCCTTTGCCAGCTACGTGCACGAACTGCGCGAGCACATTGGCCACATTCGCGAATCCTGAGCCCGGAGGCCTTCATGCTGTCACAGAAAACCCTGATCCGGCTCGCCCCCTGGCTCGTCGTGCTGTTCTTCGGCCTGTTATGGGAAGGCATCGTCGTTGCCTTCGATGTGCCCGAGTTCCTGTTTCCCTCGGTATCTTCCGTCTGGCATTCAACGGTGATGCACTGGGACCCGATCATGATGCACGCCACCCAGACCTTCCTCACGACCCTGGCCGGCTTCGCCATCGCGGTGGTGTTCGGGCTCGTGGTCGGTGCCGCGGTGGGATCCTCGCCGATCATCTACAAGGCGCTCTACCCCCTGCTGGTGGGCTTCAACTCGATTCCCAAGGTTGCGTTCGTTCCGGTGCTGGTGGTGTGGTTCGGCATCGGCACCATTCCGGCGATCCTCACCGCTTTCCTGATCTCCTTCTTCCCGGTCGTGGTGAACGTGGCCACCGGCCTGGCGACGCTGGAACCCGAGATGGAAGATGTGCTGCGCTCGCTGGGCGCATCCCGCCTCGACATCCTGAGAAAGGTCGGCTTGCCGCGCGCGATGCCCTACTTCTTCGCCTCGCTGAAGGTCGCGATCACCCTCGCCTTCGTCGGTTCGGTGATCTCGGAGACGGTTGCGTCCAACCTCGGCATTGGCTACCTGATGATGGCGGCGAGCTCGTCGATGGACATGGCGCTCGTGTTCGCTGGCCTGATCGTGATCGGCATCATGGGCGTGGTGATGTACGAACTGTTTGCGCTGGTCGAGCGCAAGCTCACCGGCTGGGCGCACCGCAATCCGAACGGGGCAATGTAAGCACCCGTATGCGGAGGTCAGACAAAGACGGTCCGTGCAGAGGAGGGCCGGGCCGTCAGCGTTTCAAAGTCGAATCCCCAGATCCGGAAAGGATTCAGGCAACTCGCCGCAGCGGTGCGGCAACAGGCGTTGCACGGGCCGCGCGCACGATGCGCTCGCGGAACCAGCGGCATTCAGCGGAATGCTGGGTGCGATCGTGCCACAGCAGGTAGTAAGCCATCGACGGCAGTTCGACCGGCGCGGGCACGATGCTGAGCGGCAGCATGGTGGTGTAGTGCTCCGCGAAGCGTGCCGGCGCGGTGAAGATCAGATCGGAATTGATCAGCATGAAGGGCGCCATGTGAAAGTACGGCACGTGCGCCACCACGTTGCGACGCATGCGTTCGCGCGCGAGGAAGACGTCGACCACACCACGCTGACCGACCGAATACGGTGTGGGCACGACATGCTCTGCCGCCAGCCAGTCACTCATGCTGAGCTGGCCACTGGCGAGCGGATGGCCGGTGCGCATCATCACCACCATGCGGTCTTCGAACAGCGGGGCGGTGCGGAGGTGATCGGGCGGGTTGGGCCAGTTGCCGATGACGAGGTCGAGTTCGCCGGATTCGAGCGCACGCGGGTAATCCGAGTTCTGCGTCATCGAATGGAAGGCAATCTGTGCCTTGGGCGCGAGCTTGTGCACGTCGGTGACGACTTCGCCCAGCAGCATGGCGTTGAGGTAGTCAGGCGTGGCCACGTTGAAGCTGCGGCGGGTGCTCGCGGGGTCGAATCCGGTCGGGCCTTCGGCGATGCGCTCGATCTGTTCGAGCACAATGCGGATCGGCTCGAGCAATTCGGCGCCGCGCTCGGTCGGAGTCATGCCGCCACGCGAGCGCACCAGCAGCGGGTCGCCGGTGATGTCGCGCAGGCGTTTGAGCGCTGTGCTGACCGCGGGCTGCGACAGGTTGAGACGGCGCGCGGCGCGCGACACACTGCCTTCGGTGAGCAGTACATGCAGTACGCGCAGCAGGTGTGCGTCGAGTGAATCCCAGGTGCATCCGTTGGCCATACTGATTCTCCTGTACGGGCCACCTGGGCCCGGTGTTAGACGGCGAGCGCCTCTCGCACGCCGTCGGCGTCCATGTTTTCTCCCGCGCCACGCATGACGATTTCGCCACGTTCCATGACGAGGTACTGGTCGGACAGTGCACGTGCAAAATCGTAATACTGTTCCACCAGCAGGATGGCCATTTCGCCGGTGGCGGCCAGGCTGCGGATGGCGCGTTCGATATCCTTGATGATGGAGGGCTGAATGCCCTCGGTGGGCTCGTCAAGGATGAGCAGTTTGGGGCCGAAGGCGAGCGCCCGGCCGATTGCGAGCTGTTGTTGCTGACCACCGGAGAGGTCGCCGCCGCGCCGGCCCATCATCTGTTTGAGGACCGGAAACATGTCGAAGATGCGCGCGGGAATGCTTTCGCCGCTGGGGCGGGTGGCCAGCCCCATGTGCAGGTTTTCTTCGACGGTGAGGCGCGGAAAGATCTCGCGCCCTTGGGGTACATAGCCGATGCCGGCGCGCACGCGGTTATACGATGGTGCGCGGGTGATGTCCTGCGCACCAAAGTGGATCGAACCGCTGGCTGCCGGGACGAGGCCCATCAGTGTCTTGAGCAGCGTGGTTTTGCCCACACCGTTGCGCCCAAGCAGGGTCGTCACCTTGCCCACCGGGACCTCAAACGAGAGACCGCGCAGGATGTGACTGCCACCGTAGTACTGATTCAGGTTGTCGACTTTCAGCATGATATTTTCCTTTCGGCGCTTCCTGGCTTGTGGCCTGGGGCCTTGGGTCAGGGTTTTATTAGCAAGAATCGGGCGCGGTTTTTTCAGTTCAAAACAGATAGATGATTTTGCGAAGAATCGGGTCGTGCTGCTAACGCCAGCTACGCCGGGTATTTGCTCCGTGGGCTGCGGAACTCGCTCGTGTCACTCGCTCGGACAGTCCTCGCCCACTGCACAAACACCCGACATAGCTGGCTTGGCTGGGGGTCCTGGTGAACGTGAAAAACAAAACCCGTTTAAAGAGCTTGTGCGCGGAGCACTCGTCACGCATCAGACCTTCGTCTGTCAGACCGGCACACCGCTGAATGCGTCGATTGTCATTAGCGCACTACTTCCCCGCAGCATCTCTGCCTTTCCCACGTTCACAACGAACCCAGTCAAGGCGGTTATGCGGGGTATTTCTGGAATGGGCGAGGACTGTCCGAGCGAGTGACACGAGCGAGTTCCGCAGCCCATGGAAGGAATACCCCGCGTGACCGGCGTTAGCAGCACATACAACACAGAAACAAAACACTAACGCCCCAGATAAACCTCAATCACCCGCGGATCCGCCTGCACGGTAGCCAAATCGCCCTCAGCCAGCACAGAGCCTTCACACAGCACAGTGACCTTGCCGCCCAGTGCCTCGACGAAGGCCATGTCGTGCTCGACCACCATCAGCGAGTGCTTGCCTGCGAGGCTGACGAAGAGCTCCGCAGTACGCTCGGTTTCATCGTCAGTCATGCCGGCAACCGGCTCGTCCAGCAACAGCAGGCGCGGCTCCTGCATCAACAGCATGCCGATCTCCAGCCACTGCTTCTGACCGTGCGAGAGCAGGCCGGCGCTGCGGTCGGCCTCCTTGTCCAGACGGATCTGCTTCAGCACATCGCTGATGCGGTCGCGCTCATCGTCGAACAGACTCGCGAACAGGCTGCGGCGCACGCGCTTGTCCGCCTTCATTGCCAGTTCGAGGTTCTCGAACGCGGTGTGCTTCTCGAAAATCGTTGGTTTCTGGAATTTCCGGCCAATACCGGCGTGTGCGATCTGCGGCTCGGTCATGCGCGTCAGGTCGATGGTCTGGCCAAAGAACGCCTTGCCCTCGTCCGGCCGCGTCTTGCCGGTGATCACATCCATCATCGTGGTCTTGCCCGCGCCATTGGGGCCGATGATGCAGCGCAGTTCGCCGGCATCGATGGTCAGCGAGAGCTTGTTCAGCGCCCGAAAGCCATCGAAGCTGACCGTGATGTCGTCCAGATACAGGATGACGTTGTGCGAAAGATCGAGCTCGCCGGTCACCAGGTGACTGGTCGTTGCCTCGCTCTCCCATTGCTCGCGAAGGTTGCCTGCGTTGGCCGTGGCTTCGTTTGCGGCGCGCTCGATATCGGTGATCGGCATCATGCCCTTGCTCCCTTGGCTGAGGAATTGGCCGGCGTGGTGTGATCGGTTTCAGTCTGCGGGCGGACGGCCGCTTCACTCGCCACCGCGCTGTCCGGCCCTTTTTGTGCGCGCAGCTTGCGCCACAAGCCGACAACGCCATCCGGCAGGTAGAGCGTGACTGCGATGAAGAGGAAACCGAGGAAGAACGGCCAGTACTCCGGAACGGTGACGGTGAAGTAGCTCTTGGCCAGATTGACGATGCCGGCGCCAAGCACTGCACCGATCAGCGTGCCGCGCCCGCCCACGGCCACCCAGACTGCCAGCTCGATGGAGTTGGCCGGGCTCATCTCCGACGGGTTGATGATGCCGACCTGCGGCACGTACAGCGCGCCGGCCAGGCCGCACAGCACGGCCGACAGCGTCCAGATGAAGAGCTTGTAGTGCAACGGGTTGTAGCCGATGAACATGACGCGGGATTCGGCATCGCGAATCGCGGTGAGCACACGCCCGAAGCGCGAGCTCACCAGGTAGCGACCGAGGATCAGGCAGGCGACCAGCAGCGCCGCCGACAACGCAAACAGTGTGACGCGCATTTCCGGGGAGGTGATGCTGTAGCCGAGGATGCGCTTGAAGTCGGTAAAGCCGTTGTTGCCACCAAAGCCGGTTTCGTTGCGGAAGAACAGCAGCATCGCCGCGTAGGTGAGCGCCTGGGTGATGATGGAGAAATACACCCCCTTGATGCGCGAGCGGAAGGCAAAGTAGCCAAAGATGAAGGCGACCACGCCGGGCAACGCCATGGCAAGGAAGATGGCCCACAGAAAGGAATCCGAACCGGCCCAGTACCAGGGCAGTTCCTTCCAGTCGAGAAAGACCATGAAGTCGGGCAGATCGGAGCCGTAACTGCCGTCGCGACCGATCTGCCGCATCAGGTACATGCCGAAGGCGTAACCGCCGAGGGCGAAGAACAGCCCGTGACCGAGGCTGAGGATGCCCGCATACCCCCAGATCAGGTCCATCGCCACGGCAACCACCATGTAGCACAGGATCTTGCCGAGCAGGCTGATGGTATAGGCCGAGAGATGCAGCGGACTCGATTCGGGCAGCATCAGGTGAGCGGCCGGAATACCGATCCAGGTGATGGCGGCGAAGATCGCGAGCGCAATCCAGCCAGTTCTCGGCATGCTCTGGATCAGTCTTACGGTAAATGGGGTGCGCATTTTTGGCGCCTCCTTGGTTGCCTTGATTCGTTGTTGCCCGACGGGCAGTGCCTGCGATTCGCGATGCATGGGGTATTCGTTCTGCAGGCTGCGGAACTCACCTTCGCTGCGCTCGGCTCGGACAGTCCTCGCCTGCGCCACGAACACCCCACCCATCGCTGGTCCGTTCAGGCCTTTTTAGTCAGTGATGCCCCACTGCCAGAGCCAGTCGGGTGTGTTTGTGCAAGGGCGAGGACTGTCCGAGCGAGTGACACGAGCGAGTTCCGCAGCCCTGGAGCAAACACATCCAACTGGCTCACTCGTGGCACCGCACCAGAATCAGCTATCCGCAAACCGCCCCTTCAGAGCAAAGATCCCCTGCGGCCGCTTCTGGATGAAGATGATGATGAACACCAGCACCAGAATCTTCGCGATCACCGCGCCCGCCCAGCCTTCGAGGAATTTGGCCACGATGCCCAGACCAAGCGCCGCCCACACTGCACCGGCCAGCTGGCCGACACCGCCCAGCACCACCACCATGAAGGCATCGACGATGTAGCCCGTGCCCATGGCCGGCCCCACGTTGGCAATCTGCGACAGGGCCAAGCCACCGAGACCGGCCACGCCCGAACCGATGGCAAAGGCCAGCGTATCGACACGTGCGGTCGGCACCCCGACACAACCCGCCATCGGACGGTTCTGGGTCACTGCGCGGACGAACATGCCGAGCCGGGTCTTCTGCATCATCAGCCAGATCAGCACCAGCACGAAGCCGGCAAAACCGATGATCACGATACGGTTGAACGGCAGCACCACACCGGCTGCGAGCTCAATCCCGCCCGACATCCAGCTCGGGTTGGCCAGCTCAAGGTTCTGCGGCCCGAAGATCACGCGTGCAGCCTGAATCAGCACCAGCGACAGGCCCCAGGTCGCGAGCAGACTCTCCAGCGGGCGGCCATACAGGTGGCGCAGCACCAGGCGCTCCATCGCGATGCCTACCAGTGCAGCGGCGAAGAAGGCAGCGGGGACGGCCGCGACCACGTACCAGTCGACATAGGCTGGAAAATAATTGCGAAACAGCCCCTGCACCATGAAGGTGGCGTAAGCACCGACCATCAGCAGTTCGCCATGGGCCATGTTGATGATGCCCATCACGCCGTAGGTGATGGCGAGGCCCAGCGCGGCAAGCAGCAGGATGGAGCCCAGCGACAAACCGGAGAACACGGTACCGATGGTTTGCGCCGTGGCGATACGACCATCGATTGCGCTGATCGCGGACTCGGCCGCGGCACGGACCCTGGCGTCGGGCTCCACCCAGGTGGCCTGCTTGCCCTCACCTTGCTTCTCGAGCAGCGCGGCAAGCATGTTCTTGACGGCCGGGTCGGACGATTCGCCGAGGGCCTCGACCGCCTTCAGGCGCTTGGCCGCATCGGCAGAACTCAGGTTGATACGGGCAGCGGCGCGGCTGATCACACTGCGTACGGCCTCATCCTGTTCGCTGGCGAGAGTACGCTCGAACAGCGGCAACAGTGCTTCGCTGGCGTTCTCGATCAGCACGTTGGCGCTCGCCAGACGCGTTGCTGCATCGGGCGAAACCAGCTCGAACGCAGCGTTCGCGGTGGCGATCGAGCGCCGCACGCGGTTATTCACGGTGATGGCATCGACATCGGCGAGGGCGATTTCGAGGGCTTCACCGCTGGCGGCATCGCGCACGGTCTCACCATCGAGAATCACGACCTTGTCAGCTGCCACGCCCAGATTGCCGGCCTCAAGCGCGTTCACCACACGGCGGGCATCCTCGCTGCCATCCACGCCAAGTGCTTCAATCGCACTGATGCGGCTGGAAAAGTCACCGGCAAAGCCGGCGACCAGCGCAGGATCGAGCGCGGCGCGGGCGGGACTGGAGAGGGCGGCAAGGGTGGCGAAGAGCAGCGCGAGCCGCATCAGCAATCGGTTCATTGCAGGCTCCATCGGATCATCCGCCCGAACAGGGCGAAGTCGGAACAATCAATTACGGCCGGGCCAAGGTGAGCCCCCTGGCCGGAAAACACGGCTCCGGGCACATCCCCGGAGCACAGCCCGGCGCGACACATGCGCACCGGGCACCGGCAAGCGTCAGATGACGATCGCCGGTCCTTTCATCAAAGCCCCTGCTTGCCTTCGTTGCCCGCAATGAACGGGCTCCAGGGCTGGGCCCGGATCGGCGACTTCGTCTTCCACACCACGTCGAACTGACCGTCGGCGCGCACTTCACCGATGTAGACCGGCTTGTGCAGGTGATGGTTGGTCTTGTCCATGGTCAGGGTGAAGCCCGACGGTGCCTTGAAGGTCTGGCCGCCAAGCGCAGCGATCACCTTGTCGGTATCGGTGCTCTTGGCCTTCTCGACCGCCTGCTTCCACATGTAGATACCGACGTAGGTCGCTTCCATCGGGTCGTTGGTGACCACGGTGTCGGCGTTCGGCACACCGTTCTTCTTCGCCCAGGCCTTGTACTTGGAGATGAAGGAATCGTTCTCGGGGTTCTTCACCGTCATGAAGTAGTTCCAGGCGGCAAGGTGACCGACCAGCGGCTTGGTATCGACGCCGCGCAGCTCTTCTTCACCCACCGAGAACGCCACCACCGGCACGTCCGTCGCCTTCAGGCCGGCGTTGCCCAGTTCCTTGTAGAAGGGCACGTTGGAGTCGCCGTTGATGGTCGAGATGACCGCCGTCTTCTTGCCTTCGGACGCGAACTTCTTGATGTTGGCGATGATGGTCTGGTAGTCGGAATGGCCGAAGGGCGTGTAGTCCTCCATGATGTCCGACTCGGCCACGCCCTTGCTCTTGAGGAAGGCGCGCAGGATCTTGTTGGTCGTGCGCGGATACACGTAGTCGGTGCCGAGCAGCACGAAACGCTTGGCCGAGCCGCCCTCTTCGCTCATCAGGTATTCCACGGCGGGAATGGCCTGCTGGTTGGGGGCAGCACCGGTGTAGAACACGTTCTTCTCAAGCTCTTCGCCTTCGTACTGCACCGGGTAGAAGAGCAGACCATTGAGCTCCTTGAACACCGGGTTCACCGACTTGCGGCTCACCGACGTCCAGCAGCCGAACACTGCGGCCACCTTGTCCTGCGCCACGAGCTGACGGGCCTTCTCGGCGAACAGCGGCCAGTTGGAAGCGGGGTCGACCACCACAGGCTCGAGCATCTTGCCCATCACGCCGCCCTTGGCGTTGATCTCTTCGATCGTCATCAGCGCAACGTTCTTCAGCGCCGTCTCGGAAATGGCCATCGTGCCCGAGAGCGAGTGCAGGATGCCGACCTTGATGGTGTCGGCTGCATGTGCGCCAATCGGCGCGCCGATCGCTGCGATGGAAGCGGAAAGGGCCAGTGCCTTGATGAAGCTGCGACGAGTCTGCATGTGGGTCTCCCAGTAATCGGTAGTAGGAGCGCATTGCTGCGCTGCAATGCCAGATTAGGGATTCACCGCTGGAACAGGAATACGCAAGATTGCGTAGGAGGGGCAGGACCGTGCCTTACGAATACCCCACCAGACGCCCGAGCAGCAGCACCACCAGCCAGCCCAGCAGCGAAACGAGCGCTGCGAAGCGCACCCGCCCGGGCAGCTTAGGCGGTGCGGTTTCCGAACGCAGCAAGGCATCGAGCCCGATCGTGCGCAGGGCCAGTGCATTGGCCGTCGCCACACCCACGATCATTATCTTTGCCAGAAAAAGGGGGGACGCAGCGTACTCGGTGGCTCGCGCGATGAACATCAGCCCCCCGGCGCCCGCGGCGAGCATCAGCCCGAATGCTGCGGTACGCGTCAGCACGTGCCACAGCGGCGCCAGAGGCAGCGCGCGCCAAGCGCCGAGCAAGCGCAGGTCGAGCGGGACGATGGCACCGACGAGCAATGCCACCCCGAGGACATGGGCTGCGTTGACCAGCGGATAGACCCACACCGAGGCCCGCAGCGAGCGCGCAAGCACCGCCCCCTCGAGAGCAAGCAGCCAGCTGTCGATCATGGGCGCAGCTCAAGCCTCAGGACTTGCGGTCGGGGTAGAGGTTGTAGCTCTTGCCATCAATGATGATGCGTTCAGCCTTCATCACGCGCTGCTCAGGGTTGGACGAACGGTGACCATGCACCGTGATGACGCGGCCAACACCGAGCATCTCGTCGCTAAGGCCGGCGCGCTCGTTGCGCCACGGCTGTCCGACTTCAACCACCCAGCTTTCATCCTTGACGGCGACATTCAACTCCCCGTGCGGGTTGCCCAGACGCGCCTTGGTGATCGTGCCGGTCAGCTCGAACTCCATGTCCGTCGCCCACGCCCAGCCGTGATGCGCGAGTGAGGCCTGAGCCACGAACATGCCAATGACCAGCACCAGCCCGGCCAGCCACACCTGAGATTTCGCGAACGTTTTCATCTCCACACCTCCTCGTCGATCCGTCCATGGAAGACTGCTCAGGCCACACACCGGCGCAAGCGCTGCCTTGTCTGAATCAGCATGGACAACGAGAAACGGAAAAAGCGCCCGTCGTCCGCAAGTTTTCCGCCCGGTGACGCCATGAATCCGTGCCTTGTGTGCCGGGGCCTTTCCTCAGGCCAAGGCGGCAGGGACGACTTTTCGGGGAAGACGGACAGGATGGCACACAGAGTGCGCAGCCCGTAAAAACCACTATTTAATAATGGTTATTTTGACCCCGGTCAAAATCGCAGACATTCCGCAGCAGTAGCATTCGTCGCGTTTCAGTTCTGCTGTCACTACTAGGGAGTAAAGATGAAAAAGAATATCGCCGTCGGGATCCTCGCTGCCGCTTGTGTCCTGTCCTCGGGTGTCGCTTTTGCAGACGAAAGCGGCTTCATGGTTCGCGCCCGTGCCGTGTCCCTGGACTGGGACAACAACAATGGCGACAACCTTCAGCATGTCGGCGTTGGCAAGGTTGAAGCCGACAACCGCTGGATCCCCGAAGTCGACATCAGCTACTTCTTCACCAAGAACATCGCTGCAGAACTGGTCCTGACCTACCCGCAGGAAGTCGACATCAAGACTTCCGCGCTCGGCAAGATCGGCAGCGTCGATGCCCTGCCGCCGTCACTCCTCGTTCAGTACCATTTCACCGAACTCGGCGCCTTCAAGCCCTATGTTGGTCTGGGTGTGAACTTCACCATGTTCACCGACCGCAGCTTCGACACCGCGCTGGGCAAGGTCTCGGTGGACGCCAACACGGTGGGCCTGGTCGCCCAGGTCGGCGCCGATTACATGCTGAACAAGAACTGGTCTCTGAACATCGATGCCAAGTACATCCAGATGGAAACCGACGTCAAACTCAATGGCGGCAAGATCGGTAAGCTCGGGTTGAACCCCCTGACCCTCGGCATCGGCGTCGGCTACCGCTTCTGACCTTGCTGCAAGGTCCCGCTTTCAAGGCACCTCCGGGTGCCTTTTCTGTTTGCGTCGTGCGCAGCATGCGCGCCAGTTCGGGTCTCATACCGGGGGCACCGTATAATCCGGTATGAACTCGACTCCTGACATCCCCGAAGACGGCGCATCGCCTGACACACCCGTCTCTGCTGCGCCTGCATTCGCCGAACTCGCCCTCGCGCCCGAAGTCCTGGCCAACCTTAACCAGCTCGGCTACCTCACGATGACGCCAATCCAGGCTGCGGCGCTGCCGCTGGCGCTGGGCGGGCACGATCTCATCGCACAGGCCAAGACCGGCAGCGGCAAGACGGCCACCTTCGCCCTCCCGCTGCTGGGCAAGCTCAATGCGCGCAGCACGCGGGTTCAGGCCATGGTGCTGTGCCCCACGCGCGAACTGGCCGATCAGGTCGCCAAGGAGATCCGGCGCCTGGCGCGCGCGGCCGAGAACATCAAGGTGCTGACCTTGTGCGGCGGCTCGCCGATCCGGCCACAGATCAACAGCCTGGAGCACGGCGCGCATGTCGTTGTCGGCACGCCGGGGCGCTTGCTCGACCACCTGCAGCGCGACACGCTCAGGCTCGAAGCCCTCAACACCCTGGTGCTGGACGAGGCTGACCGCATGCTGGACATGGGCTTCTTCGACGACATCGTTGCCGTCGCGGACGCCTGCCCGCCGCACCGCCAGACCCTGCTGTTCTCCGCCACCTACCCGGACGGAATTGCACGCCTTGCGGCACGCTTCCTGCGCCAGCCAAAGACGGTCAAGCTCGAGGAGCAGCACGACAGCGGCAAGATCCGCCAGCGCTTCTACGAAGTCGAGCATGAACAGCGCCTTGAAGGCGTGGTGAAGCTGTTGCAGCACTACCGCCCGGTCAGCACCCTGGCCTTCTGCAACACCCGCCAGCAGTGTCGCGACCTGCTCGAGGTGCTGCAATCGCATGGCATCCACGCCCTTGCCCTGCACGGCGAGCTGGACCAGCGCGAGCGTGACCAGGTACTGGTGCAGTTCGCCAACCGCAGCTGTTCGGTGCTGGTCGCCACCGACGTCGCCGCCCGTGGCCTGGATATCGCCGGACTGGAAGCGGTGATCAACGTCGACGTCACCCCCGACCCGGAGATCCATGTGCACCGTATCGGCCGCACCGGACGTGCAGACGAGAACGGCTGGGCGCTGAGCCTGGCCAGTCGCGCCGATCAGCGCCGCATCGCCGCCATCGCGGAGGCGCAGAAGTTCGAGCCGGAATGGCACAGGCTCGACGAGCTCGAAACGACCAGTGACGCCCCCTTGCTGCCGCCGATGGCAACCCTGCAGATCCTCGGCGGGCGCAAGGACAAGATCAGGCCCGGCGACGTGCTCGGCGCGCTCACCGGCGAAGCCGGCTTCACCCGCGAACAGGTCGGAAAGATTCAGGTCACGGATGCTTACACCTATGTGGCGGTAGCCCGGGATATCGTGTCACTGGCCGTCCGCAAACTGGCAGACGGCAAGATCAAGGGCAAGAAGGTCAAAGTCAGGTCGCTGTAAGCTCCTCGAACACCCCCGGAGCACCCAGATTCGAACCTCGCCCACAGAGGAGAAACGCATGACAAATCGACTTTTCAAGGGTCGCCTGCTGGCCACACTCGCGCTCGGACTGCTACTGAGTGCGCCCAGCTTTGCCGAAAAGCCGGAATGGAGCGGTAAGGACAAGGGTAAGGACAGGCACGAACAGCGCGACAAAGGCAGCAAGGCTCACACCGAGTCGAGATCGCAATATCGCGATGACAGGCGAGACGACCGACGGGATGATCGCAGGTATGACGTTCATGAGCGCTCGGGCAGCTATCGGTTCAGGGACCACGACCATGATCGCGTCGTGATCCAGAACTACTACCGCCAGACTTATTCAAGCGCCCGCTGCCCGCCCGGCCTGAGCAAGAAAGGGAACGGCTGCATGCCCCCCGGGCTGGCCAGGAAATGGTCGAAGGGACGCCCGCTGCCACGCGACGTCGTCTATTACGACCTGCCGCCAGCCATCGTGGTCGAAATCGGCGCGCCACCGGCGGGCCATCGCTACGTGCGCGTTGCAGCCGACATCCTGCTGATCGCGATCGGTACCGGCATGGTGGTGGATGCGATCGAGGATCTGCGCTGGTAAGTCCGCTGCCGGAACGCCGTACCCGATCTAGGGTGCAGGCGTTTCCGGGCCGGCCGACCACAGCGGCTGGCCACCCGCATCCAGATGACAGAGGTACACCCTCAGGTCGAACTCAAGCTGGTGATAGGCCGGCTCCATGTGCGCGCACAACTGGTAGAAGGCCTTGTCATGGTCCTTCTCCTTCAGGTGCGCGAGTTCGTGCACCACGATCATGCGCAGGAACTCCGGCGGCATGTCGCGAAACACGCTGGCGATGCGGATCTCGCGCTTGGCCTTGAGCTTGCCCCCTTGTACCCGCGAGATGCTGGTGTGAGTACCGAGCGCGTGGCGCACGACATGCAGCTTGTTGTCGTAGTTCACCCGCGACAGGGGTGCGGCCTTGCGCATGAAGTCCGCCTTGAGCCCGGCCACATAGTCGTAGAGCGCGTTATCGGTACGCACCGCATGCGCCTCCGGGTAGCGCTGCGCCAGCACATCCGCCAGCCGGCCCTGCTCCATGAGCTGACGAACCTGGGCAAGGAGGGCTTCGGGATAGCCGCTGAGGTATTTCATCGTTTCGCTCCCCGCACTCAGGCGGCCTGCACAACTTCGTCCGCGACCTCGTCCCCGGCCTCTTCGCCGAGGAAGCCGCCGCTCTGGTGCGACCACAGCCGCGCATACAGTCCGCCCTGCGCCATAAGGCTGCGATGGTCGCCTTCCTCGACGATGCGCCCCTTGTCGAGCACGACCAGACGGTCCATCGCGGCGATGGTCGACAGCCGGTGCGCAATCGCCACCACCGTCTTGCCCTCCATCAGGCGGTACAGACTGGCCTGGATCGCCACCTCCACTTCCGAGTCGAGTGCGCTCGTGGCCTCGTCCAGCAGCAGGATGGGCGCATCCTTGAGCATGACACGCGCAATCGCGATGCGCTGACGCTGACCGCCCGAGAGCTTCACCCCGCGCTCGCCGACATGCGCATCGTAGCCGGTGCGCCCGTGAGGATCGGTCAGGGTCTGAATGAAGTCATGGGCCTCGGCGCGCCTGGCCGCCGCGATCATGTCTTCATCCGTCGCATCCGGACGCCCGTACAGGATGTTGTCGCGCACCGAGCGATGCAGCAGCGAGGTGTCCTGCGTCACCATCCCGACCTGGGCGCGCAGGCTGTCCTGGGTCACCTGCGCAATGTCCTGCCCGTCGATGAGGATGCGCCCCTGCTCGACATCGTAAAAACGCAGCAGCAGATTGACGATGGTGGATTTGCCCGCACCCGAACGCCCGACCAGTCCGATCTTCTCGCCGTGGCGGATCACCAGGGTCATGTCGTCGATCACCCGCCGAGCCTGGGGGCCGGTCGCACCGTAGGCAAAGCTCAGCTGCTCGAAACGGATCTCGCCACGGCTGACCTTGAGCGGCTGCGCATCCGGGCGGTCCACAACCTGATGAGGCCGGGCCAGGGTGTTGATGCCGTCCTGCACCGTGCCCACATGCTCGAACAGGGACGCCATCTCCCACATGATCCAGTGCGACATGCCATTCAGCCGCAGCGCCATCGCGGTTGCGGCTGCCACCGCACCGACACCCACCGCACCCTGCGTCCACAGCCACAGCGCAACACCTGCCGTGCTCATGATCAGGCCCATGCTCAGGGTATGGTTGACCACCTCGATACTGCTCACCAGCCGCATCTGCGCATGCACGGTGTGCAGAAACTCCTGCATCGCGCCACGCGCATGCGTGGCTTCGCGCCCGGCGTGGGAGAACAGCTTCACCGTCGCGATGTTGGTGTACGCATCGGTGATACGGCCGGTCATCAGCGAGCGCGCGTCCGCCTGCGAACGCGAAACCTTCGACAGGCGCGGCACGAACCACCACAGGGACAGCAGATAGCAGCCCAGCCAGCCGATGAAGGGCAGCAGCAGCCAGCTGTCGAAGCCCCCCACCACGACGATCATGGTGACGAAGTAGATCGTGACGAACACCAGGATGTCGGTGAGGATCAGGATGGTGTCGCGCACCGCGAGTGCGGTCTGCATCACCTTGGCCGCAACCCGCCCGGCAAACTCGTCCTGATAGAAGGCCATGCTCTGGGCCAGCATCATGCGGTGGAAATTCCAGCGCAGCCGCATCGGAAAATTACCCGCCAGGGTCTGGTGCTTGAGCATGGTCTGCAAGGCCACCAGCACGATGCTTCCGCCGATGATCCCCGCAAGCAGGAGGACAGTGCTCCCCTCTTCGGCCCACAGGCTTGCCGGCTCCACTTTTGCCAGCCAGTCCACCACCCGCCCGAGCATCGCAAACAGCAGGGCTTCGAAGGCGCCGATGGTGGCCGTGAGCAGCGTCATGCCGGCAATGAAGGGGCGCAGACCGGTGGTGCCGGCCCACAGGAAGACGAAAAAGCCGCGCGGTGGCGAGGAGGGTGCGGCCTCGGGATAGGGGTTGACCAGATTTTCAAACAGACGAAACACGCAAGGACTCTCCATGAACACCGGCGCACTCTCGAGGCCGCCGGTCAGTCGACAAGCGGTATACCAGAAGATGCCCTGCGGACCTGATGCAGGATGAAAACAGCGACGACGGATCCGGCATCCGCATTCATGCCCGCGCAGAATTTGGTACTGTATGAACAAGACAGTCAGCGGCGACCAATCCGCTGCACATACAGGAGAGACGGGCATGAGCGAGTACGACTATCTGGTGATCGGCGGCGGCAGCGGCGGTGTCGCCACTGCGAGACGGGCGGCGGAATATGGCGCACGCGTGCTGCTGATCGAAGGCGGTCGCCTCGGTGGCACCTGCGTGAACGTGGGCTGCGTGCCGAAAAAGGTCATGTGGTACGCCGGCGGCATCGCGCAGACCCTGGCAGATGCACCCGGCTACGGTTTCACCGTTGGCCAGACCTCATTCGACTGGGCCACGCTGAAGCATTCGCGTGACGCCTACATCGACCGCCTCAACGGCATCTACGCCAACATGCTGGAAAAAGCCGGTGTCAGCCTGGTGCGCGGCTTCGCACGCTTTGTCGATGGCCGCACCGTTGAGGTCAATGGTCAGCACTACAGCGCCGAACACATCGTCATCGCCACGGGCGGACGGCCCTCGGTACCGGAGATTCCGGGCGCCGTCCTAGGCATCACCTCGGACGGTTTCTTCACCCTCGACCATCTGCCCGCCCGGGTTGCGGTGGTCGGCGGCGGCTATATTGCGGTCGAGCTCGCGGGGGTGCTCAATGCGCTCGGCAGCAAGGTCACCATGCTGGTGCGCGGCGAGCAGCTGTTGCGGCCCTTTGACGCGATGGTGCGTGAAGAGCTGATGACGCAGATGAAGGACGATGGCGTGAACATCCTGACCAGCACCCAGGCACGTTCCGTCAAGCGCACCCAGAGCGGCGCGTTGCGCGTTGAATGCGATCAGCTCGACCTCGAGGTCGATACCCTGATCTGGGCCATCGGCCGCGAGGCCAATACCGACCGGCTCGACCTTGCCAACGCGGGCATTACCGCCGAGGCCGGCGGCGTGATCGTCACCGACCCCTTCCAGAACACGTCCACATCGGGCATCTATGCCATTGGCGACATCACCGGCCGCGCCGAACTGACGCCGGTGGCCATCGCCGCAGGACGCAAGCTCGCTGCCCGACTGTTCAAGGGTGAAGCCGACGCCAGGCTCGACTACGACAACATTCCGACAGTGACCTTCAGCCATCCGCCGATCGGCACCATCGGCCTCACCGAGGACGAGGCGCGCAAGCAACACAAAACGGTCAGCGTCTACACCACCCGCTTCACTGGCATGTACAACGCGATGACCGAGCACAAACCCAAAACCGCGATGAAGCTGGTGTGCGCCGGCGCAGAGGAGCGCGTGGTCGGCTGCCACATCATCGGCGAAGGCGCGGATGAGATGCTGCAGGGCTTCGCCGTGGCGATCAAGATGGGCGCCACCAAGGCCGACTTCGATTCCACCGTGGCCATCCACCCGACCAGCGCGGAAGAGCTGGTGACGATGCGCTGACCCCCGTGCCGCTCAAGGGTGCGCGGCGGCCATCGTCCGCTAGGCACCCTCGCTCGCGGCGCGGATCTTTGCCGTTGCCATCGACGCCGCGGCCGTGCGGGTTTCGACGCCGAGCTTCTCGAACACATGTTCGAGGTGCTTGTGCACCGTGCGCGGACTGGTACCGAGAATGTCGCCGATGTCGCGGTTGGTCTTGCCCCGGATCACCCAGTACAGCACCTCGGCCTCGCGCCCGGTGAGGCGGAAAGCTGCAATCAGGGCCTCGATCGCGCTGGCGTCGTTCTCTTCGCGCAACACCACCAGCCACTCTTCGTCGCCGGTCTGATCGTGGAACGAGGCCAGCAGGCGACGGGCCCCCTCACTCGCCACCAGGCCGGGCACCTCGCGACGCTCGCGACGCGCGAGTTCGGCAGCCATGATCCAGTCGAGCAGGCGCGGCGGTGCAATCTCGCTCGGTTCGCTGCGCTCGGGCTCGAACCAGCTTCGGATCAGCTGGCGCGCCAGCGGCGTCTGCCATACCAGCTTGCCATCACTCGCCCTGACCGCGACCGTTGCCTGGCCGAAGGCGTCAAGGGCGCTGCGGGCCTGCTTCATCTGACGCGCGTTCTGTACATGGGCCGCAATGCGGGCGAGCACCTCGGCGGGCTTGATCGGCTTGGTCACATAGTCGGCACCACCGGCGGCAAACGCCGCAACCACATGCTCGGTTTCCGTGAGCCCGGTCATGAAGATGAGCGGGATCGCGCGGGTCGCAAAATCGGCCTTGAGTCGCCGTGCGACCTCGAAGCCGTCCATGCCGGGCATCAGCGCATCGAGCAGCACGACATCGGGCAGGCTCTGGCGCGCGCGCGCAATCGCGCTCTCGCCGTTGGTGGCGACCAGTACCAGATAGCCGGCTTCGTCGAGCGCATCGTGCAGCAGCGCGAGGTTCTCGGGCACGTCGTCGACGATCAGCACGATGCCTGCAGCAGCGGGGTCGGCAGCACTCAGGGCAGATGGGCTCATGATTCCGGCAAGTCCTTGCGACACAGTATTTCGCGCATGGCGTCGAACTGGAACTGACGCGCGAGTTCGCGCTGCACCCGCACGAACTCGGCATACTCGGGTGCCATGCGTTCGATGTCAGCCAGTCGGGCAAGGATACCGCGCAGGAAGCCCAGTTCGATCAACTCGTCGAGCGCCCGCAGCTCGGCGGATGGGGGCAATACCAGTTGTTCCACCTCGACCGTGGGCACGCGTTCCGCAGCCGCGGCCGGGGCATCTGCCCACACCCATTCGAGCTGCAGACGGCGACCGATCCAGTCGAGCAGTTCCTCCACCCGGATGGGCTTGAGGATGAAGTCCTCCGCGCCGATCCCGACATCGTGGTCCAGCCCCTTGTCGAAGGCATTGGCCGAGATGATCGCCACCGGCGCCTCGTCGAGCCCGGCTGCACGCAGACGCCGGATGGTTTCCCAGCCGTCGATGCCGGGCATCGCCAGATCCATGAAAACAAGGTGGGGGCGGAAATGCGGTACCAGTTCGAGGCAATCAAGGCCGGACTCGGCCTGACCCACCTCGAAGCCGAGTGGTTCGAGCAGATTCGCCAGCAGCTCGCGGTCGACACGCTCGTTATCTACCGTGAGAATGCGCCGCCGCACACCTTTGTAGCCAATGCGCTGAACGCGCGGCAGCACCTCCGCCACCTGCGCGTCGTGGAGTTGCGGCAGAAAGAGACGGACGCGAAACACGCTGCCGGCGCCAGGCTGGCTGTCAACGGTGAGCTCGCCCCCCATCAGGTCGGTGAGCATCTTGCTGATCGTCAGCCCCAGCCCGGTGCCCGTTGTCGTGCTGCCGCGGGCGCTGCTGCCACGGGCGAAGGGCTCGAAGACATGCGCGATCTCGTCTGCAGCAATGCCGGGGCCACTGTCTTCAACCTCGAACAAGGCCATCTCACGACGGTAGGTCAGGCGCACGCGAACCGTGCCGCGCGCGGTGAATTTCACTGCATTGCCGATGATGTTGATCAGGATCTGGCGCAGACGCTTTTCGTCGGCGCGCACGAACTCCGGCAGCGTGCCAACGATCTCGAAGTGGAAGCCGAGCCCCTTGTTGCGCGCCTGCAACTCGAACATGGCCACCAGCTGGCGCACGAACTCGGCGAAGGCCAGCGGCCGCATCTCGAGCGCAAACTTTCCGCCCTCGATGCGTGCAATGTCCAGCGTGCCCTCGATCAGCGACAGCAGGTGCTCGCCGCTCCTGCGGATCACGCTCACCGCCTGCCGCCGCTGGGGCGGGATGGCCTCGTCGCCGTCGAGAATCTGCGCATAGCCGAGGATGCTGTTGAGCGGCGTGCGCAATTCGTGGCTGATCGAGGTGACATAGCGACTCTTGGCCTGATTGGCCTGCTCCGCCACGCGACGCGCGTTCTGCAGCTGCTCGTCGGTGCGGCGGTGGGATTCGATTTCTTCCATCAGCAAGCGGGTCTGACGGTTCGATTCCTCCTGCGCCACCTGCCGGCTCTTGTGCGTCAGCACCATCCACCACGCCGCAATACCGCCCATCAGGAACAGGGCCGCAAACGCCTTCAGCAGTACGCCCTTCAGATCGCCCCGTAGCATCTCGCCCGGATAGCCGGCGGCCAGGTCGACGCTACGCGCGATCAACTCATGGTAGTAGAGCGTGCCGAGCAGCAGAGCGAGAAAGGACGTGACTCCGATCATCAGCAACAGGTAGTGACCGAGCCCGGCATCGAGATAGGGCAGCAAGGATTTCGGCAGCAGTTTCTGCAACAGCTCCGACCACTGCACTGACAGGCGTGCATGGGGTTTGCACTGATCTTCGCAGCGCGCATCGAGCGAACAGCACAGCGAGCAGATCGTGCCCTGATAGGCCGGGCAATGGCTGGTGTCCTCGGGCTCGAAGTGCTGCCCGCAGATGCAGCACTGGCGGGTCGCCACCCGGGTCTTGCCACTGGTCACCGGCTCGGGCGTCCGCGCAAGGTAGTAGCGTCCCTTGGTCAGCCACGCGATCAGCGGCGAGGAGAACAAGGCGACAACCAGCGCCACGAAGGGCGCATAGGGCTGAAGCGCCGGGCCGAACAGGCCGATGAAGGTACTTACCGACAGCGCCGAGGCGATCAGCAGCGCCCCGACGCCGACCGGATTGATGTCGTACAGGTGGCTGCGCTTGAATTCGATGCCCGGTGGCGACAGGCCGAGCGGCTTGTTGATCACCAGATCCGCCACGACAGCGACCATCCATGAAATCGCGATGTTGGAATACAGACCGAGCACCTGCCCGAGCGCCTGAAAAACGTTCATCTCCATCAGCAGCAGGGCGATCAGGATATTGAACACCACCCAGACGACGCGCCCGGGGTGGCTGTGGGTCAGCCGCGAGAAGAAGTTCGACCAAGCCAGCGAGCCGGCATAGGCGTTGGTGACATTGATCTTGAGCTGCGAGACGATGACAAACAACGCTGTCACCACCACGGCCCACAGGCTGCTGTCGAACACCGCCGAAAAACCGAGCAGGTACATCTGATTGGGATCGACCGCCTTGTCCGGCGCCATGCCGTTGCGCAGCAGCATCCACGCCAGCAGGGCACCGCCCAGCATCTTGACCACCCCGATCAGCACCCAGCCCGGCCCGCCCAGCACCACGCCAAACAGCCAGCGCCAGCGATTCTGCTGGGTACGTGCCGGCATGAAACGCAGATAGTCGGCCTGCTCGCCCATCTGGGTAATGAGCGCGATACCGACGGTCATGGCGCCGGCGAAGAGGTGCAGATCAAACTCACCACCCTTGCCATCGACGCCGGGGTATTGCCACAGCCCTGCGAGTGCAGCGGGGTCCTCGCGCAAAACGAAGAAGAAAGGCAGCGCCAAAAGGAAAAGCCAGATCGGCTGGGTCAAGGTCTGCAGCTTGCTGATCACGGTCACGCCATGGGTGACCAGCGGTATCACCACCAGCGCGCAGATCAGGTAGCCCCAGCTTGGCGGGATGCCGAGTGCCATCTCGAGCGCGTAGGCCATGATCGCGGCTTCGAGTGCGAACAGGATGAAGGTGAAGGAGGCATAGACCAGCGACGTGATGGTCGAGCCGATGTAGCCAAAACCTGAGCCACGTGTCAGCAGATCCATATCAACGCCGTAGCGCGCGGCATACAAGCTGATCGGCAAACCGGTGAGAAAGATGATGAGGCCGATCGCGAGGATGGCCCAGAAGCTGTTGATGAAACCATAGCTGACCAGCATGGTCGCGCCGACCGCTTCGAGCACCAGAAAGGACGCCGCGCCAAACGCGGTGTTGCCGACCCGGAACTCGGACCACTTGCGGAAGCTGCGCGGGGTGAAGCGCAGCGCGTAGTCCTCGAGCGTTTCGTTGGCGACCCAGGTGTTGTAGTCGCGCCGGATCTTTACCACCCGCTGTGGCGCAGCGCCGTGCCGGTCCGCCTGCGCGTCAGCGTCAGGAAGGCGGTCGGAAGGGGAGTCGGCAGCGTTCATCGGACGAAAAAATGGCGCAATGCGGGGAGCGATTGCGCCATTCTATGTGAGCCGGGCCAGCACTACGCCGATTGTTCTGCAGCTACGGACCGGAGATCGCCTTACTTTGCGGCGCCCAATTCCTTCAGGGTCTTTGCCAGCAGCGCGGCCTTGTCGATCTGCAGCGCGGCCGGCGCATCGGGCGGGCACAGAGTGGCGGGGTCGATACCGTCGCGGTCCTGTCCTGCATCGACCGCGCTTGGCAAGTCCTCGCGTGCCACGTCGAGCGCGCGCATCAGGTGCCCCATCCCCGACAGGGTGCGGGCTTCGGCGGTCAGACCGTCGTAGCGTGCGTTGGTATAGGCACGGCGGGCCTGAAAATACTCGTTTTCGGTATCGAGCAGATCAAGCAGGGTGCGCTGACCGATGTCGAACTGGCGACGGTAGGCCTCGCGCGCTTTCTCGATCGACAGTTGATGCTGATCGAGATAACGCAACTGCTCCTGGATTCGCTGTACGTCGTTGTAGGCAATCGCCACCGTTTGCCGCAGATCGCGACACGCCTTGTCGCGCAGATCCTTGGCCTGGTTCAGCGATTCGGCAGCCTGCCGAATGCGGGCGTCATCCGAACCGCCGCGAAAAAGGTTATAGGTCAGCACCAGTTCCACCACACCGTCGCGCGAACGCCCGTCAAGGTTGTCGAGGTTGCGGTCGACCGCCTGGCTGGCGCGCAGGTCCACCCGCGGGTGGTAGGCCGCACGGCGGGTTTCGATCGCAGCCTGGCCTGCACGCACATTCTCGACTGCGGCATTGAGCGAAGGGCTGGTGTTGAAGGCTTCACGCAAGGCATCACTGGCACTCGGCGGAATACCCTCAACGCCGAGTTTGTCGCCCATCGGTGGCAGAGCGTCGGCCGGCAATTCGCCCACCACGCGCTGATAGCGGCTGCTGACATCGTGCAGGTTGGACACTTCGGTCAGCAGGTTGGACTCGGCCAGCGCCAGACGCCCGGTCGCCTGCTCAAGATCCACCCGGCGGCCGACACCGGCCCCGGCGCGCTCTGCGATCTGGTCGTACACCAGCTTGTGTTCGACATAGTTCTGCTTCGCGAGCGCAACCAGGTCGCGATAGCGCTGCACGTCGGCATAAGCGCGTACCGCCTCGAGCGCAGCCGACTCGGAGGCGTCGATGATTTCGTAGTATCGGGCCAGACGGGCATAGCCGAGGCGGGATACCTCGCTGCGGGTATAGAAGCCGTCGTACACCATCTGGTTGAGCGACAGCGTGGCATTGCTATGCGTGTAGTGATCCGTCGAACTGCCCGGGCGCTTCTGGCTTTCACGGCCAATGCTGGTCGTCACATCAACCTGCGGCAGGTAGCCACCCCGCGCGGCATCCTGGTCGGCGCCGGCTGCACGGAATGCGTGCCAGCGTGCCTGCACCTCGGGGTTGCTCACAACGGCCTTGCGCGCAGCGTCACGCAGCAACTCTGGGGCCGACGCAGCGGCAACAACAGGCAGACTCGCCAAGACCGCTAGTGAGACCAAGGTACGAATTCGTTTCATGGAAACTCCAACACTTCTGAATAGTGAATGAGCAGCATTGAGTGCTGCCCAACTTGAGCAGGAAGAATCATAACCGCCTTGGCGCACCGCACAATGCGAACAATTCAACGACCGCGCGAAGAATCCACGCTGTAAGCACCAGCCAGAAAGCATTCAGCACATTAGCATGGGCATCACTCAACCCCCACAAAAGTCACCCTGCGCCAGTCACAAGAGCAGCACAAGACGCTTCGATTCCGGATAATGCAGGCACAAGCACTCCCAGAGCCCCGATGCCCCTGTCCGACCGACCGCCGTTTTCAGCCCGCCTGCCCCTGGGTAGATGCTGGCGCGCGGGACAACGGACCGTGCTCATGCTCGGACTCGCGATCGGTCTGTGCGCAGCGGCGCCAGACCTCGACCGCATGCAGACGCTTGCCGTGGCCCGCTATGGCCAACCGGCCGGCGAAGCGGTCGTCGCATGGCGCCGGATGATCAGCGAAGCCCGCGATCTCGACGAGGCGGGCAAGCTCGCCAGAGTGAACACCTTTTTCAACCGCCGTATCCGCTTCGTGGACGACATCATCGTCTGGAAGCAATCCGACTACTGGGCCACGCCGCTGGAAACACTCGGCCGCGACGCAGGCGACTGCGAGGATTTCTCGATCGCGAAGTACATGAGTCTGCGCCTGCTCGAGGTTCCTGCCGACAAGTTACGGCTTGTGTACGTGCGCGCCCGCATCGGCGCCGCCGACAGCACCATCACCCAGGCGCACATGGTGCTCAGCTATTTCGAAACACCCAATGCCGAGCCGCTGGTGCTGGACAACCTGATTGGCGAGATCCGCCCGGCCGGCCGACGCCCCGACCTGTTTCCGGTTTTCAGCTTCAACAATGAAGGCCTGTGGGTGGGCGGCGGCACCACCTCCGCCGCCGACCCCACCACCCGCCTGTCACGCTGGCGCGACGTGCTCGAACGCATGCGCAGCGAAGGACTGCAATGAACCCGTACCCGAAATTTCCCGGAGCACCCCGTCCATGTCCCTGATCAAGCAACTCTGGATCGCCATCGTCATGGTCACCCTGCTATCCCTTGGCGGCAGCCTGGTGGTGAGCACGCTGGCGGCAAAGCGCTACCTCGAACAGCAACTCAACGTGAAAAACGTCGACAACGCCACTGCGCTCGCACTGTCACTGTCGCAGATGCCGAAGGATCCGGTCACCGTCGAACTGCAGGTTGCCGCGCAGTTCGATGCCGGACACTACCGCGTGATTCGCCTGGTCGGACCCGACGGCAACATCCTGGTTGAACGCACTGCCGAGCCCCGTCTCGACGACGTCCCAGCCTGGTTCGTGCGCCTCGCCGCGATCGAGGCCCACCCCGGTGTGGCGCACGTGCAGGACGGCTGGCAGCAGTTCGCCACCCTGACGCTGGAAAGCCAGACCAGCTACGCCTACACCGAGCTGTGGCACAGCATTCGGCAGATGCTGTTGTGGTTCGCCATCATGGCGTCCGCAGCCGGCGTCGTTGGCAGTCTGCTGTTGGGCCGCATCACGGCCCCCCTCCGCAAGCTGGTTGGGCAGGCCGAGGCCATCGGTGAGCGCCGCTTCGTCACCACGCCCGAGCCCGCCACCGCCGAACTGCGCGTCGTGGTGCGCGCGATGAACGCATTGTCCGAACGCGTGCGCCTGATGCTGGTGGACGAAGCCCGACGCCTTGAAACCCTGCGCAAGCAAACACAGGAAGATGCCTTGACCGGCCTGTTCGAGCGCCGCCAGTTTCTCAACGTGCTCGGTGCGCAACTGGTCGACCACGATGCACCGACGGGCGGCGCACTGCTGATCGCACGGGTCGGCGAGCTGTCCGAACTCAACCGCACCCGGGGCAGGGAGTTCGCAGATGCCCTGCTGCGAGCGCTGGCAGATGCCATCCGCAAGCAGATCGGGGAGCAGCCGACATGGGTCGCGGGCCGTCTGAACGGAAGCGACCTTGCGATCCTCGCCCCGGGTGTTGCCTATCTTCCGCTATGGGCCGAGAGCCTGGTCAAGGCTTTGCACGACGTAGCGGACAAGCACGTCACCGGCGGTGACAGCGCGGGCATCGCCCTGCCCATCGCCGCGGCCCTGTACTCCCCCGGCGAAGCACTGCCAACGGTGCTGACCCGCACCGATACGGCGCTGGCCGAAGCCGAACTGGCCGGCGGGCGGGCGGTTCAGCTCGACGCCTGGGTGCGCCTCACGCAGCCTCAGCGCGACCAGTCGCAATGGCATCAGCTCATTTCCAGAGCGCTCGATCAGCATGAACTGCGCCTTGAAACCTATCCTGTGCGGGATGGCAATGGCGCACTGGTGCACGTCGAGGCACCGCTGCGCTTGCGGCTTGATGGCGAGTGGCGTGGCGTCGCCTACTTCATGCCATGGGCGGTGCGCCTCGATCTGATGGGGAAGATCGATGCCGCCGTCGTGAAGGCTGCGCTGGAACTCATTCGCAACACCGGTCAGGCCGTCGCGGTCAACATTTCGTCCCAGGCCATCCGCAGCGCCGGCTTTCTGGCCGATCTGCTGCATCAACTGGAGATGGCACCTAACGAAGCACCACTGCTGTGGATGGAAGTTCCGGAGCAGGAGGCTGCGCGCAATCAGGCCGAGTTCCGCACCTTCTGCCTCGCGCTCAAACCCCTGGCGTGCAAGCTCGGCCTGGAGCATGCCGGCCCGAACTTCAACGCACTTGGCGACCTGCACGACCTCGGGCTCGACTACCTCAAGGTCGACGCTTCACTGCTTCGCGACCTGAACGGCAACAGCGGCAACCAGGCCTTCGCGCGCAGTCTGTGCATGCTGGCGCACGCTCTGGGCCTGAGCGTGATCGCAGAAGGCGTGGATCACCCTGAAGCCGTCACGATGCTGAGCGATGTGGGCTTTGATGCCATGACCGGCCCCGGCATCCGCTGAGAACGGAAAAAGGGGGGCGAGCCCAAAGGCCCGTCCCCCTGCGGGTTCAGATCAAGCCACCATCGTCCCCGCTGCCCAGCAGATTCAGTCCGCTGCGCATCGAGGCACGCAGGGACTTGCGCTCCATGAGCTTCGCCTGCGCCTGTTCGGGCAAGTCGGTGAAGCGGATGACATCACGCTCGATCAACAGATCGACGATATCTTCCAGCACCCGGACCAGCCTGAGGTCGGATGCCGTCAGAGTCGCATCGCTCGCCTCCCCCTGCCCGAAAGCCAGCAGCTCCGGCTCGCCATCCTCAACCCACTCGCTGATCGCGCCCTCAGCCTCAAGGCTGGCAGCCACGATGCGCCCCGCTTCATCACGCCTTACGAACACGCATCCATCCTCCGGAAAAAGGCCGCTGCATCATTTGTCGATCAGAAGCTGATTATTGGAGATGAGCTGATTAATGATGTCATGACTGCTCAGCGCACTGTCGAAGGTCACATTCTCCAGCACGATGGTCTGATCCTCCGCACCCGCCGAGTACCCTCCCGCAAAACCGCCACTGCTGCTGACATGCAGCACGGTATTGCCAGAAACCTGCTCGACACTCAGGAAGTTGTCGATCGTTGCACTGCTTTCGTCCTTGAGCAGATCGGCCAGATCCAGACGGTCGGCGTTGCCGGTACCGTTATAGATGCCGACGGTAAAGTCACCAACGGTGTCCACCGCCGGGTTCCCTGCCGTGCCGCCATCGTTGAGCTTCCAGACGAAGGTGTCAGCGCCCAATCCGCCGAACAGGCTATCGTCGTCACCCCCACCGTGAATGCTATCCGCCGCGACCGAACCATGTACTTCATTCGGGGCGTTGTCCATGTCACTGAATACGGCACCAGTCTGAATCACCCAACTACCGTCGCTTGCCTGCACAAGCTCCCCACCTGGAGGAACAACCAAGTCAGAAGAGAACAAGGCGTAATCATTCTCACCGAGCGGCTGATAGGTACTGTCCGCGGTACCTGTGAGTTTGAATTCAATCCGGAAAGTCGCATGCCCACCCTGATCCCAATAGAGGACCTCGATCGGCAGAAGACCACCATCAATATTGACACCGCTGAATGTCGTGACCTTGGTGGATGTAATTCCGTTGTATTCCGCAATTGAAGTGCCGTTCAACA
This sequence comes from Parazoarcus communis, assembly GCF_003111645.1. Lineage (NCBI taxonomy): Bacteria > Pseudomonadati > Pseudomonadota > Betaproteobacteria > Rhodocyclales > Zoogloeaceae > Parazoarcus > Parazoarcus communis. The sequence continues at coordinate 2,997,985 of NZ_CP022187.1, forward strand.
ACACGTCGTAGCCATCATCCGCGGTAATCCTGATGTCGTAGGTGCCCTGCTCGATCAAGAGTTGTCCGGTCAGTCGTATGATCGAGTCTGTCGTTTTTCCGACCCCGCTTACGGCAACGATGTCTTGGGCATTCCCGGCGTTGGCGCCAGTCAGAAAGCGATAGAGGTTACTCCCGTTATTGGTAATAGCCCCACCTGCTTCAATCTTGGCATTCCTGCCCAGGTCGTTGGAAAAGAGCGGCGAATTGGTATTCTCAGTAAGACCGAACTCAATGGAATTTGCCTTGAAACTTGCATCCGGAGCTGCTCGTCCGGCAATAATCTGTTGAACTTTCGCAATCGTGGTCAGATTGCCTACCGTTCCGTCATTGGTGTGCACGCGGGTAACGCCGGAGAAGCCGTCACTTGCACTCGTCGAGTTATCGTTATAGCCGTAGTACTCGCCAGACAATCCCTGCATGGCTACCGGCACCCCCGTCGTTGTGGCCTCAAGATGGGTCACAATCAGAGAGTCAGGCGTCACGGAGATCGCAGCAATGGCCGGAGTAGGGTCTTCCAAGCCGTCGCTATCGACCGAGGCGTAGGTGAAGTTCGTCTCGCCGTTCCAGTTCGCAGCCGGCACGAAGGTGACCGTGGCACCGTTGGCGGTGGCCGGGATCTCGGTGCCCACGGCGACCGGGTTGCCGTTGAGCAGCAGCGTGCCGTTGAGCGGCAGCGTCTTGATCACGAAGTGATCCACCGTGCCGTCAACGTCGCTACCCGACAGGCTGACCGGGATCGAGGCTGCGTCTTCTGCGCCGCTCGCACTGGTCGCGGCGGTGTCCGGGGCGTCGTTGACCGGGCTCACCGTCACCGTGGCGGTGGCCGGGGTGCCGTCTTCCAGACCAAGGTCATCGACCGAGGCGTAGGTGAAGTTCGTCTCGCCATTCCAGTTCGCGCTCGGCACGAAGGTGACCGTGGCGCCGTTGCCGGTGGCCGGGATCTCGGTGCCCACGGCGACCGGGTTGCCGTTGAGCAGCAGCGTGCCGTTGAGCGGCAGGGTCTTGATCACGAAGTGATCGACTGTGCCGTCCGGATCCGAGCCCGACAGGCTGACCGGAATCGCAGCGGCATCCTCTTCACCGCTGGCGCTGGTCGCAGCGGTTTCCGGTGCATCGTTGACCGCACTTACGGTCACGGTGGCCGTGGCGGGAGTGCCGTCTTCCAGACCAAGGTCATCGACCGAGGCGTAGGTGAAGTTCGTCTCGCCGTTCCAGTTCGCAGCCGGCACGAAGGTGACCGTGGCGCCGTTGGCGGTGGCCGGGATCTCGGTGCCCACGGCAACCGGGTTGCCGTTGAGCAGCAGCGTGCCGTTGAGCGGCAAGGTCTTGATCACGAAGTGATCGACTGTGCCGTCCGGATCCGAGCCCGACAGCCTGACCGGAATCGCAGCGGCATCCTCTGCGCCGCTCGCGCTGGTCGCGGCGGTGTCCGGGGCGTCGTTGACCGGGCTCACCGTCACCGTGGCGGTGGCCGGGGTGCCGTCTTCCAGACCAAGGTCATCGACCGAGGCGTAGGTGAAGTTCGTCTCGCCATTCCAGTTCGCGCTCGGCACGAAGGTGACCGTGGCGCCGTTGCCGGTGGCCGGGATCTCGGTGCCCACGGCGACCGGGTTGCCGTTGAGCAGCAGCGTGCCGTTGAGCGGCAGGGTCTTGATCACGAAGTGATCGACTGTGCCGTCCGGATCCGAGCCCGACAGGCTGACCGGAATCGCAGCGGCATCCTCTGCGCCGCTCGCGCTGGTCGCGGCGGTGTCCGGGGCGTCGTTGACCGGGCTCACCGTCACCGTGGCGGTGGCCGGGGTGCCGTCTTCCAGACCAAGGTCATCGACCGAGGCGTAGGTGAAGTTCGTCTCGCCGTTCCAGTTCGCAGCCGGCACGAAGGTGACCGTGGCACCGTTGGCGGTGGCCGGGATCTCGGTGCCCACGGCGACCGGGTTGCCGTTGAGCAGCAGCGTGCCGTTGAGCGGCAGCGTCTTGATCACGAAGTGATCCACCGTGCCGTCAACGTCGCTACCCGACAGGCTGACCGGGATCGAGGCTGCGTCTTCTGCGCCGCTCGCACTGGTCGCGGCGGTGTCCGGGGCGTCGTTGACCGGGCTCACCGTCACCGTGGCGGTGGCCGGGGTGCCGTCTTCCAGACCAAGGTCATCGACCGAGGCGTAGGTGAAGTTCGTCTCGCCATTCCAGTTCGCGCTCGGCACGAAGGTGACCGTGGCGCCGTTGCCGGTGGCCGGGATCTCGGTGCCCACGGCGACCGGGTTGCCGTTGAGCAGCAGCGTGCCGTTGAGCGGCAGGGTCTTGATCACGAAGTGATCGACTGTGCCGTCCGGATCCGAGCCCGACAGGCTGACCGGAATCGCAGCGGCATCCTCTTCACCGCTGGCGCTGGTCGCAGCGGTTTCCGGTGCATCGTTGACCGCACTTACGGTCACGGTGGCCGTGGCGGGAGTGCCGTCTTCCAGACCAAGGTCATCGACCGAGGCGTAGGTGAAGTTCGTCTCGCCGTTCCAGTTCGCAGCCGGCACGAAGGTGACCGTGGCGCCGTTGGCGGTGGCCGGGATCTCGGTGCCCACGGCAACCGGGTTGCCGTTGAGCAGCAGCGTGCCGTTGAGCGGCAAGGTCTTGATCACGAAGTGATCGACTGTGCCGTCCGGATCCGAGCCCGACAGCCTGACCGGAATCGCAGCGGCATCCTCTGCGCCGCTCGCGCTGGTCGCGGCGGTGTCCGGGGCGTCGTTGACCGGGCTCACCGTCACCGTGGCGGTGGCCGGGGTGCCGTCTTCCAGACCAAGGTCATCGACCGAGGCGTAGGTGAAGTTCGTCTCGCCATTCCAGTTCGCGCTCGGCACGAAGGTGACCGTGGCGCCGTTGCCGGTGGCCGGGATCTCGGTGCCCACGGCGACCGGGTTGCCGTTGAGCAGCAGCGTGCCGTTGAGCGGCAGGGTCTTGATCACGAAGTGATCGACTGTGCCGTCCGGATCCGAGCCCGACAGGCTGACCGGAATCGCAGCGGCATCCTCTGCGCCGCTCGCGCTGGTCGCGGCGGTGTCCGGGGCGTCGTTGACCGGGCTCACCGTCACCGTGGCGGTGGCCGGGGTGCCGTCTTCCAGACCAAGGTCATCGACCGAGGCGTAGGTGAAGTTCGTCTCGCCGTTCCAGTTCGCAGCCGGCACGAAGGTGACCGTGGCACCGTTGGCGGTGGCTGGGATCTCGGTGCCCACGGCGACCGGGTTGCCGTTGAGCAGCAGCGTGCCGTTGAGCGGCAGCGTCTTGATCACGAAGTGATCCACCGTGCCGTCGGCGTCGCTACCCGACAGGCTGACCGGGATCGAGGCTGCGTCTTCTTCACCCGTTGCGGCCACAGCGTTGGTCTCAGGTGCGTCATTGACCGGCGTCACCGTAACCGGCGTTTCAGTTTCCCCCGTCGTGGTGACGGTTTGTGCTTCGTCGGCCCCGTCTCCTGCAGCCCGCAGTTCCGGCACAACGGCTGCGGCGGATCCCTCGAATTCGAACTCGATCGGATCGACACCCTCGGTAATCCGCAGCAGGCGCACGAAATCATTGCCGTCACCGCCACCGCCTCCGGTCAGGCCGGCGGCCGGTTCTTCGAGCACGTCGTCGAGATTGGCGCCGTCGTTGAGGGCCTGGATGACTTGCTGGATGGTGCCGTCGGCCAGTTGCGCTTCGTTGGCCTGCGGACGGGTGGCCTCGGAAAGGTCGGCTGAGATCAGGACGGCCTGGTCTTCACCGACCGGAACGATGCTGCCGTCGGCAACCACCAAGAGTTCGGCGCGAGCACCGGCTGCGGTCACGAGGGTCTCGCCTTCGAGCAGGGCGTCGCCAACCTTGAGCAGGCGGAGATTGCCCGCTTGGTCCCTGGCCTCTGCCTTGCCGGTGATACTGACGACGGTTGCGACTGCCTTTGCGCTTGCCATGTTCTGCTCTCCTGATCTGCTGCCCCGTGCGCCAGAGCAGCGCATCGGGAAACGGGTTCGATGGCAGACACCTTATCGGGCTGCGTTCCCCGCCTCTATTGGACCAGTGGACAAGCCGTGACTTAGCTCACGCTCAGGGGGCAAACGCACCTGCATCGCTGGACATCCTCAACGCAAGTTGCATGCGATCGCGCACCGCAAGCTTCTCGAAGATGGCTGACAGATGGGCCTTGACCGTGCGCTCCGTGATGGCGAGCGCTGCAGCGACTTCCTTGTTGGTGAGCCCGCGCGCAACAGCGAGCGCGACCTCGCGCTCGCGCTCGGTCAGGCCCGCCAGGGCGTGCTCCGAAGACAGATCTGTCGCGATCCCACCCGCGCTGGTGGCACGAATCGCCCGCGCCATGAGCTCGGGGCCCACCCACAGGCCGCCGTGAAGCACGACAACAGCCACCTCGCGCAGCATCGCAGGCGTGGCATAGGCATGGCAATAGCCCCGGGCGCCGGATTCCAGGGCCTGCAGGCCCTCGGCCTGGTCAGGGGCGCCCGAGATCACGACGCTCCGGATGCCCGCATCGCCCCGTTGTTGTGCCAGCTGTTGGCGCCAGTCGGGCACGCGAGTACTGACCCACAGAATGCTGGAATCGTCGTGAATAAGATCCGCGGGCACTATGGCCACTGCGACAGCCTCCGGAAACGCCTCCTGCCAGCGCGGCAGAAGCTGACGATCCGGGCTCAGAAAGAAATGCTTTGTCATCGTTCCGTCAAGGCATTGGCCTTGGCCCTGATTACGGGCTTGATCAGATAGGAAAGTACCGTCTTCTTGCCGGTAAGGATGTCGACCTCGGCCACCATGCCGGGAATGATTGGCAGGTTTTCACCGAGGCTGCTCTTGAGCGTGCGTACACGGACGATGTAGAAGGCGTTGCCCTTGTCGTCGGTCACGCTGTCGGCCGAGATCTGCTCCACAACGGCGTCGAGACCGCCGTAAATGGCAAAGTCATAAGCGGTGAACTTGACCACCGCATTCTGGCCGGGACGCAGGAATGCAATGTCCTTGGGCGTAATCTTGGCCTCGAGGATCAGCGCATCGTCGAGCGGAACGATCTCGACCACTTCCTTGCCCGGTTGCACGACGCCGCCGACGGTACTCACCAGCAGACGTTTCACGGTTCCGCGCACCGGCGAGCGAATTTCGGCGTGCTTGACCCTGTCTTCCAGCGCGCGACTGCCCTCGGACAGGCTGCCGAGCTTGTTCATGGTGTCCGAGAGTTCGTTACGCAACTGGTTGCGGAAATTGAGTTCAACTTCCTGGATCTTGCCGTTGGCTTCGTTGATCGCCGACTGAATGCGAAGGATCTGCGACGAAGCCTGATCGCGCTCGCCGCGCAGGCGGGAGACATCACGGCGCAGCCGCAGCAGATCGACCTCGGACACCGCCCCTGACGCCAGCAGCGGCTCGGTGACGGTCAGCTCCTGCTGCACCAGATCAAAGGAGCGCCCAGCCTGCTCCCGGCGCGAACGCACTTCGTTGAGCTCCTGCTCGCGCTGGTTGAGCTGCTGACGCGCAATCGACATCTGCGCCTCCATCTCGGCGCGGGTTGAGTCATACAGACGGCGTTCATGGGCAACGATATCCGGCACCTCACGTTCGGCCTCTGGCGGAACCGTCATCGCCGTGCCGGAGGTGAGCGCCTTTAACCGCGCAGCCTTGACCTGCAGGGCGAAGTACTGCGCACGGTTTTCCAGCAGCGAGGATACGAAGCGCGTCGGATCGATACGCAGCAGCAGGTCACCGGCGTTGACGATCTGCCCCTCACGCACCGGCATCTCTTCGACGACACCGCCGTCGACGGTTTGAATGACCTGCAACTGGGTCGACGGCACGACCTTGGCCTCGCCGCGGGTGACCTCGTCGATGGGCGCAAAGGCGGCCCACACAAGGAGGATGAGCACTACGGCCGCCACCCCGCGCAACAGCATGCGCGCTCGCAGGGGCTCCTGCTGCAGGCGGGCCCAGTCGGCGTCGCCCGCCCAGTCGAGCCTGTCTTCGCGTTCGGGCGGCGCAAAGCGGCCGAACAGACGTTCGGAGAACGGCCGAGCGCGCTTGTCCACCTGCGCAGACACCTTGCCGATGCCCTTGAACGCCCGTTCCTGCACGCCGCCACCCTCGGCTTTGTTGTCACTCATCACAAGGCCCTCCCGATCCGGCCCTGACGCAAGGCCTCCACCACCTGGGCCTTGGGTCCGTCAGCCACCACCTTGCCGGCATCGATGACGATGATGCGATCTGCGAGGTCGAGCAGGGAGGTGCGGTGGGTGATCACGATCATGCTGCGGCCTTCGGCATACTTGCGCAGCTGGCCCTTCACGGCCTCCTCACTGGAGTGATCCATCGATGCAGTCGGCTCGTCGAGCAACAGGATGGGCGGGTCGCTGATGACCGCGCGTGCAATCGCCACCCCCTGCCGCTGACCGCCCGAGAGCGACTCGCCGCGCTCGCCCACCAGCATGTCAAAACCACGCGGATGCGCATTGGCGTATTCGAGCACGCCGGAAATCTGTGCTGCGCGCAGGATGGCTGCGTCATCTGCGAGCGGCGCCGACAGCGCGATGTTGTCACGCAGCGAGCCGTAGAACAGGGTCACATCCTGCGGCACGTAGCCGATATTGCGGCGCAGTTCGGCCGGATCGAGCTGGCGCAGGTCGATGCCATCCACCAGCACCGCCCCCGAGGTGGGCTGGTAGAGGCCGAGAATGAGCTTTTCCAGCGTGGTCTTGCCGGAGCCGATACGTCCCAGGATGGCCACATGCTCGCCGGGCTTGATCCGCAGCGAGACGTTGCGCAGGGCCAGGGTGTCTTCGCCGGGATAGGAAAAGCTGACGTCGCGGAACTCGATATCGCCCTTGAGCCCCTGACGGCTGACGAAGCTGGTGTCCTCGGGGCGTTCGACCGGGCGCTGCATCAGCTCGTCGAGCGAATGCAGCGCAGTGGCTGCAGTGTGATACTGCACAAGCAGCCCCGCCACCTGGCTGATCGGCGACATCGCGCGCGAAGACAGCATGTAGCAGGCAATCAGGCCGCCCATGGTCAGCAGGCGTTCGTCGATGAGATACACACCGATCAGGATGATGGCCACACTCACCGACTGCTGAACCCACAGTGCGCCATTGGTCGTGGTGGCCGACAGCAGACGCAACTGGGCGCCGACGCGGGCCAGCAGCGCAGCACTGCTCTCCCATTTGCGCTGGATCGCCGATTCGCCGCCCAGCGCCTTGATCGTCTCGATCCCGACCAGCCCCTCGATCAGCGTGGCATTGCGTTGAGCGCCGGCACGGTAGGTGGTTTCAGACAACTCGTGCATCCGCCCCTGCACCGTCATTGCATACACAAGCAGCACAACGACGCCGATGGCGAAGGGGATCAACAACTGCCAGCTGATCCAGCCGATCACCGCCAGGAACAGCAGGGCAAAGGGAAGGTCGATGAACGCCACCACCGTGGCCGAGCTGATGAAATCGCGTACCGACTCGAACGCGCGCAGGTTGGCCGCAAACGAGCCCGCAGACGTGGGCCGCGCCTCCATGCGCAGGCCAAGGACCCGCTCCATGATGAAACTGGACAGGCGCACGTCGATGCGACTGCCGGCAAGATCGACGAAATGCCCGCGCATCGTGCGCAGCACCAGGTCTGCCGTCACCACGACGAAGACACCGATGGACAAGGCCCACAGCGTGTCCGTGGCGTGATTGGGCACGACCCTGTCGTACACGTTCATCACGAACAGCGGCATTGCCACTGCAAACACGTTGATCATGAACGCCGCCAGCAGCACATCGCGGTACAGCGTCCGGTTCTCGGCGATAACGCTCCAGAACCAGTGGCCCTCGCGCGTCTTGCGCACGCCCGGTGCGCGGGCATCGAAGCGGAAACCGGGACGCAAGTAGATTGCATGGCCGGCATAGCGGGCGGCAAGCTCGCCCGCCGGCAGGGTAACGGTGGTCTCACCAAGCTCGGGGAAGACGACCTCGACTTCGCTGCGGTCGTCCGACCAGGCCGCAAGCACGCAGGCACGCTCGTCGTCGAGCAGCAGAATGGCGGGCAGCAGCACGGGATTGATACGGTCCAGTGCACAACTGACAACACGGCCATGAAGACCGGCGCGACGGGCTGCGCGCGGCACCAGTGACGGGGTCAGCTTGCCATTTTCGAGCGGAAGGCCGGACAGCAGCGCATCCGGTGTCAGTGCTGCGCCATGTCCGCGCGACACCAGCAACAGGCATCCCAGCAATGCGTCATCGACCAGACGCGGGTCCTCCGCAGCCACAGCGTCCTCTGCCCCTGACTGCGCACCAGCCATCGGCGTCGCACCTGCTCCACCCGGTCTTGAATCAGTCACGCATTCCCCAGAATAGGTATTGATTGAGGGCCGATTTTAGACAGGATCGAGCACGGATGACCGGATACTTTCGGCCGCGCCGCTAAAAACCACACAAAGCGGCGGAGAATTTCCGCCAGATGACTCACCAACGTGCTTGCTGCCACTTTCCGTGCGCCGCAGAATGTCCGCTCCTGCGCGCTGCCATGCCGATTGAGGAGACACATGATGAGCGAACAACGCCGACAGTACTCCCGCATTCACTTCAGCAGCGGGGCACGACTGCTCGTTGCCGACCGCGAACTCGCCTGCGCGGTGCTCGACCTCTCCCTCAGAGGCGCACTACTGGCATTCGACGGCGATCCGCCCGATGTGGCGCTGGACGAACGCTGCCTGCTCGAGATCACACTCGGCGACACCTGCACCGTCATCCGCATGGAAGGCCATGTGGCGCACGCAGAGGGCCACCATCTTGGCCTGACATGCTGCGAAATCGACCTCGACAGCATCACCCATCTGCGCCGCCTGCTCGCCCTCAATCTCGGCGATGCGGAGATGCTGAACCGCGAATTCTCCGTGCTCGTCGCCGGCGCCACCACCTAGCCTGGCGCCTTCGTACTACCTGGGCAACGGCTCCTTGTACTCTTCGACCGTGATGGCGCGCAACTGGTAACCCGCGTTACCCAGATCCGACTCGAAGCGGGCGACGTTCAGCACCCCGTTCACCCACACCGGCAACATGTCGAGCTTGGCGCTCACCGGCTTGTCAGGCATCACATGGATCAACTGGTTGGCCGGTGGTGGGGGTACATGCACACAGGCACCAAAGTAGGGAACGAGCAGAAACTCGCGGATGGTCTTGCCGTCGGTTTCCAGCGGCACGATGAAGCCGGGGATGCGAATGCGCTCGCCGTTGAAGCGCTGCACCAGCGGCGCACGATCCCATTCCTCGCGGATCTTCTGCATCACCTCGGCTGCGCGCGGATCGTTGTCCTGCAGATCGTTGAGATTGAGATCAAGAAAGAACTTCTCCGGATTCCAGTCGGCCGGGATGAGGTCGTCCCAGCTGATCTCACGAAAACGCCCGGCCCCTGCCTTGCCCGTCTGGCCGAGCCGCTGCCCGACCTGGTAGCCATCCTGACCCGCCTTCTGCGCAAGTACCGGCAGCGGGGCAAGCACAAGCGTGCCCACCACTGCGGCAATGACCCACTTCATGGAATTCATATTCAGATCCTGATCGTCATGCCATCGGCCAGCGAATAGCGATAGGCCCGCACACCCGGCACCACGCTTGCCAGCACACTGGCGGCCAGCACGGCCCCCAGCAAACCCAATTCCGCCGTCGACGGCCAGCTGACGCCGACATGCAGCCCGTATTCTGCCGCGAGCCAGGGTGACAGCGCAGCAGTGCCGACATTGACCACGACCAGGCCAATGAAGATCCCGGCCACGGCCAGCGACATGCTTTCGAGCATCAGCAGCGCCAGAATCTGTCGCGGCCCGGCACCCAGGGCACGCAGGATGGCCAGCTCGCGCCGGCGCTCGCCCAGGCTGGCGACCATCACCGCGACGAGGCCGGCGAGTCCGACCACGACCACCAGCGCGGACACAGCCAGCAAGGCCTGCTCGGCCACACCGACCAGCGACCACAGTTCCTGCAAGGTCGCACCGGGCAGGATCGCGGTCAGCGGCTCGGCCGCAAAAGTGTTGATCTGGCGCTGCACCCTGAACACCGTCACCCGATTCTTGAGACCGATCAGCGCAGCGGTCACCGTCTTCGGCGCAATGTCGAACTTGCGCACCTGCTCGGGTGCAATGTGCACGCCGGGAATCGGTGCCCCCGCCTGCCAGTCGACGTGAATCGCTTCGATGCCCTCCAGGCTCACCAGCACCGTGCGATCCACCGGCGTGCCGGTGCGCTTCAGGACCCCCACGATGGTGAAGGGCTTGTCGGCGTGATCGGAAAAGCTCACCCCGCCCCCGCTGCCGTGGCTGAGCACGATGCGCTGGCCCTCGGCATAACCAAAGCGCGCGGCCACCTCCGCACCAACCACCGCCTCGAAGATCCCCTCGGGCGCAGCAGAAAACGAACGGCCCGCCGCGAAGGCAATGGTTTCATCCTCGGCATAGCGGTAGCGCTCGAAAAAAGCAGATGTGGTTCCGAGCACGCGAAAGCCGCGATGCGAATCGCCAAGCGAGACCGGCACCACCCAGTTGACCTGCGGCAAGGCCGCGATCTGCTGCAGGCTTTGCCACGACATGTTGTTGGTGGCGTCACCCATGTGAAACACCGAGTACAGCAGCAACTGCACCGGCCCGCCGCGCGCGCCGACGATCAGGTCGGTGCCGGAGATGGTGCGGGCAAATGCGTGTCGAGCCTCGGTGCGCAGTCGCTCGACGCCGATCAGCATTGCCACCGCCAGCGCCACCGCAACAACGGTCAGCCCGACCGACAAGCGCCGGTTCGCGATGCTGCGCCAGCACAGGTGCCACACCGGGCTCATGACGCACCTCCCGCAGCGTGGCTGATATCCGCAAGGTTGAGCACGCGGTCAAAGCGCGCCGCCAGGCGCGGATCGTGGCTGACGAAGAGCAGCGCCGCCCCGCTGGCAGCGCACTCGCCCTGCAGCAGATCGAGAAATGCGGCCTGACGGTCTGCATCGAGTGCCGAGGTGGGCTCATCAGCGACCACCAGACCCGGCCCGCCGATCAGGGCGCGCGCCGCAGCCACCCGCTGCTGCTGGCCCACCGAGAGTTCGGACGCGCGGCGCGCAAGCAGCTCGGGCGGCAGGTCAAGGTGTGCGGCGAGGCGCAGCACCTCTTCGTCCGGCGTGCGTCCGGCGCGCTGCAGGCGCTCGCGTCTGGCGGCCGAAAAGCGGCAGGGCAGCAGGATGTTGTCGCGCGCAGACAGATAGGGCAGGAGGTTGAAGAGCTGGAAGATGAAACCGATGTGGTCCGCGCGAAAGCGGTCGCGGGCCGACGATGACAGCGTGCCGAGTGCCTGCCCTGCCACCGAGATGCATCCCGCGGTCGGCGCAAGCACGCCACCGATCAGTGCCAGCAAGGTGCTCTTTCCGCTGCCGCTTGGCCCCTGCAGAAACACCCGCTCACCCGCCCCAAGCTCGAAACGGTCGATGGCAAGGCAATCCGCGCCGGCGCCCGGCCAGCGCAGACGCAGATCACGCACCGCGACCGCGGCCTCGCTCACAGTGAGAGCATGCGTTGCTTCGGCGTCAGCTTCGCCGCCACCTGACCACGGGGCGAAGCACGCTCTGCCCGAATCTCGCGAATGCGGGGAAACTGCTCGAACAGTCTGACCTCCAGCCCGGTGAGCGCGCTTGGCGTCGCACATTGCAAGGTGTGGACGACGCTCATCTCGGCATGGCCACTGTCGCTGCCGGCGGATGACTCGGCAAAGGGCTGTTCGAGTTCGGTCCTGAGCACCGCGCATGCCGCTTTCGCGGGCAGGGTCACGATGCGTTCGACGCCCTTCAGAATCACCTCTGCCTGCGCCAGTGCCATACGCTCGGCATCGGAGCGTGGCGCATGTTCAAAACCGACCAGATTGTCGAGCGGGCTCTCGAACTCGATCTGCAGGGTGTTGCCGGCAATCGCCACCCGCAGTTCTGCCACGCCATGCTCGTGAGGCAGGTGCTGCGCAAAGGCGGTGCTCGCGCTCAGCAACATTGCCAGCGCGACGGTGCGTTGTTTCATGAAATCTCCATCAGGCGTGAATGCAGGGCGGTCGAAAAATGAGGTGCAATCGACCGGGCGTGCTAATGCTACAATGTTGCAATACCGATCGCAAACAGCAACAAGCGCATGCGCCCTTCATCGAACGCACCGACCTCTCCGCAGCCAGAGCACGCCGCACGTGAGCTGATCACGCGCCACGGCGGCCGCGTCACCCGCACCCGGGTTGCCGTCGTCACAGCGCTGCAGGACAGCGCCCAGCCACTGTCGCACGAGGAGCTGGGCACCGCGCTGGCCGCAATCGACATCCCGCACGACCGCGTCACGCTGTATCGCGCCCTCGACTGGCTGGTCGAACAGGGTATTGCGCGGCGCATTGCCGGCAGTGACCGTGCCTGGCGCTTCGAGATGGTACGCCCGCACAGTCATCGCCATGCGCACTTCCATTGCGACCGCTGTGGCCAGGTGATCTGCCTTGAAGGTCTTCAGCCTTCTCCAAGCGTCAACCTGCCCGACGGCTTTCAGCTCGACCGTGCAGAGCTCGTGCTGCACGGCGCATGCGCCACCTGTGGCCTCCATGGGCTCGCCCCCGAAACGACCGACGAGGACTGAGCGCAGCTCAACTCTCCGCCTCCGCTATCAAACATTTCAAGGCGTGCGTCAGTGATGCACCCACCGACATGGCCCATTCTCACTCGCATGCTCACTCGGCGTCCCGCCACCCACCGCGCATCAGCCCGCTCGGCAGCAGCCTCGGGCTGCGTCTCGGCATTGCTGCCGCCGCCACCGCGTTGCTGTGGCTGGCCGTCCTGTGGGCAGTGAACTGACATGCACGCCACCATGCCTCCCCTGATCCGCTTCGAGAACCTGACCCTTGGTTACGAGCGCCATCCGGCCATTCACCACCTGAGCGCAGAGATCCCCGCCGGCGCACTGGTCGCCGTGGTCGGCCCCAATGGCGCGGGCAAATCCACCCTGCTCAAGGGCCTCGCAGGCGAATTGCGTCCAATCGGCGGCCACATCCACCTGCCCGATCTGCCCCGCGGCGGCATTGCCTACATGCCCCAGCGCAGCGAGATGGATCACAGCTTTCCGGTATCGGTGTTCGACATGGTGGCGATGGGGCTGTGGCGCGAGATCGGCCCCTTCGGCGGCCTCAGCCGTGCCCAGCGCCACCGGGTGGAGAATGCCATCGAAGCGGTCAGCCTGTCCGGCTTCGAAGCGCGCCAGATTGGCTCGCTGTCTGGCGGACAACTGCAGCGCGCGCGCTTTGCCCGCCTGCTCCTGCAGGACGCGCCCATCATCCTGCTCGACGAGCCTTTCGCCGCCATCGACGCCCGTACCGTTGAAGACCTGGTTCACCTGATCCTGCACTGGCATGCCGAAGGCCGCACCGTGCTCACCGTGGTGCATGACTTCGAACAGGTGCGGCGGCACTTTACGACCTGTCTGCTGCTGGCTCGCGAACTCGTCGCCTTTGGCCCGACCACGCAGGTCATGACCGACGCCCTGCTCGCCCGCGCCCGCCATCTGTCGGAAGCCTTCGACGACAACGCACCCGAGTGCCATGTGGCGGAGGCCGCATGAGCCTCAACGAACTGCTCTTTGCGCCCTTTGCCGACTTCGGCTTCATGCGCCGTGCGCTCGCCGGCTGTCTCGCACTGTCGCTCGGCGCCACGCCGGTGGGGGTGTTCCTGCTGCTGCGGCGGATGAGCCTGATGGGCGATGCGATGAGCCATGCCATCCTGCCCGGTGCGGCGCTCGGCTACCTGGCCTTCGGCCTGTCGCTCGGCGCAATGACCATCGGCGGCATCCTGGCCGGCCTGGTCGTGGTGTTCGCTGCCGGACTCGTCACCCGTGCCTCGGTGCTCAAGGAAGATGCCAGCCTCGCGGCCTTCTATCTACTGTCGCTCGCCGCAGGCGTGATGATCGTGTCGCTGCGCGGGCGCAATCTCGACCTCCTGCATGTGCTGTTCGGCTCGGTGCTGGCACTGGACGACCAGTCGCTGCTGCTGATCGCGAGCATCACCAGCCTCACCCTGTTCGGTCTCGCCCTGCTGTTCCGGCCGCTGGTGCTGGAGTGCTTCGACCCCTCCTTCCTGCGCGCGGTCAGCCGCCTGTCGCCGGTCGCGCACTACGGCTTTCTGCTGCTGGTGGTCTTCAACCTGGTCAGCGGCTTCCATGCGCTTGGCACGCTGATGGCCGTCGGCATCATGATCCTGCCCTCGGCCGCCGCCCGGCTATGGACACGCACCCTGCCGGCGATGCTGCTGTTCGCCAGCCTGTCCGCGCTTGCCAGCAGCATCGCGGGGCTGCTGTTCTCCTTTCATGCCGACGTTCCGGCCGGCCCGGCCATCGTGCTGATGTGCGGCCTGGTCTATTTCGGCTCGCTGCTTGCCGCACCCGGCGGTCTGCTGGCCGGGCGCCTGCCCATCCGAAAACACCTCGAATCCTGAACCCCTCGGAGTCCTCATGCTGTCGCTTTCACGCCTTACCACCACCCTGTTTGCCACCTTTGCACTGAGCATGGGCGCAGCCCATGCCGCACCGATCGAAGTCACCGCCAGTTTCAGCATCCTTGGTGACATGGTCCGTGAGGTCGGTGGCGACCGGGTGACAATACAGACCCTGGTCGGGCCGGACGAAGATGCGCATGGCTTCCAGCCGCGCCCATCGGATTCACGTCGTATCGGCAGCGCGCAGCTGGTCGTTGCCAACGGCCTCGGCTTCGACGACTGGATGATCCGGCTGGCACGCTCGGGGGGCTACAAGGGACCGATCGTGATCGGCAGCACCGGCATCAAGACCATCGCAATGGCCGCAGACAAGCACGATCACGGCCACAAACATGACGACGAACACGGAAATGAGGCAGGCATCGACCCGCACGCCTGGCAGGACGTCGGCAATGCACAACGCTACGTCAGCAATATCGCCGCGGCACTGATCGAGGTTGACCCGGCCGGCGCTGAACACTATCGCGCCAATGCCGAGCGCTATCAGGGCGAACTCAAGGCGCTCGATGCCGAGATCCGCAAGGCGCTGGGCAGCCTGCCGGCAGCGCGCCGCAAGGTGGTTAGTTCGCATGACGCTTTCGGCTATTTCGCCCATGCCTACGATCTGCAGTTCCTGTCACCGGTTGGCGTGTCGAACAATGCGGAGCCCACGGCGAAAGGCGTGGCACAACTGATTCGCCAGCTCAGAAAGGAGAAGGTGCCGGCGATCTTCGTCGAAAACATCAGCGATCCGCGCCTGAGCGAGCGCATCCGCGCCGAGAGCGGTGCGGTGATGGGCGGTACGCTGTATTCGGACGCGCTATCGACCACCGCCGGTCCGGCACCCACCTATGTGACGATGATGCGCCACAATCTGCACACCCTCATGGCTGCGCTGACATCCGCGCCGCCAGCCCGCTGAGGCGCACCGTTCGCAGCCCGCAGCCGGCTGCAAACACCCGCGCCGGCCCCGCCAGCGTGACCTGCCGCGCCGCGCGGGTCACGCCGGTGTAGAGCAACTCGCGAGTGAGCACACGTACCGGCTTGGCCGGCAGCACCAGCAGCACCTCTTCGAACTCCGAGCCCTGGCTCTTGTGCACCGTCAGCGCAAAGGCGGTGTCGTGCGCCGGCAGGCGCAAGGGTGCAATGCAGCGGTAACTGCCGCCCGGCTGCGGGAAAAACACCATCAGCATACCGCTGTCGTCCGGCAGACACAGACCGATATCGCCGTTGTACAGGCCCAGCAGGGCGTCGTTGCGCAGCACGATTACCGGACGTCCGAGCCATGCATGTCCCGGACCGCGCTCTGGCGGAAGATCCAGCGCAGCGCGCAGCACACGTTCCAGATGGGCGTTGAGCGCCACCAGCCCGCGCCCGCCTTCATGCACCGCCACCAGCACGCGAAAGCGGTCGAATGCCGCAAAAGCCGCTGCCGCGCGCGCCTGCGCATCGACAGCCGGTGCGCGCAAGGCCGCCAGATAGGGGGCATAGCCTGCCTCCATCGCGTTCAGGGTGGCCTCGGATGGGCGGGCGCCTTCATCATCGATCCAGCGCGCCGACGCATCTTCGCCGCCGCGCAGCCAGGCCAGCGCCTCGGTACCCTCGCCGGCGTTGATGTTGGCCGCCAGCCGACCGATGCCGGAGTCGTGGCGGAAACGGTGGCTCTCGGTGAGCCAGACCACGCTGTCGGCCAGCGCCGTTGACGTGGCAGGTGTCGGCAAGTCCGCCAAGGCCTGCGCCGGCGTGCCGGTCAGCAGCGCCAGTTGTTCGAGGGTGTGCGCACTGAAAACACGCGCCGCAGAGAGTTCGGCAAACACCGCGCCGGCCTCGACCGCCGCAAGCTGGTCCTTGTCGCCGAGCAGAATCAGACGGGCGTCGGGTGGCAGCGCGTCGAGCACCCGGGTCGCGAGTGCGAGATCGAGCATCGAAGCCTCGTCCACCACCAGCACATCGACCGCCAGCGGGTTGCCTGCGTGATGCCGGAAGCGCCCGGCGACCGGGGTCACACCCAGCAAGCGGTGCAGGGTATGGGCTTCGGCCGGCAGACGCTTGCGCAGCTTTGCCGGCAGATCGGCTGCGCGCGCACGCAGCGCTTCGAGCATGCGCGCCGCCGCCTTGCCGGTGGGTGCGGCGAGCGCGATCCGCAACGTGGGCGTGAGCTCCAGCAGACAGGCGAGCAGGGCCGCCACCGTGGTGGTCTTGCCCGTGCCCGGCCCGCCGCTGATCACCGTGAGTCGCCCCTGCAGCGCGAGCGCGACCGCCAGTTTCTGCCAGTCCGGCCCCGGTGTTGTTCGCGGTTTGAACAGCTTGTCGAGCGTGGTACGTAACGTGGGCGGCACCGCCTGGGCCGGCGCACGAGCACGCGTCACCAGCGCCGCAGCCAGACGCTGCTCCAGATCGAAGAAGCGTCGCAGATAAAGCCGGTCGTCAGCGTCGAGCACCAGCGGATGGGCGCAGTCCCGGGGAGGAAGCGGCGCGGCGAGCACTGCCACCCCGCTTTCAAGCAGGTTTGCGCGCAGCACGTCCGCCGTGCAGGCGATGGCCTCGTCCTGCGCAAGTTGCGCCAGCGGCAGGCACACATCGCCCTCGCTCGCCGCCAGCGCCAGACTGCGCCCCACCGGTGCCAGCACCGCACACGCACTTGCCGGCGCACCGAGCGAACTCGCCCAGTCCTGCAAGTGGCGGGAAAAGCCCTCGGCGAGGTCGAACTGCGGCATCGAATCCGGTGCAGCCATCAGTGCGCCACTCCCTCGACACGCGCCCGTGCCGCCAGCAGATCGTCGAGCGCCTCGATCACCTGCCGCGGCGCACGGTGGCGGAACACACCGGCAGGCCCACCGCCCGCGTGCCAGCCCGGACGCACGCCGCGTACGAAGAGGTAGAGCACGCCACCGAAGTGCGTGTCGTAATCGTAGCCCGGCAGACTGCGTGCAAGATGGCGGTGCAGCGCGACGGTGTAGAGCAGATGCTGCAGATGGTAGCCATGTGACTGCATCGCCCCTTCGAGCGCGGCCGGGCCGTAATCCGCCGGGCGTTCGCCGAGATGGTTGGACTTCCAGTCCAGCACCCAGAAGCGGCCATCGTGCTCGAACACGAGGTCGATGAAGCCCTTGAGGTAGCCGGCGAGATCGGAGAACCCGAGCCGTGGCATGCGGTAGCCCTTATCCGCCAGCCAGGCATTGAGGCGCGCCGCCGACAAGTGCGGGGCCGGCAGTTGGAAGCCGAGTTCGACCATGCGCTGCGTCTTCGCAATGCGTGACAGCAACAGCGGCGCCCGCCCGACCGCTTCCACCAGCGCGGTGGCGAGCACGTCCTCGAGCAGGTGGCGCAGCATGCGCGGATGGCGCTCGGCCTCGGCCGCATTGGCAGCCGGTTGCGGATGGGCGCGCAGGGCAGTAGCAATCGCGTCGTCCCATGTGTCCGGGTCGGTGAAATCGACGTTCTCGAACGCGGCATGCAGGCAATCGCCCGCGGCCGGACCGCGCGGAAAGCGCAGAATGTCGTCGGCCGCGGGCGGCAGCAACACGCCAGCGTCGGCCTCGGCAGCCGCCTCGTTGCCGGCCTCATCCAGCTCGGAGCGCTGCGGCAGAATGCGGGCGTCGTGGTCGAGCGCCGCGGACTCGTGTGATGCACCCGAAATCAGCGCACTGAAACTGCCCATGCGCCAGCCCGATGGAATCTGCGGCGGCCGCTGCGCCCGCGGTGCACGCCCGCCCGCCTCGGCAGGCGCGAGGGGGTCGCCACTGCCATCGGGCAGATCCTCAAGCGCCATGACCGGCCTGCCGTCGAGCACACTGCGACCGACCAGGCTGCGCCACTGCGCATCGACCTCGGCCGGGCTGAGCTTTGCCTCGCGCCACTTCTCGAGCCCATGTTCGGCACCGGCCACCATCCAGTTGAGCAGACTGCGGGCACCTTCGCTGTAGCTCGGGCGGCCGAAGCTCGTCTTTGCGTAACAGCCGACGGTCAGGTAGCAGCGATGCACGGCGCGGGTGAGCGCCACGTAGATCAGGCGCATGTCCTCGGCCTGACGCTCGCGCAGCTGACGCGCAGCGATCTCCTTGTCCGTGGCCGAGGCCATGCGGTAGTCGAGGATCAGCTGGTCGGTGTCGTCATGCCAGGCGCGCATCGGCCCGCTGTCGCCCTTTGCGGGATGGCCGTCGAACAGGAAGGGACAGAACACCACCCCGTACTCCAGCCCCTTGGCGCGGTGGATGGTGATGATCTGCACCAGGTTGCGGTCCGACTCCAGCCGCAGCTGGGCCGCCTCGCCGGCGCTGGCATCGGTACGCCGGGTTGCGAGCGTGCGCAGCAGCACTTCGGGCGACGCGCTGCCCGCCGTCTGCTGCAGCAGTTCGGCGAGATGCATCAGATTGGTCAGACGGCGCTCGCCATCGTCGCGCGCCAGCAGTCGCGCGGCCACGCCATCATCAGCCATCCAGCGCCGCAGCATCACGCCGAAGCCATGGCGCAGCCAGGTGTCGCGCCAGCCGGCGAAGCGGTCGAGTACGTCGAGCAGCGCGGCCTCATCTTCGGAAAGCGCTGCGAGTGCCTGCGCATCGCACCCCATCAACGTGGTGGCGAGCGCAGCCTTGACCCGACGCTCGCGCGCCGGCTCGCTGATTGCCAGCAGCACTCGCTCCAGTTCTTCCGCATCCTCGGTGGCGAATACGCTCGCCTGCGACAACTCGACGCTCACCACCCCCATGCGTGCCAGCGCCTGACGCATCCGCGCGCCCTGTCCGTGACTGCGCACCAGCACCGCAATATCGCCCGGTGCCA
Source organism: Parazoarcus communis (assembly GCF_003111645.1). Classification (NCBI taxonomy): domain Bacteria; kingdom Pseudomonadati; phylum Pseudomonadota; class Betaproteobacteria; order Rhodocyclales; family Zoogloeaceae; genus Parazoarcus; species Parazoarcus communis. Next base: position 3,017,307 of record NZ_CP022187.1, read on the forward strand.
GACCGCGCTCACCGATGCGGACCGCTCCCCTGGCGCCGGCCGCCAGCAAGCGCGCAATCTCGGCCGCGGTGGCTGCCGCCGAACGCTGCATCGCCAGCGCCCGTGGCAGACGGTTGCCGCCCTCTTCGCCCTCCTGCGCCTCGTCGCGCGGGATGCGCCACAGGCGCAGGGCGGCGGGGCTGGTGCCGGAGTGTGTGTCATCCACCAGCGGCGCACGCGTGCGCTCGCCGCTGCCGACCGCGCGATAGTCGAGCCCGCGCAGCATGAACACGGCCGGATTGGCACCGAACAGCCGGTTGCAGGCCTCGATCAGCGCCGGCGTCGAGCGCTGGTTGCGGCCGAGGCTGTAGCGTGTATCGGCCCTGTCGCGGGCGCTGAGATAGGTGAACAGATCGGCGCTGCGGAAACTGTAGATCGCCTGCTTGGGATCACCGACCAGGAACAGGCTGCCGTGACGGCCTTCATGGCGATAGATACGATCGAAAATGGCGAACTGCAGCGGATCGGTATCCTGGAATTCGTCGATCAGGGCCACCGGGTAGCGCGCATGCAGCGCCGCCGCCAGCCACGACTGCGTGCCCGAATGCAGGGCTTCGTAGGCATTCCACAGGATGTCGTCGAAGGAGATCAGACGGCGCTCGCGCTTGCGCCGGCGCAGATCCTCCGCACCCTGTTCGAGAAAGCGGCGCAACAACTGCAGCCGCGCCGCCTCCAGCCCCTCGTCGGCAAGCCTGCGTGCCTCCAGCAAGGCGGCTGCGGCATCGAAAAAACCATGCTGCGGTGGCGAAATGCCGCGCTTGAGACCGTCCTTGGTGGTCTTGTCGTTCAGGGTGTCGGCCGCCAGCAGATGCAGCTTGCGCTCCTTTTCCGCCGGCAGGGCGTGCAGTGGATTGCCGGCGCCAAGCCAGTCGCTCCACTGCTGACGCGCGCGCTCGATGGCTTCCGGCTTGTAGCTGTTCTTGTTGAGGCCGTCGAGTGCAGTGTCGAGTGCCGACATCGCGGCATCAATATTCACCCACTCCACCACCGCACCGCCATAGGCGCGGACAAGCGCATCGCCGGCGTCACCCAGCGCGCCCGGCGCCGGCGACTCGTCCCACCGCGCCTGCGCCAGCGGTCTCCCCATCGCCGCCTTGAGCTGTGCCGCCCAGGTGTCGGGGCAGTCGCCACGCTGCACCAGCGACTCGACCAGCACTTGCGGCAGTGCGCCGCTCGCCACTTCACGCCGCCAGAAGTCCTGCGCCACTTCGAGGCGCAGGGCGCTGTCGTCCTCGACCAGCTCTACCGCATAGGGCAACACCGCGGCAAAAGGGGTGTCAGCGAGGGCGCGCTGGCAGAAACCGTGGATGGTGAAGATCGCCGCTTCATCGAAGGTCTGCAGCGCATGGCGCAGACGCTGGCGCATCTGCGCCGGATCGACGCCGGCCGCACTGACCGTGGCGATCAGCTGCGGCACGAAAGGGTCGGGCCCGGCATCGCCGCCGTCCAGCACGCGCAAGGTATCGACGATGCGGTCGCGGATGCGGGTGGAAAGCTCGGCGGTCGCCGCCTTGGTGAAGGTCACCACCAGCAGCGCACCCACCTGCAGATCGCGCTCGAGCAGCTGGCGCAGGTAGAGTCCGCAGATGTTCCAGGTCTTGCCGGTACCGGCCGAGGCCTCGATCAGGCTGACGCCATCGAGCGAACAGCTGAACACGTCGAGATCGATGTCGATCGAGGCCATGAGCGCGAGCGGGCGGCGGCGAAGTGAGGCTCAGGCCGTTGCCAGCGCAGCCATGGTTTCACCCATGCGGATTGCCGCGCCGGGCGCCCATGCCGGATTGAACTTCACCCGCGGCCTGGGGAAGAGCATCACCACGGTAGAGCCGAGCAGGAAACGCCCCATCTCCTCGCCCTTCCTGAGCTGGATGTCCTGATCTTCGTAGCGCCACTCGCGCACGCTCGCCGAACGCGGCGGGTTCACTACACCGTGCCACACCGTGGCCATGCTGCCGACAATGGTGGCTCCGACCAGCACCAGCACGAAGGGGCCGAAAGCCGACTCGAACACGCACACCACCCGTTCGTTGCGTGCAAACAGACCGGGCACACCGCGCGCGGTGGTCGGATTGACCGAGAACAGCTCGCCCGGCACGTAGATCATCCGCGTCAGGCGGCCGTCGCAGGGCATGTGGATGCGATGGTAGTCGCGCGGGCTGAGGTAGAGGGTGGCAAAACTGCCGTCCTCGAAGCCTGACGCCAGTTCGGCGTCGCCACCGACCAGCGCGGTCGTCGAGTAGGCATGGCCCTTGGCCTGGAAGATCTGGTCGCGCACGATCGGACCGAACTGGCTGATCGCACCGTCCACCGGGCTGATCAGGTCGGCCTCGGCCAGCGGCCGCGCGCCGTCGCACAGGGGCCGGGTGAAGAACTCGTTGAAGCTCGGATAGCTGCCGATATCCGGGTTGGCCGCCTCCTCCATGTTGACCCCGTAGCGGCCGACGAACCACCTGATCACACTGGTGGTGAGCCCGCCCGCGCGCATGCCGGCCAGCTTGCCCGCCAGAACGGTAAGCGCCTGCTTGGGCAGAAGGTACTGGGGCAGAACGGAGAGACGGTCGGACACGATGGATACCTGAGACAAGGACAGTTGCGGATTATACCGGTGGCAGTGCCTGCGCTTCGTGCCCCGCAGGCATCAAGCCTGTTTGCCGGGGAACAAGCCGAGCCGCCCGTCCTCCAGCTGCGCGCGCAAAGGCCCGAACACCCGCCGCGCAATGTCGAAGAAGGCATCGTCCAGCGGGTCACCGAGACCACGCAGGGCCAGTCGGTACGCGGGGTTCTGCGCTTCACCGAATTCGGCACGCTGACCGCCACTCCACTTCACTCTCGCCTTGGCAGCACTCTCGTCATTGAAGATGTAGGCCCAGGCCGACTTCGGGAAGAAATGCAGCGGCGCAATCAGGCCTTGTCTGTAGAGCACCAGCAGGTCGGCAAGCAGCTGCCTCGCGCGATCCGGTGCGACCGCATGCAGACGGAAAGACCCGTCGCGCGACAGTCCAAGGGTTTCGCAGGCCACCCCCGGCGCCGGCGCAGCGCACAGCATCAGGTGCGCTAGCCAGGCGGCGAGGTAGTCTGCGGGTCGGGTGTCGTCATAGCGGTGACGCACCAGGCCTTGTGCATGGAGGTCGCCAAAGGCGGCGCTGAGTGTCCAGCACTCAGGCTTGCCGTCGGCCGCAAGGTCGAACTCGAGGGTACAGACATGCGCTGGCAGTGGCTTCGCCACGGCCGCCGCAACCTGCCGTGCGTAGTAGTCGAGCACGCTGACTTCGCGCTGCAGGGCTGCCGCACCGAGCACACCGGCAGGATATTCGCCGCCGGCACGCGCAAGTTCAAGCAGTGCCGCGTGTGCCTCCTCTGCAGCCTGCGCCGTCTCATCGCGCGCGAGCAGGGCCGGCAACAGGCGCGCAGCAAGTGCCTGCCGTCCCTGCCAGTCGGGCAGGAAGGGCTCGACGTCCTCCAGTTCCTCGTCGGCTTCGGGCAGGTCGAGGCCGAGGCGGTCGCGCAACAGGCTTCGGCAGGGATTGCGGAAGAAGCGGATCAACTGCTCCAGCCCGACCTCGCGCCAGGCCGCTTCCAGCGCAGGCAGCGGAGTCTCGAAAAAGGGGCGCTGCGGCACGGAAGGGGCGGTGTCACCTTCGCGCTCGTCGCCCTCTCCGTCTTCGTCGGCATCGTCCCACTCACTGTCCGGCACCGCCTGTACACTGCCGGCCGCCCTGCGCAGGCGGGCAGCGAGCGCGGCCGCGTAGTCCTCGTGAAAGCTGCTCAGGCGCGCATCGGGCGAGGCGTCGGCAACGAAATATTCGATCGAGAAGGGCTGCAGCGGATGGGAGACGGTCAGCCGGCGCCGGGCAGCTGCCAGCTGTTCGGGCTGCGACGCATCTTCGGCACACGCCGTGGCAAGTGCGTCGAGCAGTTCGTCGACCAGTACCGAGGGCGGCAGCGGACTGCCGTCGCGCACGCTGCGCCCGACATGGGACAAATGCAGGACATCGCGCGCCGAGAGCACCACGTCGAGGAACAGGTTGCGGTCGTCGAGCCGGCGCTGACGGTCGCCGCGCTGCGGGCGGGCGGCCATCAGATCGAATTCGGCTGCACGGTCGCTGCCCGGAAAAGCGCTCTGGTCCATCCCGATCACGCACACCACCCGGTAGGGCAGGCTGCGCAGCGACGATAGCGCGGAGAAGGTGACGGTGCCGCCGGGCACGCCGCCGCGCGCCGGGTCGTCCAGGCGCGCAGCAAGCGCCGGATGCACGACGTCGAGCGCCACCGTGCCGTCGGGATGACCGCTGCCCATGTCATCGGCCAGCGCATTGATCGCGGCACGCACTTCGCGCGCGGCTTCGGCCTGGTCGGCCGCCTCACCGACGATGGCCTCGAGCGCACCGATCAGGGCCTGACGCCAGCCCTCGGCGTCGTGCGTACGCAGCAGGCTGTCGCGCAGCCGCTGCAAGGTCTCGGCGTAGCGCCAGAATCGGCCAAGCGCCAGCCCCGCACTCCCCTCGGGCGCGCCCGCGCCGATGCGCCCGGCAAAGGGCGCGGCATGTGCGGCTTCGCCTCCGGCCCAGGCCAGAAACAGCCGGTGCAGACCTTCTTCCAGCGTGTGCAGCGGCAACGCCGCGGCGGCCTCGGCCTGCGCCGCATCCAGCCCCCAGCGGATACCTGCATCCCGCATCCAGTCGTGCACCGTTTCGAGTTCGGACTCGCCCAGCCCGAAATGCGCAGCAACCAGCGGTTGCTGCAGCAGATCGAATACCCGGCTCGCCGGGAAGCGGCTCGCCACCAGCGCCAGCAAACGGTCGAGTGCCTGCGCCACCGGGTTTTCCTGCGTACCGCCAAGACCGGTGATCCGCCACGGGATGCGCCGGGCAGGCGGCGCAGTACCGAACACCGCCTCAATCAGCGGCGCGCTCGCGTCCAGATCGGGCGTCAGCACCACGATCTCGTCGGGTCGCGGCGGGTTGGGGCCCTTGAACAGGCCGAGCAGGCGGTCGTGCAGCACTTCGAGTTCACGGGTGCGCGAATGGCACACATGCAGCTCGATACTGCGATCCCCCGCAGCCAGGCTGACGCTGCCCGGCTCGAGGTCTTCGAGATCGAGTATCGCGTTATGCAGGCGGGCAAGCAGATGGCGCCCCGGGTGCGGATCGAAGGCTGCGTCCTCGACCACCGCATGCTCGCCCTCGAACAGCAAGCCGATATGCGCCTGGGTCTGCTGCCCCCAGGCCGCGAGCAGACGGTTGCCGGTTTCGTGGAACATGTCTTCCTGACGCGCGGCCAGCCACGACAGCCTGCGCGCATCGACGATCTCGAACCAGAACTCGCGGCAGGGGTTGAGCACGTACAGACGCACATCCACCACCCGCGAGAGTTCGCGCAGCATGTCCAGATACAGCGGCGGCAGCGTCGGCAGACCGAACACATGCACGGTTTTCGGCAGGCCGATGGCGGCGAGCTCAGCGTCGTCCATCTTCGTCACCCGGCTCAGGAAGAGCGCGGCCGGATGGGTCTGGCGCAGCGCCAGACCGTCACGAATGCGGCGCCACAGATCGGCCTGCCAGGCCTCGTCGGCGGCCTCGGCCTCGCTTGCCTGGCCCAGACCGGCGGCCTGCCCCGCCGCCCAGCGCTCCAGCCACTGCGGACGATAGGTGAGGTAGTGATCGAACACGCGCGCGATACGCTCTGCAAGTTCGAAGCGCATGCGCGCATCCGCCCCCTGCAGGTAGTGCGCAAGCCGCGGATGCGCCGCCACCCAGGCACCCGCCTCGGTACCGGCATCGATCAGCGCGAACACCCGCCACGCCAGCAGCGCCGGTGCAAACGGCGAGCGCGCAGGCACCTCGACCACATGCCCGATCTGCGTCCACAGCCACTGCGCCAGGTAGCCGAAATCGACATTGGCACAGATCCCCTCACGATCCGCGATTGCCAGCTCCACCTGACGCCGCAGCGCACTGCTCGGCACCACCACCTCGCGCAGCCCGAACGGCCCCGGCTGCTCTTCGGCAAGCCGGTCGAGCAGGGTATCGAGGAGGATTTCGAAGCGATTGGAAAAAGCGATGGAAAACATGTCGAGTGGGCAGGCCTGAGCCGGTGAATGATGGCGGAGCGGCGCGCGTCTGTCATCCAGTCGCAGGCGCCGGGCGCTACTTCGGTGGTTCGCGCAGGGGCTTCAGCAAGTCCGACAGCCCGTTGTGGTCGATCTCCTGCATCAGCGCGAGCAGGCGACCGATTTCGCTGTTGGGAAATCCCTCGCGGGCGAACCAGTTGAGGTAGTTGCCCGGCAGGTCGGCAATCAGCCGTCCCTTGTACTTGCCAAAGGGCATCGTGCGGGTGACGAGAAGATGCAGGTCTTCGGGGTTCATGTCGGTCCCGGGCGTCAGGCGTCAGGCCGAAGCCAGCGTACGCACGCCGACGGCGATGAACTCCACCGCGAGCGCAGCCAGCACCAGACCCATCAGACGGGTCATGATGTTGAGCCCTGTCTGGCCGGCAAGCCGGCTGATGGGGCCGGCGAGGCGCAGCGTGCCCCACACCACGCCACCGATGACCAGACCGATGACTACCAGAATCAGCATCTCCCACCAGTGCTGCACGCGCTCGGAATAGATGATGACCGTACTCACGGTGCCCGGACCGGTCAGCAACGGAATGGTCAGTGGCACGACCGCGATGCTCGAACGCTCGGCTGCCTCATGCGCCTCCTCGGGCGTGGTGCGGGCGCGGGTGGGTTCGGCATTGAACATTCTGAAGGCGAGCACGAACAGCAGGATGCCACCACCCACCTGCAGCGAAGCGATCGAGATGCCAAACACGCTCAGCAGCGTCTGCCCGAACAGGGCCGACACCCCCAGCACCACGGCGGTCGCGATGGATGCGGTGTTCACCGTGCCGCGCACCTGCGGCGGAGTCTGCGTGGCGGTGAGGCTGAGGAACATCGGGATCGCCCCGAAGGGGTTGATCAGGGCGAGCAGGGTGATGAAGACTTTCAGTGTTTCCATGGCGGTTCCGTAGCGAAACTGGGGGCAGGAGATGGCGCATCCGCCCCGCGGCCGTCGAGCATAGCGCATCGACCGTGGGCACGGCAGCGGGACTTGTGCCAAAGTTGCGCCATCGGCGCACCCGGCCCGCACGCATACTGAACCCGCACATGACCGTCACCCTCGTTTTGTCCTCCGCTCCGGGCCTCGTGCCATGCTGAAGATGGCCCGCGTCCACCCCGAAGGCTGGCGGCATCTGCCCGCGAACGGTGCGCAGGGCCGCGAACTGGCCACCCTGGCGCTGCTGGCCGAAGGCTTGCCGCACGAATTCAACATCTACCACGGGCTGCACTGGACCCGCGCCGAAGGTCAGCACGCAGTATTCGGCGAGATCGGCTTCGTCATTCTCGGCCCGGACGGACGCATCCTGCTGATCGAACAGCAGTCGGGCTTTCTCGACGAGAGCGCCAACGGCCTGTTGCGCCCGGGCAAGCGCCGCAACCGCGACATCAGCCTGGACCTTGCGCGCACGGCCGATGCCCTGCGCGCGCGCCTGCGACCGCTGCTCGGCGGCACCGAGCCGGTACTCGATACCCTGCTCTACTGCCCCGACTACACCGTCCGCCAGCCCGGCACCGCAGGTCTGGACCCGGCCCGCATCGTCGATGCAAGCCGGCGTGCCCACCTGCTCGACATCGTGCGCGAGCTGTGCGGGCCGCAACACGATGCGGCCGGAGCCGGCACTGCCGCCCATCGTCACGCCCTCCATCGTTTCTTCGCCGAACTCCTGGAACTGGTGCCCGACGTGCAGGCGCTCGCCGGTCAGGCGGTGGCGCTGACCACGCGGCTGTCGGGCGGACTGGCCGAATGGGCGCGCCGCATCAGCCTGCATCCGCACCGGCTGCGCGTCACCGCCACCGCCGGCAGCGGCAAGACCCAGCTCGCGCTGGCCGCCTATACTGACGCTCTGCACGCCGGGCGCCGCCCACTGTACGTGTGCTACAACCGACCGCTGGCAGATCACTTCGCGCGCGTCGTGCCGCCCGGCGGCGAAGTCGCCACCTATCACCAGCTGTGCGACCGCCGCCTGCGCGCGGCCGGCCGCACGCCGGACTTTTCCGCTCCCGACCGCTTCCGGCGCATGGAAACGGACTTCGCCGCGCTGCTCGCCCACGGCAACAAGGACCCGGCCTGGCGTTTTGACGAGCTGATCGTGGACGAAGGCCAGGACTTTACCGATGCCTGGCGCGACAGCCTGCTCGCCCTGCTCACGCCCGAGGGCCGTGCATGGTGGCTGGAGGACCCGCTGCAGAACCTGTACGGCCGCGAACCGGTAAAACTGCCCGGATGGGCCGGGCTCACCGCCGACACCAACTACCGCACACCAGCCGATGTGCTCGAGCTGCTCAACGACCGCCTGCCCCTGCCCACGCCGATCGTCGCCGGCAGTCCGGTGGCCGACAGCGAACCGGAAGTGATGAGCTGGCACGACGAGACCGGTCTGATGGAGGCCACCAAGCGCGCCATCACCCGTGCCATCGGCCTCGGCTTCCGGCGCGACATGATCGCCATCATCAGCTTTCGCGGCCGCGAGTATTCACGCTTCACCCCGCTCACCCACCTCGGCCCGCACCGCCTGCGCGCCTTTCATGGTCGTTACGACCTGTTCGGCGAAGCCGAATACAGCGAGGGCGAACTGCTGATCGATTCGGTCTACCGTTTCAAGGGCCAGTCCGCTCCGTGCGTGATCTTTACCGAGATCGACTTCGAGGCGCTCGATGAACTGACGATGCGCAAGCTCTTCGTCGGCGCCACCCGTGCCACGATGAAGGTCATCTTCGTCGCGTCGGAACGCGCTGCTGCCGTGCTGGCACCGGATCAGGCCTGATCCCCCGCACCTCCGGGCACTGCGCTCAAAACCTCAGGCCAGATACTCGGCGAGGCTGCGCTCGGCATCGTCCCTGTCGTCGTCGCCTTCATGTGCCCACTCCGGATGCGCCCGTGCCTGCAGCAAGGGGTCGGGCAGGCGCCCTTCGCGCCAGTCGGCACTGTCCGGATCGGACTCGGGCGAGACCGCCTGCGGCAGCTCGATGGGCGTCATCGCCGCATGGCCACGGCCTTCCAGCGCAATCAGCAGCTGGCGCTGACGCAGCGCGACCAGACGGAGGATGGCGTCGTCCACGGTGAGTTCGTGATGACCGCGCAGGCGGGCGGCAATGCGCTCGCCGTAGTGGCCGAAGGTCTGCCACAGGCCACCGGCCACCGCGCCGAGCGCTGCTGCAGCCCCCAGCGTCAGACCGCCGGTCATCAGGTCGATGCCGACCCCGGCTGCAGCCCCTGCGGCCACCCCGGTGCTGAGACGAATGCCCATCTGGCGCAGGGTCTCGGGATTGAACAGGTCGTCGTCCCAGCGCCCGTCGGCCAGCGGCAACTCGGCAGCACGCGCGTCATCGGGGCGGAAGCGGTAGAGCTGCAGCAAGGCTTCGACGCAGGCCTGCTCGCGTGCGCGCACCGTCTCGCGCAAGCTGTGGACAGCGGCCTGCAGCGCCGCATCGTCATCGGCATCGACCACGTCGCGGCGGGCGGCAAGTTCGATCAGGAGTTCCGCCACCAGCCGGCGCGCGCTCAGGCGGCGCGATTCCGCCTCTTCCTCGCGGTCGACGATCAGCGCTTCAAGCGCCGGGCGGTGGCTGTGCATCAGGGTGGCAAGGGTCTCGAACAGGCGTCGCTCGCCATCGACCGCCGGCGCCACGGTGTCGAAGCGCACGACGGCGTGCAGGCCAAGGCGCGCCAGCGCCGCATGCCAGTCGTCGGCACGCGCAGCCGGCGAGGCGATGAAATTGAGCACCGGCAGCAAGGGCCGGGCTGCGCTGGCGAGCAGGGCGAGTTCGTCCTTGTGCTTGGGCAGTACCGGATCGCGGGCATCGACCACATACAGCGCCGCATCGCTCGCCAGCAACTGGCGCAGCACCTTGGCCTCCTGCTCGAAACGCGCGCCCGCCTCGGCAGTGGCAAGAAAGCGGCTGATGCGATCGGGACCGTCGACCCGCTCACCCGGCGCGACCAGTTCGTCGATGAATTCGAGCAGGGCGATGGCGTCTTCCATGCCCGGCGTGTCGTAGAGCTCGACCACCGGCTGATCGTCAGCCATCAGCCGCAGGCCCTCGACATGCCGGGTGGTGCCGGCCGAATCCGACACCTCCCCGAAACCGGCATCGCGTGCCAAAGTCCTCAGCAGCGAAGTCTTGCCAGTGTTGGTATGACCGACCACGGCAACGCGCAGCAGTGCGCTCATAGCGTCGCTCCCAGCCATGCTCGCACCTGATCCTGATCCGCCATCAACGCGCCCTCATCGAGTTCAAGGCCAGACAGCCCATCCTGCCACAAGCTCAGGCGACCGCTACCGCCATCGGGCACAGGCAGTGCCCATACCCGGGTTTCACCGGCGTGGTCGGCAAGCTCGGCGACAAGGCCGAGACTGCCGCGATCCGGCGTCAGTCGCGGGTCGATTGCAATCAGCAGACGTGCCGGCGGCGTCGCACCGAAGCGAGCGATGGCCGCACGACGCTGGTCGCGGCTATCGAGACGGCCGCCATCGGCAGCCAATCCTTCGCAGCCGACCGGCGGCCAGGGCAGATCCGCGCCAAGTTCGAGCGCCACCATGACCACAGCACCGGTTTGCGCAGCGGCGTGTCCATGGCGTCCCGGTCGTGGCATCCGTGCCGGCGCGGGATCGCTGATGCCGATGCGTTCGCTGTCGGGCAACAGCCGTGGCTTGAGACGGATGTAATCGGGCAGCGCCAGATCCAGCTGCAGGCGACTCAAGCCATACCGCCAGCCCTGCACACAAACCAGCACGAGCAGCAGTCTTGGCAGCACGCCATACACCAGCACGCAGCCCAGCAGCCAGCCCGACCAAGCGCGGCGTCCGGCTTCATCCACCATGACCGCATCGCCACTGGCAATGACGTGCGCAGCATCCGGCACCGGAAAGCCGAGGTAGCCGGGGACCACGCCCAGCAGGGTGGTCAGCGCGACGAAGGCGTCGCCCGGCAGAATGGTGGTCTCCCACACGAAGCCGTAGCGGCGCACCGCCAGCAAGCCGAGCAAACCCGCTGCAGCACCGACAAGGGCCAGGAACCATAGCAAATGACTGACTGCGCCCAGCCCCCAGCTTGCGAGGCGGCCGCGGGCGAGCAGCCCCCCCAGCGCGAGCGGCAGCTCGGCCGCGGCAGGACTGCGGTCGAACACGCTGACCAGACGCAGCCACACCGTGCCCAGCGCACTGCCGCCGCGCGTCCGGCCGCGACCGGCCACAAGCGTGCCAAGCAGCCACAGCAGGAGGCTGAACAGGTGCACGCCGAGCAGACCGCCCAGCGCCCACACCACGTTGACCGGCCGGCTGCCATCGCCGAGCACGGCCGCTGCCGTGCCCGCACCGAGCACCAGCGCCAGCACGCACGCGAGTGCGAGAATCAGCCGCGCACGGCCATGCCAGCGCAGGATGGCATCGCGCCAGCCTTCGCGTGTACCGAGGCGCTCGGCGCGACGACAGATACGGGTTTCGAGATCGGGAGGGGCACGGCGGGCCTCCGCCAGCTCGACCGCATCTTCGAGACGGCCGTGGCGGGATTCGTGGCGGCGAACAAGTTCGGCCAGCCAGCGGTGTTCAAGTGCGGAAAGCGGCGCGGCAGGATTCACGCTGCGGCTCCTAGTGCCGGTGCGTATGCGTTTCGTGCGGAGGATGATCCTTGCAGCAGACAGGCGGCACGAGATCGACCCCACCGGCGCTCCAGGGATGGCAGCGCAACAGCCGGCGCAAGGCCAGCCAGCTGCCCTTCAGTGCGCCGTGGGTCTCGATGGCCTCGAGCGCGTAGTGCGAGCACGTCGGGTAGAAACGGCAGCGCGGCCCGAGCAGGGGGCTGATGAAGAGCTGATAGCCGCGGATCAGGCCGCGCAGTAGCCAGCGCATCAGGTGGAATCGGATCGGGCAGTCTGACCAGGGCGCAGACACGGCGTCTGCGTCCCGGACAGCAGGCCGCAATCAACCGCCATGCATCTTCTTGAGTTTCTCGCGACGCTCCTGGGCTTCGAGCGACAGGGTGGCGGTCGAGCGTGCCAGCAGACGGCCGATGCCGATCGGCTCGCCGGTTTCCTCGCACCAGCCATACTCACCGGCGTCGATGCGGGCAATGGCTTCGCCGATTTTCTTCAGCAGCTTGCGCTCGCGGTCCCGCACGCGCAGTTCGAGGGTGTGCTCTTCCTCGACGCTCGCACGGTCGGAGGGATCGGGCGTGGCCTCGTTGTCCTGCAGGTGGGTGGTGGTTTCGTGCGCGTTCTCAAGCAGCTGTTCCATCTCGGTCTGGAGACGGTGCCGGAAGAATGCCAGCTGACGAGCTGACATGTAATCCGACTCGGGCGCAGCAAGGATTTCGGCCTCGGTCATAAGGGCTGGAGTAGTGGTTGCGTTCATGTTGAGATTCCTTGTTCGGCATACGTCCGGACTGGCAGGGCGAGACCATACCGTAAAGCGGGAATTGTTGCGACATACTCCGCAAAACAGCGCTGCCAGCCGGCGTTATTACCGGAATTACACCACGTTATTGCCAGCCGCCACCCATCACTTTGTATAGTGCAACGCGGTTACCCGCCTCGGACAGACGCGCAGCGATCAGCTCCTGTTCTGCAGCATACCGCGAACGTTGCGCATCGAGCAGCACAAGATAGCTGTCGATGCCGTTACGGTAGCGCGCGTCGGACAGGCGATAGCTCTCGGCACTGGCCTCGACCAGGTTGCGCCGGGCGTCGAGCTGTTCGCCAAGGTTGGCACGCTCGGCCAGCGCATCCGCCACTTCACGGAAGGCGCTCTGGATGGCCTTCTCGTATTCCGCCACCTGGATCTCGCGCTGCACCTTGGCCACGTCCAGGCTGGCACTGAGCGCACCTGCGTTGAAAATGGGCAGCGTGAGCTGGGGCACGAAAGTCCAGGTCCCCGATCCGGCCTGAAACAGTCCGTCGAGGGTGGCACTCGCCGTGCCCGCGGTTGCCGTCAGCGAAATGCTCGGGAAGAAGGCTGCGCGCGCTGCGCCGATGTTGGCGTTGGCCGCACGCAAGGTACGCTCGGCCTGCAGCACGTCCGGACGGCGCACCAGCACCTCGGACGGAATGCCGGACGGCAGCTCGGCAAGCGCGGTCACCGCGTCGATCAGTTTCTCGGGCAACAGGCGCGCCGGCACCTGCCCTCCGGTGAGAACTGCGAGCGCATTCTCGTCCTTTGCCACCTGCGACGCATACTGCGCCGCGTCTGCGCGGGCGCGCTCCATTGCGCTCTGCGCCTGACGCACATCGAGCGCAGAAACTGCACCGGCCTCGAAACTGCGACGGGTGAGATCCACCGATTTCTGCTGCGTCTGCCAGGTCTCACGTGCGAGGTCACGCAGTTCGCGGTCGGCCGCAAGCGTCAGCCAGGCATTTGCAACTTCGGCAACGAGACTGATCTGTGCGCTCCGCCTCGCCTCCTCGGTGGCGAGGTAGGTTTCCAGCGCCTGGTCGCGCAGGCTGCGCACCCGCCCGAAGAAGTCGAGCTCCCACGCAGAGATTCCGACGGTCGTGGAGTACTGGCGCGAGATCGTGGATTCGCCGCTGCTGGTGAGGTCACCCGGCAGGCGCTGGGCACTCTGACCGCCACTGAGTGCAACCGACGGAAACTGGTCTGCCCGCTGAATGCGGTATTGCGCCTGCGCCTTCTCGATGTTGAGCGCCGCTACACGCAGGTCGCGATTGTTCTCCAGAGCGATCCCGATCAGCTCGCGCAAGCGCGCATCGGCGAAATAGTCGCGCCAGCTGATATCGGCCACCGCGACAGGGGCTGCAACCGCCTCGGTCTGCCCCGGCCAGGCCGAGGCCACCGGTGCGTCCGGGCGCAGGTAATCCGGCGCGAGCGTCGTGCACGCACCAAGCAGAGTCGCTGAAACAGCGAGGGTCAGGCTACGAAGGGTGTTCATGTCCGTTCCTCCGGCGCTGCCGCAACGTGATTCTCAGGCTGCGCCGGCTTGTCCTTGAAAATGCGCTTGATCACAACGTAGAACAGCGGCACGAAGAAGATGCCCAGCACGGTGGCGGCGATCGTGCCACCGAGCACGCCGGTACCGATCGCGTTCTGGCTGCCGGAACCCGCGCCGGTGCTGATGGCCAGAGGCAACACGCCCAGACCGAAAGCCAGCGAGGTCATCAGGATCGGACGCAGACGCATCCGCACCGCGGTCAGCGTCGCGGTAATCAGATCCTTGCCCGCCTCCATCTCCGCCTTGGCGAACTCGACGATCAGAATGGCGTTCTTCGACGACAGACCGATGGTCGCCAGCAGACCCACCTGGAAGTAGATGTCGTTCGACAGCCCGCGACCGGTCGCTGCTAGCAAGGCACCCAGCACGCCGAGCGGCACCACCAGCATCACCGCAAACGGTACCGACCAGCTCTCGTACAGCGCCGCCAGGCAGAGGAAGACCACCAGCAGTGACAAGGCATACAGCGCAGGAGCCTGCGAGCCCGAGCGACGTTCCTCGAACGAGGTACCGCTCCACTCGTAGCCGATGCCTGCGGGCAGCTTGGTCATGATCTCTTCGACTGCAGCCATCGCTTCACCCGATGACAGGCCAGGCGCAGCCTGCCCCAGCACCTCGATCGACGACTGTCCGTTGTAGCGCTCCAGACGCGGCGAACCGTAAGTCCATCTCGCCGTGGCAAAAGCCGAGAATGGCACCATCTCGCCCATGCTGTTGCGCACGAACCACTTGTTCATGTCTTCGGGCGTCATCCGCGCCGAGGCGTCGGACTGCACGTAGACCTTCTTGATCCGGCCACGGTCGATGAAGTCATTCACGTAGCTGCCGCCCCACGCGGTTGCCAGCATATCGTTGATGTCAGCAACCGAGATGCCCAGCGCGCCTGCCTTGGCGTGGTCAACCTCGAGGCGGAATTCAGGCGTGTCGTCCTGACCGTTCGGACGTACGCCGACCAGCCGCTTGTCCTGCGCCGCCATGCCCAGAAACTGGTTACGTGCTGCCACCAAGGCGTTGTGGCCAAGACCCGAACGATCCTGCAACTGAACATTGAAGCCATTCGAGGTACCGAGCTCAATCACCGCCGGCGGTACGAAGGCAAACACCATCGCCTCGCGGATCTGCGAGAACGCACCCATCGCACGCCCTGCAACCGATTTGACGTCCATGCCGGGACCTTGGCGCTCGTCCCAGCTTTTCAGGTTCACGAAGCCGATACCCATGTTCTGACCGCTGCCACCGAAGCTGAAACCGGCAACGGTGAACAGGGCCTTCACCGTGTCCTTCTCATTCTCCAGAAAATGCTTCTCGACTTTCTCCAGGACCTCGATCGTGCGCTCCTGGGTCGCCCCTGCGGGCAGCATGACCTGGTTGAACATCACCCCCTGGTCCTCCTCTGGCAGGAAGGAGGTCGGCATGCGAACGAAGAGCAAGCCGAGCACCACCACGATCGCCAGATAGATGGCGATGAAGCGCAGGCTGCGATTGAGGATGCCGCCCACCGCCGACTCGTAGCGTCGGGTATTGCGGTCGAACATGCGGTTGAACCAGCCAAAGAAGCCCGAGAACATGCCGCCCTCGCCGATGTCGTGCCCCTTTTCCACCGGCTTGAGCATGGTCGCGCACAGCGCAGGTGTGAACACGATGGCGACAAGCACCGACAACGCCATGGCTGACACGATGGTTACCGAGAACTGACGATAGATCACCCCGGTCGAGCCGCCGAAGAAAGCCATCGGCACGAACACCGCGGACAGCACCAGGCCGATACCCACCAGCGCACCGGTGATCTGACGCATCGACTTGCGGGTCGCCTCCTTGGGAGACAGACCTTCCTCGCTCATCACCCGCTCGACGTTTTCGACCACCACGATCGCATCGTCAACCAGCAGACCAATGGCGAGCACGACGCCGAACATGGTCAGGGTGTTGATCGAGAAGCCGAAGGCCGCCATCACGCCGAAAGTGCCAAGCAGCACCACCGGCACGGCAATGGTCGGGATCAGTGTCGCACGCAGGTTCTGCAGGAACAGGTACATCACCAGGAATACCAGCACCACGGCTTCGATCAGGGTCTTGACCACTTCCTCGATCGAAATCCGCACGAAGGGCGTGGTGTCGTAGGGCACAACGACATCGATGCCTTCAGGGAAGTAGGGCTTCATCTGGTCGAGCTTCGCGCGCACCGCATTCGCGGTCTCGAGCGCGTTCGAACCTGCGGCCAGCTTGATGCCGACTCCGGCAGCCGGCTTGCCGTTGTAACGGGCAACGGTACCGTAACTCTCGGCGCCGATCTCCACCCGTGCCACGTCGGCCAGACGTACCTCACCACCCTGGGCCGAGGTCCGCAACAGAATGGCTTCGAACTGTTCAACAGTCTGCAAGCGGCTCTGCGCCGTGATCGAGGCAGTAAAGCCTTGGCCAGGCAATGCTGGCGTGCCACCGAGCTGACCAGCAGAAACCTCGGTGTTCTGGGCCTGGATTGCCGCCTTCACGTCAGCAGGCGTGAGCTTGTAGTTGTTCAGCTTTTCGGGCGACAGCCACACGCGCATGGCGTACTGCGAACCGAAAACCGTCACTTCGCCGACGCCGGTGACGCGCGATAGTGAGTCCTGCACCGACGACACCACGAAGTCCGCCAGATCGACGCCATCCTGCTTGCCTTCAGGCGAAACGAAACCGATCACCATCAGGAAGTTGCGCGCGGATTTTGCCACCTGCACACCCTGCGCCTGCACCGCCGTCGGCAACAAGGGCATGGCAAGCTGCAACTTGTTCTGCACCTGGACCTGGGCAATGTCGGGATCGGTGTCCGCGTCGAAGGTCAGCGTGATGGCCGAAGAACCGTAGGCATCGCTGGACGAGTTCATGTAGAGCAGACCGTCGAGCCCAGTCATCTTCTGCTCGATGATCTGGGTCACCGACTCTTCCACCGCCTGGGCGGACGCACCGGGATACTTGGCGTTGATGACGACGGCCGGAGGCGCGATCGCCGGATACTGCGACACGGGAAGCTCAAGGATGGACAATGCCCCTGCGAGCATGATGACCAGCGCAATCACCCACGCGAAGATGGGCCTGTCGATAAAGAAGCGAGCCATTATTCAGCCCCTCACTTCGCCGCCGACGCGGCAGCCGGTGCAGCGGCACCGGCCTCCTGCGGCTGCACCGTGGCGCCAGGGCGGATGCGCTGCAGGCCATCGACGATGATGCGATCGCCTGCAGCGAGACCATCGGTCACGACCCACTTGTCGCCCAGCGAACGCGTGGTCGTGATCATGCGCGCCTCGACCTTGTTTTCGGCGCCGGCCACCATCACCATCGGATTGCCACGCGGGTCGCGACTGACGGCGGCATGCGGCACCAGAATGGCGTTGTCCGCCTCGCCCTGTGCAAGCTTTGCACGAACGTACATGCCGGGCAGCAACTCACCCTTCGGATTGGGGAAGACGGCACGCAAGGTCACACTGCCGGTGCCCTGATCAACCGTCACTTCGGAGAAGGCCAGCTTGCCCTCGGCCGCGTACTGGGTGCCGTCTTCGAGCACGAGCTGGACCGGGACGGCCTTCGCGCTGGAACTCTTGAGCTTTCCCGCCTCCATTGCGCGCCGCAGACCGAGCAGTTCGGCGCTCGACTGTGTCAGGTCCACGTAGATCGGATCGAGCTGCTGCACCGTCGCCAGCGCGGTCGCCTGGTTGGCGGTGACCAGCGCACCCGGGGTCACGGCAGAGCGGCCGATGCGCCCCGAGATCGGGGATGTGACGCTGGTGAAATCAAGATTGATGCGGGCGGTCTCGACCGCCGCGCGGGCGGAGGCCACATCGGCCTCGGCCTGCTTGAGCGCAGCGACCGCATCGTCGTTGGCCTGCTTGCTCACGGCATCGATCTTCACCAGATCCGCGTAGCGCGTGGCCTTCAGGCGCGCGCTGTAAAGATTGGCCTCGGCACGTGCATGGCTGGCCTTGGCGCTGTCGTGAGCCGCGCGATAGGTGGAGGCATCGATCTGATACAGGGTCTGACCGGCCTTGACCTCGCTACCCTCTGTAAACAGGCGCTTCTGCACGAGCCCGGTGACCTGCGGCCGCAGCTCGGCGACCATGTAAGGCGACGTGCGACCCGGCAATTCGCTCACCAGCGGAACCGATTCGGCCACGGCAACAACAACGCCTACCGTGGGAGCCGGGGGCGGACCGCCCGCAGGGCCTGCCTGACCAGTCTGCTCACCGCCGCTGCAGGACGCGAGAATGGTGGCACCAGCCAGCGCCACGGCAAGTGTTTTGAAAAGCAGTTGGGGGCGGTTCTGCATGGACGAGCCTCGTGAAAATTTAAGTGGTGCCAATGCCCGCCCGGGTAAGACGGAGATTCACCAAAGGTAGAATGGTTATTCTAGATTGAACGCTCATTCTATGTTAAGCTTTTTACCCTTGCAAGCAGTTAAGACACACTCTCATTACACGTCGGAGACAGGTCATGAACGCAGAAGCGCATACGCCCGCGGACTGCTCACGCGCAGAAGCGCGTCGAGCCCAGATCCTTGCAGCGGCTTCCGACTGCTTTCGTGCTCACGGCTTCCATGGTGCCAGCATCTCGCAGATTTCCAAGTCCGCTGGCATGAGCGCAGGGCACATTTATCATTATTTCGAGAACAAGGAAGCGATCATTGCCGCCATCGTCGCGCATGATCTTGATGAATTGCTGACGCTCAGCGCCACGTGGCGTGCCGCCGACGACATCCTTGAAGCCATGATCGATGGCGTGGTGGAAGGCGTGAAGGAGAACCTTGAGCGCGGGAAAGCCGTGCTCAAACTCGAGATCCTCGCAGAAGCGTCGCGCAATCCCGAGATCGCCGTCATCGTGCGCAATGCCAGCAAGTGCTGCAATGAAAACATCACCGACATCCTGCGCCTGGCGCGCGGCGCCAAAGGACTGAGCACCGACGATGAGACGATCACCAACATGGTCGAAATTCTCGCCACGCTGTTCGAAGGCGTACTGGCACGGAGCGTGCGCAACCCTGATCTTGATGCCGACCAGTTCGCCGACGCCTTTCAGTCCGTCGTGCGGAGTCTGATCGCGGGTCCGGGATTCGCGACCAGTCCGCCCGTCTGAGCCCGCCCGAGGCCATACTGCCTTATCCGCTTCGCTTTATGATCGGTATTGTCAGTTGGCTTCGCGCATCCCCTGGCACTCGCACTATGATCGTCCTGACGAGTTCTGCGGCAGTGCAGCATCACCGCGAAGCCGGCTCAATCCCGAACTGGAGATCGCGATGGACCTCGAAACCTATATCCGCGCCCTGCCCAAGGCCGAGCTTCACCTGCACATCGAGGGCTCGCTCGAACCCGAGATGATGTTCGCGCTGGCGCAGCGCAATGGCGTGACCCTGCCATGGTCGAGCGTCGAGGCCACCCGCGCCGCCTACGCATTTTCCGACCTGCAGAGCTTTCTCGACCTCTACTACGCGGGTGCCGCTGCACTGATCCATGAGCAGGACTTCTACGAGCTCGCCATGGCCTACTTCGCCCGCGCGCATGCGGATGGAGTGGTGCATGCGGAGCTGTTCTTCGACCCCCAGACCCACACCGAACGCGGCGTCGCCTTCCAAACGGTGCTCGACGGCCTTGAACGCGCGTGCGACGAAGCCCGCGTGCAGTACGGCATCAGTTCGCGCCTGATCCTGTGTTTCCTGCGCCACCTGAGCGAGGACGAAGGCTTTGCCACGCTGGAACAGGCCGTGCCGCATGTTTCACGCATTCACGGTGTCGGCCTCGACTCCTCCGAAAAAGGCCATCCGCCGTCCAAGTTTGCCCGTCTCTTTGCGCGCTGCCGCGAGCTGGGCCTGCATATCGTCGCCCATGCCGGCGAGGAAGGCCCACCCGCCTACATCGTCGAGGCGCTGGATCTGCTCAAGGTCGAACGCATCGATCATGGCGTGCGCGCGGCCGAAGATCCGGCGCTGGTCGAACGCCTGGTGCGCGAACAGACTCCGCTGACGGTCTGCCCGCTGTCGAACATCAAGCTGTGCGTCTTCCCCACGCTTCAGGACCACAACCTGAAGCAACTGCTCGATGCCGGGCTGAAAGTCACGATCAACTCGGACGATCCCGCCTACTTCGGCGGCTACATCGGCCAGAACTTTCTCGCCACCGCCGAAGCCCTGCACTTGAGCCGTGCCGAACTCAAGCGCATCGCGCGCAACAGCCTCGAAGCGAGCTTTGTCGGCGACGCCGAGCGTACCCCCTGGCTGGCGCGCCTCGACGCATTGCCCGAAGACTGATCCCCGTACTTCTTCCACCTGCCGGAGTTCACGCATGACTGACCGTCGTACCGTCCTCAAGTGGAGCGCAGCGCTGGCTGCCACCACACTGCTCCCCGTCTCGGCCGTAAATGCCCAGAGCACCGGGCCATTGAAGGTGGGCTTCGTCTATGTCGGTCCGGTCGGCGAGGCAGGCTGGACCTTCGCCCACGACCTTGGCCGGCGTGCCGTCGAAGCCGCGTTCCCGGGCAAGGTGAAGACGACCTTCATCGAGAGCGTGGCCGAGGGCGCGGACGCCGAGCGCGTCGTGCGCAGTCTTGCACAGGACGGGCACGGTCTGGTCTTCACCACCTCCTTCGGATACATGGATGCCACGCTCAAGGTCGCCCGCCAGTTCCCGAAGGTGATGTTCCAGCACGCCACCGGCTACAAGACCGCCGCAAACCTGGGCACCTACGACGTCCGCACCTACGAGGGCGCGTATCTTGCCGGCGTCGTCGCCGGCAAGATGAGCAAGTCCGGCAAGCTCGGCGTGGTCGGCTCACACCCGATTCCGGAAGTCATCCGCAACATCAACGCCTACACGCTGGGCGCACGCAGCGTGAACCCGGCCGCCACCACCCGCGTCATCTGGGTCAATTCCTGGTTCGATCCCGGCAAGGAGCGCCAGGCTGCACTGACCCTGCTCGCGCAAGGTGCCGACGTGCTGATGCAGAACACCGACTCGCCCGCCGTGCTGCAGGCCGCGCAGGAGAAGGGCGCCTATGCCTTCGGCTGGGATTCCGACATGCACGCCTACGGCCCGAAAGCGCAGCTGGCCGCCAGCGAGATCAACTGGGGCGTGTGGTACACCAAGGTGGTCGGTGAAATGCTGGAAGGCAGCTTCAAGCCGCAGCAACAGGTCTGGTACGGACTCAAGGAGGGTGCAATCGACCTCGGCCGTCTTGGCGACATGCTGCCGGCCGACGTGAAGCAACTTGTGGCCGAACGCCGTCAGGGCATCATCGACGGCAGCCGCCCGGTGTTCATGGGACCGCTGCGTGACCAGGCCGGCAAGGAAGTCGTCGCAGCCGGAAAGGACATGAACGACAAGGACAAGCTGGCGATGAGTTACTACCTGGAAGGCGTCGAGGGCACGGTCCCCGGCGGCAAGTAAGCGTTCGATCCGGCACCGCGCAAGCTTGCGCGGTGCATCACATCAGGGCCGTGGCACCCGGCTCACTCCCCGATCCACCGGCGTCCGCCGGTGACGCGTTCGAAGATCCGCCAGCCCTCGGACGCGCCACCGCACAGACCGTAGCGGAAGGGCACGCCATCGCGCCCCGGCGTCTCGAAACGCAGATCGACAAAGTTCACGCAAACACCGCCGCCAGCGGCTGGCTCGACCTGATCGAGCATCGGAAACATCGCAAACCAGCGATAGAAGGCGAACTTGTCCTCGTCCCATACCTGGCGCGCAATGGCGCTGGCGTCCCCGTTGCCAAACACCGGACGCACCGTCCACTGTGCCATCGACAGCGGCGCATAGGCCGCCGACAGACGGCGAATGAAGTTGTCGCTCTCGGTCACCTCAAGCGGCTCGCTGCGCCGGGTATTGATGTGGGCGTAATGGTAGCGCTCGCCATCGAACACAACAGCCGTCCAGTTGAACGGCGACGCCGGTCGGGGCACCGCATCCACGCTCACGATGTCGATATCGTTCGCCGTGGCGTGGGCGCGCGCAAACTCGATGGCGTCGTGACGCGCCGATGCACTCAGCCCCACCCAGCCCGCAAGCACCACGAGTGCCAGCCCGGCGGGGACACGGCTGCGACGCCAGAGCGCGCTTGCCAGCAAGCCGGCAAGGATGATGCCTGAAAAGCCGAGGTCGATGATGAAGGTCGTTCCCCAGCCAAAGCGCCGGTCCGAGAAGGGCGCCAGAATCATGGTGCCGAACTGGGTGATCAGGTCGCCGAGGATGTGGATGAAGATGCCGGAGCAGGCGATCAGGTAGAAGGCGCGCCAGCTCGCTGCGGCCTCGCGCCCGCGTCGAAGGCGGAACAGGCCGGCCATCAGCGCTGCGACCAGCAGGGCCCACACCGGCATCAGCAGCAGGGAGTGGGTGACGCCGCGATGCCCGCGCAGGTAAGTCAGCTCGGAGACGAATCCGAGCACGAAATCGAGATCGGGAAATGTCGCGGCAGCCGTGCCGACCGCAACGGCCTGCCATACCGGTGGCGGCAGCGCACCTGCCACACCTTTGCGCGGCGCAAGCAGACGACCGGCGAGGGCACCGGAAAGGGCATGTGTCAGGGTATCCATGGCCGATTGGAATGGGCTCGACGAGAATCGTTCCCGTTACCGACGTGTACCTGCAATGGAACGACACACAAGGTCGTTAATCAAAGCCCACTCAAACTCGCATGGAGCGCATGACATGAACGAGACCGGCACTTCGGCGTGGAAGGTCGCCTTCTTCGAGTCGCTGCAGGCATGGTACGGAGGAGGTCAGGCGGTTCAATCGCTCGACTTTGCGTCGGAGGGTGAGGCGGTGATCTGGGCACGCACTCAGGAGATGGGGCGCTTTAGGCTGGCGGCGATCACGCAGGGCAATCTGCTGCGTGCGCTCTATCTTGAGCCTCCACCCGACCCGCTCTTGATGCGTCAGGAGCGGGTCGAGATTCCGGCGGTCGCGCCCGCACACTAGCGGTTCGAGCGGCTCCGGACGGCGGGCGCCGGGTCAGGCAGCAGTTTGCACGTCACGCGGCGGAACGCCGAGGTAGCGGGCGGAAGTTCGAATGAAATGTGTCAGGGTGTCTGTGCTCATGGCATCACCTCTCGTTATGGTTGTCTAAGAACCGGTTCAGAGGGCTTTCACAGTGAGCGGGTTCCGCAAGCGATTGCAACAACGTATTGCACCGGCATCTTGCGGGAGCCAGCTCACGCCCGGATGCGCACCCTGCTTCCCCTCACCCCCTGCACCACGTCGATGGCGACATCGATCTGCTGCTTCATCTCGTCGACGTGCGAGATCACCCCCACCATGCGGCCGCGCTGCTGCAGGTCGATCAGGGCCTTCATCGCCATGTCGAGCGACTCCGGATCGAGGCTGCCGAAGCCCTCATCGATGAACAGGGTATCGAGCTGCACGCCGCCAGCGTAGGCCTGCACCACGTCGGACAGGCCGAGCGCCAGCGCCAGCGAGGCCATGAAGCCTTCGCCGCCCGACAGCGTGCTCACCGGCCGCGCACGGCCGGTGTAATCGTCCATCACCTCGAGGTCGAGGCCGGCCGCACGCCGCGCATCCGCCACTTCGTCGCGCCGCTGCAGCAGGTAGCGCCCACGGCTCATCGCCCGCAAGCGCAGAGAGGCCGCACGCAGCACGTCGTCGAGCAGCGCCGCCAGCACGTAACGCTGGAAGGTGAGATTGCGACCGTTCTCGCCATTGGCAATCGCGGCAAGATGACCGGCGACACGGTATTCCGCTTCGATGCTGCCAGTTTCGCGGGCGATTTCCGCCAGCTTATTCAGGCTGAGCATGATCCTGTCGCGCTCGACCTTGCGCTGGCCGAGCTCGCCCAGCACGACCTCAAGCCGCTCACGCTGCGCACTTGCCATCGCCTCAAGCGCTACGAGGTCCGGCCGTTGCTGCCCCTCAATCGCAGCCTCCGCGAGCTTGCGCCGCTCGCGTGCCGCGGCATGGTTGTCGTCGAAGCGGCTCAGCTCGGCCGCAAGCATGTCGATCGCGGCCGGTTCGAGCAACGCATCGCGATAGGTGGGCTCGTCGGCAAATCCCGTGGCCGCAAGCGCCGCGACGAACGCCTCCGCTGCGTCTGCCTCGCGTCGGGTGGCTGAAGCAAGCGCCTTCTGCAGTTCGTCCTGACGGGCACGCAGGGCCGCGTCCTCGCTGACGGCCTTGCTGTGCGCGGACTGCGCCTGGCTCAGCGCACGCTCGAGCGTCTGGCGCCGGGCGCGGGCCTGCTCCAGCGCGGCGCCGAGCGCGGCCGGCGCCCGCAAGGGCTCGGGAACCGCTGCGCGACGTTCATCGACGACCTGCTTTGCCCCCTGTTCCTCGCTTGTAGCCTTGCTGACCGCCGCACGCGCCTCGTCCAGCATTGCTGCAGCTTTCAGCTGCGCGGTCTCGAGCGTGGCGAGTTGCGAGCGTGCGGCGGCGAGCTCGGTCTGTGCGGCAGTCGCCGCCTGCAGCTGCTCGCGCAGCATGGCGACCGAATCCGGCACCGCCCCGTCCTCTCCTGCGCTCGCGCTCAACGCCGATTGCAACGCATCGACCTCGGCCTGCGCGATTGCAGTTTGCCGCGATGCCGTGTCGAAGGCGGTGCGCGCGCCGTCGTGGGCCTTTTCGGCACGACTGACGGCTTCACGTGCAGCTTTCAGCGCGGCTTCGGTCGGCAGCTCGCCGTCGTAACGGGCTGGCGCGGGATGCTCGGCGCTGCCGCAGACGGGACAAGGGGCACCGTCATGCAGGTGGTGTGCGAGGATCGCGCCCTGGGCTTGGCGCCAGGTGGCATCCAGCGCCTCGAACGCCTGCCGTGCGATGTCGCGGGCAGCCGTTGCCTGATCAAGCACACGCTGCTGTGTGGCTTCAGCGCTGTGAAAGCCGTCGCGCTTGCGCTGCTGCTGCGCCAGGTTTTGCCTCGCACGCTCGTGCTGCTCCGCCTGCTTGAGTCGCAGGCCCAGTGCCTCGATGCCCGCCGCCTGTGGCTGCAGCGCCTCTATCCGCTGGACCAGTTCAAGCCGGCGGGTGCCGAGTGCTTCCGCGTCCTTCATCGCCGCAGCCAGCGCCGCATCCGCCCCAGCCCTGAGCTTTTGCAGGGACTGCAGCCCGACCTCGGCCCGCGCCAGTTGCTCCACCTTCTCCGCCAGGCCCTCCAGCCGCAACACTTCGCGCTGGGCGGCCTCACGTGCCAGAACCTGATCCTCCGCATTCTCATGCGCGAGCGCCTGCATCGCCGCGCTCAGCACATCGGCAAGCCTGCCCGCCTGCTGCGACAGCATCGTCACTGCTTCACGAGCGCTTTTCGCCTGCTGACGCGCGTCGCTCAGAGAACGGTCGGCCGGCAGCACCTGCACCGCCTTGCGTGCAATGCCAAGACGGCTGCGCTGACGCTCCGCTTCTGGCTGACGCGCTTCGAGCGACTGCATGGCTGCGACCGCCGCTTCACGCTCGACAAAACGGGCGTCAAGCGCGCGTGCGGCCTGCAAGGCACTGCGAGCCTGAAGATCGGCCTCACGTGCGTGCTTCTCGTCTTCGGCCAGTGCACGCAAGGCCTCGTCCAGCACCAGGCGCTGAGCGGCAAGGGCTTCTGCTGAATCCACCCCGGCCTGCTCGAGCAGAATCTGGCGCTGCATGCGGGCGTGCTCGGCACGTTTGCTCAACGCGGCGGCCTCGGCCTTGAGCGCATCCTGAACCCGCTTGTAGGCGATGGTGCCAAACAGGGTTACGAGGATCTTTTCGCGCTCGCCGGAGCCGGCCGCCAGCAGTTTGCGGAACTGGCCCTGAGGCAAAAGAACGACTTGACGGAACTGTTCGGCTTCGAAGCCGAGCAGCCTGGTCACCTCTTGCGTGACCTCGGTGCTCTTGCTCGACAGCGGCACCCAGCCGTCGCCGTCCGCTGCCGCATCGAAGCGGAACAGCGCGGCCTTGGCCGGCACCTTCACCATGCTGTCGCCGCTGCGGGTCGCGCGCTGCGCAGGGCGTTCCTGCTCGGGCGTGCGCTGCACCCGGTAGCGCTCACTGCCGAGCGCGAACTCGAATTCGACTTCGGTCAGCATCGCCGGGTCGGCATGATGGCTGCGCATCTCGCGCGCACTGCGCTCGCCACCCGAGGTGTCGCCATAGAGCGCACAGGTGATGCCGTCGAGTATCGAGGTCTTGCCCGCGCCGGTGGGGCCGGAGATCAGGAACAGGGAACCCGCCGGCAACAGCGTGAAATCGATCTCCTCGCGGCCGGCGAACGGTCCGAAGGCCTGCAGGATGAGTCTGAGCGGCTTCATGCGTGGCGCCCTTCGTGTTCGAGTTCATCGACGATGCGGGCGAGCACTGCGGAACCGGCTTCATCGAGCGTCTGGCCCGTCATCTCGGTGTAGAAACCGGCGAACAGCGTGTCGATCCTGACGCGCCGGTGATCCTCCGCCGCCCGTCCTTCGCCTTCGCCGTGCAGCGCCGGGCGCTCGATGGCGAGCGCATTGGGATAGGCCGAGCGCAGCTTGCCCATCGCATCGAGCAGGGCGCCGCTGTCGCTGAGGCGGGCGAGCACGTAGTCGGCGCGGCCGGGATCGTCGGCGGCCGCGGCAACGATGTCTTCGAGCGTGCCTTCGACAATGCGCAGATCGCGCCTCGGCTTGAGTGCGATCTGCTCCACACGGCACTGCCCGGCGCCGTCGAGCTCGACCAGATTGACCGACTTTAGATGACCGGCTTCGGCGAAGGAGTACTTGAGCAGCGAACCGGAATACTGCACGAGATCGCTGCCGGCACGCTGCGGCCGGTGCAGATGCCCGAGCGCGACATAGTCGAAGCCGTCAAACACGCTGGCATCGACGGCGCCGGTGCCACCCACCGTCAGCGGCCGCTCCGACTCCGATTCGCTGCCGCCTAGCACAAAGGCATGTGCCACCACGACCGCGCGCACGCCTTCAGGATGACTTGCCCGAATCGCGCCCAACTGCGCCGCGAGCGCGGCGTGATGATCATGGATCGTGTCGTCGCCCAGCGCGGTACGCACCAGCGCAGGTTCGGCATAGGGCAGGGGATAGACCGCGACCTCGCCATCCGCATCGCGCAGCATCAGCGGCTGCACCTGTGCGCTCACCGGCCCGCATACCGTCAGTCCGGCCCGGGTCAGCAGGCTGGAGCCGAAGGCCAGTCGGTCGGGGCCATCGTGGTTGCCCGCGATCACGACCACCGCAATGCCGAGGCCGGACACCAGTTCGGTGAGCACCTCGTCGAGCAGGCGTACCGCATCGGCAGGCGGCACCGAGCGATCGTAGATGTCGCCCGCGATCAGGATGGCATCGGGACGCAGCTCGGCGGCGATGCGCACAAATTCGCGCAACACATGGGCCTGGTCTTCCAGCAGCGAGACGCCGTGATAGACGCGACCGAGATGCCAGTCGGCGGTATGAAGAAAGCGCATGGCGATGACAGACAGGATGGCCGGGGCCGCAGTTTCGCACACCTGGCAATGCAGGTGAGATGCGCAAACGCACGCCCGACGCCATTCAGCGCGCCAAACCGCGCCGCCTTACAGTTGCTGCAGGCGGAAGTTGCGCGGTGCCATCTTCTCGGCAGCGATCGCCAGCGCATCCATCGAGCCGCCGTTTGCCAGCCAGGCCTTGACCCAGTGCGGCTGCCGTCCCCGGCCCGACCAGGCGAGTTCGCGATTGCTGGGGTGACGGTACTTCGCCGCCACCTGCACACGCGCGGAAGCCCGTTGCGCGATGCTCGACGGTGCTTCGACGATTTTCTCGGCGGCCTTGTCGCTGCACACCTCTTCCAGCGTCAACCCGTGATCGCGGGCCAGCGATGACAGCCGGCGGCGCAGCACCGCCTTGCTGTTGAGCTGTTGGCGGCGAATTTCATTTTCAATGCGGTTGCCGAGCACACGAAGCTGCGGCAGCGAGTAATCCTTCAGGTCGATGACCATGGCGAGAACGCTGTTTCCTCAAGGCGTTGGCGGGGTGCCAATGATGCCACGAAGCCTGTGCCGAAACATCTGATATCTATCACTAAAGTCGAAGCATTGGAGCGCACCCGCGAAATCGATGATCGGCGGGTATTGCAGCCATGTCGCTGGCAATCGGCGGTAGTGCGGACCGCAGAAAGGCAATGATGGTCTTCATTTCCCCCGCCATATCCTCGAAGGACTCGTGATCCCCCGGCAGTGTGAGCAGCTCCACACGGTCGTGGGCGCGCGCGGCGTGCAGGCGGGTGGCATCGGCCACCGGCACCACGTCATCATGCTCGCCATGCACGAGCAGCACCGGGCAATGCAGGCGTGCGATGCTGGCCACTGGCGCGATATCGTCGAAGCGAAAACCAATGGTCGCCTGCACGTAGCCGAGGATGTAGGCCGCCAGCCAGCGCGGAATGCGTTTGTTCGCGAGCCAGCTGCGCATCATGTCCGCAGGATGGGCAAAGGCCGACACGCTGACGACCGCCGCCACCTCGCCGCGCCGGGTCGCGGCCAGCAGCACCGCACCGGCGCCGACCGAATGGCCCAGCAGGGCGATGCGGCCGCCACTCAGATCGGCCCGTGCAGCCAGCCAGTCACAGGCGGCTTCGGCGTCTTCGGCAAAGCGCGGCAGCGAGGCAAAGCTGTCGCCGTCCGAGCGCCCATGGCAGCGCGCATCGATGAACAATGCCGCAAACCCGGCTTCATGCAGCGGCTGCGCCAGCGGCAGCATCATCTGCGCATTGCCGCCCCAGCCATGCAGCACGATGACCGTCGCTGCAAGCTCGACACCCGCTTTGGGCGGAATCAGCCAGGCGTGCAGATGCTTGCCGTTTGCGGTCGGGATACGTTCGGTTGAGAACGTCAGGCCAAGCGAGTCCGGACCTGCAGTCTCCGCAATCCGAGGTGCAGCCAGCCCGGCACGGATCGCGTAGCGGAGGCCTGCACGCAAGGCCAGCACGGCCGCGCCGCCAGCGAGCAGATACAGTGCATGAAGGGGTTGAAAGGCGCTCATGGGCAGACAAACGTCAAAGCGGAATTGTGCGCGTCGTGGTTTCGATCCGGCAAGCAGGCGCAAGGCCGTGAATCGCTGCCTGCCACCTCGCCACTGCGGTCTGGTGGCGCATTCCACGACGCGGCGAGCACCGTCGCCTTTCATTCATCGTCGACTTGATCCCGAGCGCCATTGCTCCCCACAATCAGGTTTTGACGACAGGAACGAGCATGCGCGCCATTGTTACCGGACACAGCCGCGGACTTGGAGCCGCTATTGCGGAGAGCCTGCTCAAACGCGGCATCCGGGTGCTCGGTCTTGCACGTCACGGCAACGCCGATCTTTCCGTGCGCTTTCCGGCCCTGCTGCAGGAAGAAGCGCTCGACCTGTCCGAGCTCCCGGCACTCGACGCCTGGCTTTCGGGCGGCCGCTTCAAACGCTTTCTGGCCGACGAAGGCTCGGCACTGCTCATCAACAACGCGGGGCTGCTGCAACCCGTCGGCCTGCTCGGAAACCAGTCCACTGCCCGCATATTGCAGACGGTGAGCCTGAACATTGCCGCACCGCTTGCGCTGGCGAATGCCTTTGCCGCGGGCGGGAGCCCCGAGCGCGCACGCCGCATCGTGCATATTTCGAGCGGTGCCGCGCGCAAGCCCTATGCCGGCTGGAGTGTGTATTGCGCAAGCAAGGCCGCACTCGACCACCATGCGCGTGCAGTCGCACTCGAAGCCCCACCCTGGCTGAAGATCAGCAGCATTGCACCCGGCGTGATCGACACCGACATGCAGGGCGAGATCCGCGCTTCGTCGGAGGCGGCCTTCCCCCAGCGTGCCCGCTTCGAGGCGCTCAAGCGCGAAGGCCAGCTCAACAGCGCGGAACGGTGCGCCTTGCAGCTGGTCAATCATGTGCTATCCGATGCCTTCGGGCACGAGGCGGTGTCGGACCTGAGAGAGCTGGACTAGGGTATGTGCAAGGTGCAGTGGCAACGCATCGCCCCCCTGCCGACACACCCCGACCTCGCCTGCGCTTGATCGCGCAAATCCAATCGATCAAAGTCCGATCCATGCTGACTATGCCGAATGCTCGAATGAACCCGCTATTCCCGCGCACACCGCTGCTTTCGGGCGCCGATGTCGAAGCCAAGCGGGCAGAGATCCTTGCCTGTTTCCATGCCACCTTCGACCGCTACGAATCCCTGTTCCAGGTGCTCGCGAACGAGGAGGCCTACACCACCAAGGCCATCAGCCTGCGCCACCCGCTGATTTTCTATTTCGGTCACACCGCCACCTTCTTCATCAACAAGTTCATCCTTGCCGGCCTGATCGAGGAGCGCCTCGATCCGCGACTCGAGTCGATGTTTGCCGTCGGCGTGGACGAAATGAGCTGGGATGATCTCGACGACGCCCGCTACGACTGGCCGAGCGCGGACGAAGTGGCCAACTATCGCCTCCAGGTACGGGCGGTGGTCGACCAGGTGATCCGGGAAACGCCCCTCACCTTGCCGATCGGCTGGAACGATCCGTTCTGGGCGGTGCTGATGGGCATCGAACATGAACGCATCCATCTCGAAACCTCCTCCGTGCTGATCCGTCAGCACGCCCTTAAGTACGTCAACACCCACAGCGCGTGGCGGCCCGCCACCCAGCACGGTACGGCGCCGGACAACACGCTGGTCGCCATCCCGGCGGGGACGGTCAGACTCGGGCGCGATGCGGACGAGCCGATCTACGGCTGGGACAACGAGT